>NZ_WLUN01000002.1:0-200000 GCF_009706645.1 Providencia sp. wls1914
CCCGCACGCCGGAAGACCAAGGGTTCCTGTCCAACGTTAATCGGGGCAGGGTGAGTCGACCCCTAAGGCGAGGCAGAAATGCGTAGTCGATGGGAAACGGGTTAATATTCCCGTACTGGTGATAATTGCGATGGGGGGACGGAGAAGGTTAGGCTGGCCGGGCGACGGTTGTCCCGGTTTAAGGATGTAGGCAGGTGAATTAGGCAAATCCGGTTCACTATATGCTGAGGTCTGATGACGAGTCACTACGGTGGCGAAGTAGCTTATACCCCGCTTCCAGGAAAAGCCTCTAAGCTCTAGATTATCATTAATCGTACCCCAAACCGACACAGGTGGTCAGGTAGAGAATACTCAGGCGCTTGAGAGAACTCGGGTGAAGGAACTAGGCAAAATGGTGCCGTAACTTCGGGAGAAGGCACGCTGGCATTAGGTGAAGTGGTTTACCCATGGAGCTGAAGCCAGTCGCAGATACCAGCTGGCTGCAACTGTTTATTAAAAACACAGCACTGTGCAAACACGAAAGTGGACGTATACGGTGTGACGCCTGCCCGGTGCTGGAAGGTTAATTGATGGGGTTATCCGTAAGGAGAAGCTCTTGATCGAAGCCCCAGTAAACGGCGGCCGTAACTATAACGGTCCTAAGGTAGCGAAATTCCTTGTCGGGTAAGTTCCGACCTGCACGAATGGCGTAATGATGGCCAGGCTGTCTCCACCCGAGACTCAGTGAAATTGAACTCGCTGTGAAGATGCAGTGTACCCGCGGCAAGACGGAAAGACCCCGTGAACCTTTACTATAGCTTGACACTGAACATTGAGCCTTGATGTGTAGGATAGGTGGGAGGCTTTGAAGCGTGGACGCCAGTCTGCGTGGAGCCAACCTTGAAATACCACCCTTTAATGTTTGATGTTCTAACGTAGCCCCATTATCTGGGGTGCGGACAGTGTCTGGTGGGTAGTTTGACTGGGGCGGTCTCCTCCCAAAGAGTAACGGAGGAGCACGAAGGTTGGCTAAGCATGGTCGGACATCATGCGGTTAGTGCAAAGGCATAAGCCAGCTTGACTGCGAGAGTGACGGCTCGAGCAGGTACGAAAGTAGGTCTTAGTGATCCGGTGGTTCTGTATGGAAGGGCCATCGCTCAACGGATAAAAGGTACTCCGGGGATAACAGGCTGATACCGCCCAAGAGTTCATATCGACGGCGGTGTTTGGCACCTCGATGTCGGCTCATCACATCCTGGGGCTGAAGTAGGTCCCAAGGGTACGGCTGTTCGCCGTTTAAAGTGGTACGCGAGCTGGGTTTAGAACGTCGTGAGACAGTTCGGTCCCTATCTGCCGTGGGCGTTGGAAGATTGAAAGGGGCTGCTCCTAGTACGAGAGGACCGGAGTGGACGCACCACTGGTGTTCGGGTTGTCATGCCAATGGCATTGCCCGGTAGCTAAGTGCGGAAGAGATAACCGCTGAAAGCATCTAAGCGGGAAACTTGCCTTGAGATGAGTCTTCCCTGACTCTTTAAGGGTCCTAAAGGAACGTTTAAGACTAAGACGTTGATAGGTTGGGTGTGTAAGCGTAGCGATACGTTGAGCTAACCAATACTAATGAACCGTGAGGCTTAACCTGACAACACCGAAGGTGTTTTCGAGATTGAGAGATGAAGTTGATTCAATGAAGTGGGAAGCCGAGAGGTGGACACAACAGCTTGTTCAGGATTGATATTCTGGTTTAGTGGATTAAAGGCTAAACGGGAATAAACAGAATTTGTCTGGCGGCAATAGCGCGGTGGTCCCACCTGACCCCATGCCGAACTCAGTAGTGAAACGCCGTAGCGCCGATGGTAGTGTGGGGTCTCCCCATGTGAGAGTAGGGAACTGCCAGACATTAAATTAGCCGAGAAGCCACCCATTGGGTGGCTTTTTTGCGTTTAGGGCATGAAAAATAGGCGATAAAAGGTCAGATTGTCACCCTCTGAGGCGCTATTATCGAAACAGACACCTTCAGATCTTACAAATTCCGTTATGCTTACTCTCTGACTACCTGCATTTAAAGGCGACTATGCAAAACCTACCACCCGAAAATCATTATTCAAGAAACAATAAGTCTTAAAATCCTCTCTATTTCAGATCAAAAAAGTCTAAGCCATTTTAGCTATTAAGCTGTAATAAAAAGTCTGGATATCATTGAGTTATCAGTTTGCTAGACTCTCAATATTCCTATAACACTGACCATCGCTTGAAATTAATTCAACTTGCTTTGAAACGCTCGACAAGTAGAGTTACATTGGTTAGATTGTTTAGCATTCTAGAAGTCTAAACGTATAAAGTATATTTAAGGGGATGAACCATGCCAATTCGCCTGCCTGATGAGCTACCAGCAGTTAATTTCTTGCGTGAAGAAAATGTTTTTGTCATGACCACGACGAGAGCAAGCCTTCAGGAGATCCGTCCCTTGAAAGTACTGATACTGAACTTAATGCCTAAAAAAATTGAGACTGAAAACCAATTTTTACGGTTGCTATCAAACACGCCATTGCAAGTCGACATCCAGCTTCTACGCATTGATCAGCGAGAATCTAAGAATACACCAACGGAACATTTGAACAATTTTTACTGTGACTTTGAAGATATTAAACACCAAAATTTTGATGGATTAATTGTCACAGGTGCTCCGCTCGGCTTAGTTGAATTTGCTGACGTGTGTTATTGGGAACAAATAGAGCGCGTGATTGCATGGGCAAAAGAGCATGTAACTTCAACATTGTTTGTTTGCTGGGCTGTTCAAGCTGCGCTTAACGTATTGTATGATTTACCTAAATTAACCCGTAAAGAGAAACTTTCTGGGGTATATTCACACGAAACATTAGAGCCTTACGCGTTATTAACTCGAGGATTTGATGCTTCTTTTTATGCGCCGCACTCCCGTTATGCCGATTTCCCTGAAGACTATATTCGTGAGAACACAGACCTTGATATTTTAGCCAGTTCACCGGAAGCAGGAGCGTACTTATTTGCATCAAAAGATAAGCGTTTGGCATTTGTCACGGGACATCCTGAGTACGATGCAGAGACATTATCCCAAGAATATTGGCGTGATGTGGATGCGGGGATTACACCTGAACTGCCGTGTAATTATTTCAAAAATGATGATCCGAATAATTCACCGGAAGTTCGTTGGCGTAGTCATGGCCACTTGTTATTCTCCAATTGGCTCAATTATTATGTGTATCAGATCACACCATTTGATCTTACTCACATGGAACCGACTTTAGATTAAAAAACTCACTTAATGCCAGTTAACTGGTCATATCTCAGAATATAAGGCTGAATAATCAAAATTATTTGGCCTTTAAATCAAGATTTCCTTCTTTATTTAGATGAATAAATAACCATTTTTTGCCTATTTGTTCATTTTTTATTTTTAACAAAAAAAATCCCACCAATACACAACCCTATGATTTAACTAATATTTAACACTTTGTTTTTTGTAATAGAAATTAAAAGCAAAATAAAAATAGTAAATATCTCTTTTTAGATCAAATAGATAAAATTAATTTAAATTAAAATGGAAACCGTTTTTGATTTATTTATTTTTTGAGTTTACTCTTAATTCATAGCCAGCCATGAGTGAGGAAAAAACAATGGATCAGCAGTTATCTATTTCAGATTTAACCTTCAAGAAAGCATTTTCTCAGCAAGCAAAACAGATATTAAATGCTGATTCTATTGGCTTTCTCTCTTATCTCGTTGAAGGTTTCTTGCCAAGAAGAGAGCAGCTACTCAAAGATAGAGTGCATCGCCAAAAAGGGATTGATGCAGGAAGTTTACCTGATTTTATTATGGAATCTAATTCCATTAAAAATGCAGATTGGAAGATTCAAAATATTCCTGACGATTTACAAGATCGTCGTATAGAAATTACTGGGCCAGTTGATCGGAAAATGGTGATCAACGCATTGAATGCTAACGTAAAAGTATTTATGGCTGATTTTGAGGACTCTTTATCGCCATCATGGGAAAGGTTGATTGATGGGCAAATCAACTTACGCGATGCGATCACCGGCGAAATATCTTACACCAATGAAAATGGCAAAGTTTATCAGCTGAAATCTAATCCCGCTGTGTTGATCGCCCGAGTGCGTGGACTGCATTTAGATGAAAAACATGTGCTTGTTGATAACCAACCGATACCCGGTGGGCTGTTTGATTTCGCACTCTACTTTTTCAATAACTATCAGGCATTACTGGCGAAGGGAAGTGGCCCTTATTTCTATATTCCGAAGCTGGAATCTTGGCAGGAGGCTCAATGGTGGAGCGATGTGTTTAGCGCCGCAGAAGATTATGTAGGCTTACCACGCGGGACTATCAAAGCCACAGTGTTAATTGAAACACTCCCTGCGGTTTTCCAGATGGATGAAATTTTGTACCACATGCGCCACCACATTGTTGGGCTTAACTGTGGGCGTTGGGACTACATTTTCAGCTACATCAAAACATTGAAAGAGCATGCGGACCGCGTTTTACCGGATAGACAATCGGTCACTATGACACAGGAATTTTTAAGCGCCTATTCACGTCTGCTGATCAAAACCTGTCATCGTCGCGGAGCATTCGCGATGGGGGGAATGTCCGCCTTTATTCCAAGTAAAGATGCACAGGAAAACCAAGCGATTCTTGCCAAAGTTAAAGCGGATAAAGAACTGGAAGCGCGTAATGGCCATGATGGTTCATGGATTGCACACCCAGGTTTGGCTGATACCGTCATGGCGGTTTTCAACGAAGCATTAGGCGAGCGAAAAAACCAGCTGAATATCCGACGTGAAAATGATGCTGAAATCACCGCGCAACAGTTACTAAAACCTTGTGAGGGCGAAAGAACCGAAGCGGGTATGCGCGCCAATATTCGCGTGGCGGTGCAATACATTGAAGCATGGATTTCAGGAAATGGCTGCGTGCCTATCTATGGTTTGATGGAGGATGCGGCGACCGCTGAAATTTCGCGGACATCAATCTGGCAGTGGATCCGTCATGGAAAATCATTATCGAACGGTATGAAAGTCACGAAAGCGTTATTTGAAGAGATGCTGGATGAAGAGTTGCAAGTCATCCAAAAAGAGCTTGGTGATCATCGTTTTCAAAGTGGGCGATTCAAAGAAGCGAGTGAGCTGATGCGCCGAATCACAACCCAAGATGAATTGATCGAGTTCTTAACGATACCGGGCTACCAATTACTTGATTAGCCAAGTTAACGAATGCAGATAGCACCCAATTACCCTACAAAGATAGATAACAAGAAAGGACGTAAATCATGACAACATCGCGCTTAGAACAGATTGCTCAATTGGAAAATGAGTGGAAAAAACCACGCTGGAAAGGCATTACTCGCCCTTATGCAGCCGAAGAAGTGATCAAATTACGCGGCTCGGTCAATCCTGAGCATACATTAGCTCGTAAAGGAGCTGAACGCTTTTGGGCACAGCTGAATGGCGGCGCGAAGAAAGGCTATGTAAATGCATTAGGTGCATTAACGGGCGGGCAAGCATTGCAACAAGCAAAAGCGGGAATTGAAGCTGTTTATCTTTCTGGTTGGCAGGTAGCGGCAGATGCGAACTCAGCATCCAGCATGTATCCAGACCAATCACTCTACCCTGTGGACTCAGTGCCGAACGTGGTTCAGCGGATCAACAATACATTCCGTCGCGCGGATCAAATTCAGTGGGCGAATGGCATTGGCCCCGATAATAAAGAATACATCGATTTCTTTTTACCTATCGTTGCGGATGCGGAAGCTGGCTTTGGTGGGGTACTGAATGCGTTTGAGCTGATGAAGCACATGATTGAAGCGGGTGCAGCGGCGGTACACTTTGAGGATCAATTGGCGGCGGTGAAAAAATGTGGCCATATGGGTGGGAAAGTTTTAGTTCCAACCCAAGAAGCAGTCCAAAAATTAGTTGCAGCACGCTTAGCGGCGGATGTTTCAGGTGTTCCTACTATCTTAATTGCTAGAACGGATGCGGACGCTGCTGATTTATTAACATCAGATTGTGACCCTTATGATGAGCCATTTATCACGGGTGAGCGTACGGCCGAAGGTTTCTTCCGTACCACGGCAGGGATAGAGCAAGCGATTAGCCGAGGCTTAGCCTATGCCCCTTATGCTGATTTAGTCTGGTGTGAAACCTCCAAGCCAGATCTGGAAGCTGCGCGTCAATTTGCTGAGGCAATTCACGCTAAATTCCCAGGTAAATTATTAGCTTATAACTGTTCACCTTCATTTAACTGGAAGAAAAATTTGGACGACAGCACCATTGCTCGTTTCCAACAAGAGTTGTCAGACATGGGCTATCGCTTCCAGTTTATTACCTTGGCAGGAATTCACAGCATGTGGTTCAACATGTTCGACCTTGCTCACGCTTACGCACAAGGCGAAGGAATGAAACACTATGTTGATAAAGTTCAGGAATGTGAATTTGCCGCTATCAATAAAGGCTATACCTTCTCTTCTCATCAGCAAGAAGTGGGAACTGGCTATTTTGATAAGGTGACGACGGTGATTCAAGGGGGGAGTTCTTCAGTTACGGCATTAACGGGTTCGACCGAAGAAGAGCAATTCTAATCGGGGAGAAATTTACGGTTCCTATTGCTCGGTGTATGTGTGTTGACATAAGTGTATCTTTTGACTTTTCAGGCACGTAAGTGCCTGTTTTTTTATTGGGAGAGTGAAGATGACCCTCGAAACTGAACAGATCATCGCTCAAACCATTTTGCAGGGCTTTGATGCGCAATATGGGCGATTTCTTGAAATCACCTCGGGCGCTCAAGAACGCTTTGAACGCGGGGATTGGCATGCGGTTCAACACGCGATGAAGCAAAGGATCAAACTGTATGATCACCACGTGGGGCTTGTCGTTGCTCAGCTGCAGTGTATGGGGCTAGTGCAATCGCTCAGTCCTTATAATTTGGCAAGGATCAAACAGGTCTATGCGACATTGCTACCGGATTACCCGCGTTTTGAAATTGCTGAAAGTTTTTTTAATTCAGTATATTGCCGGCTGTTTCAACATCGAGAGCTGACCCAAGAAAATCTGTTTATCTTTACTTCACAACCTGCACGACGCTTTTGCACCTTACCAAGACCATTAGCTCGCGAATATAAGCTCAATGGGAACATGGAAATGGTATTTAATGGGATCTTAAGCGGGTTGCCCATTCGCTTAACGTGGCGAAATTTAGCCTTTGATATTGATTGCATTGTAGAAACGCTAAGGCAGCGCTTCCCAGAGATTGTTGAACAGGGTGCTCAATTGCATGTGGCGAATGAGCTGTTTTATCGGAATAAAGCCGCATGGTTAGTTGGGAAGCTATATATCAATCACCAAGTTTACCCATTCCTATTGCCTATTCACCATGATGAAGACGGTAAAATGTATGTAGACGCGTGTTTAACTGGGTTTGATGACGCGAGTATAGTGTTTGGCTTCGCTCGTTCCTATTTTATGGTGTATGCACCGTTTCCGGCTGGGCTAGTTTTCTGGTTACGTGAAATTTTACCCAGTAAATCAATCGCTGAGTTGTATATGGCGATTGGTTGCCAAAAGCACGGTAAAACAGAATATTACCGAGAATATTTGGCGTATTTAAATTTTTCACGAGAACAATTTACCCTCGCCCCCGGCGTGAAAGGGATGGTGATGTTGGTGTTTACGGCACCATCATTTGATCGGGTATTTAAGATTATTAAAGATAAATTTGCGCCACAAAAAGAAGTGACTAAAGCTCGAGTGCTTGAGTGCTATCAAATGGTCAAAGAGCACGACCGAGTGGGACGCATGGCAGATACTCAAGAGTTTGAAAACTTTATTATTGAAAAGCGTTTTGTCAGTGATGGGCTAATGAGCGAGTTACTAACGGAGGCGCCGTCTCAGGTTGAAGATTTGGGGGATAAAATATTAATTCGTCATCTCTATATGGAACGTAAGATGATCCCGCTGAATATTTTTATGGATGAAGCGTCGGATGAGCAGCTTTATCACGCAATAGAAGAATATGGCTGCGCCATCAAACAGCTGGCTGCCGCCAATATTTTCCCAGGGGATATGCTATTTAAAAACTTTGGAGTAACGCGCCATGGTCGGGTGGTATTTTATGATTATGATGAAATTTGCTATATGACCGAGGTGAATTTCCGTCATATTCCTGAGCCACTTTACCCTGAGCAAGAGCTCTCTGGTGAACCTTGGTACAGCGTACGGGAGCAAGATGTTTTCCCCGAAGAATTTGCTCAATTCTTATGCCAAGATCCGAAAGTTAGAGATTATTTACAGCTGCATCATCAAGATTTATTTAACGCAGATTATTGGCAAAAACTGCAAAAACGTATTTTGGATGGGTATGTAGAAGATGTGTTTGCTTACTCGGAAGATCAGCGCTTTTGCCGTCGATTTCTTCACGCTATCTCTGCGGCTTAGTTGATTGAAAGTGGGTCAATGACCCACTTTATAACTCAACCACTCACATCATAACTTAGCAATTACAGCGCGCCTTGCACCGCTTGCTGTGCTAATTCGGTGATTTTATCGTAGTTGCCATTTTCCAGAGCATCTTCTGGTACTAACCATGAGCCACCAATACACAGCACGCTGTCTAGAGCGAGATAATCACGGTAATTTGCGAGGGAGATCCCGCCTGTTGGGCAGAAGCGAACTTGGGAGAAAGGCCCTGCAATCGCTTTGAGCGCTTTCACGCCACCATTGGCTTCGGCTGGGAAGAATTTGAATTCTTTAAGTCCGTAGTTCATGCCCGCCATTAATTCAGATACGGTGGAAATTCCGGGAATTAATGGAATGCTGCCTTGATTTGCCGCCGCTAATAATTCGTCCGTTAAACCTGGGCTGATAGCAAATTGCGCACCCGCTTGGGTCACTTCAGCCAGCTGTTTTGCATTGATAACGGTACCGGCACCTACAATCGCTTCAGGGACTTCTTCAGCAATAAGTCGGATGGCTTCGATGGCGCATTCCGTTCTTAACGTGACTTCCAATACTTTGATACCGCCTTTGAGTAAGGCTTTTGCTAAAGGAACGGCTTGCTCGAGTTTTTTGATCACAATGACAGGAACAACAGGACCTTGTTTTAGAACATCTTCAGCAGTCATTTTCCAATTATTCATAATAAATCCTATTAAGCGGTATAAATTAAAAATTAATACAGTCAGTCATTAATACTACAAGCACCTTCTTCGGCGCCGGATAAATGTTGTCTTAATGCACCAAACAGCTCTCGACCACAACCCACTCGTTCTGCACTCAGGTCGGCTTGATAAGGTTGACGAGCGGATAAAATTTGTTCGTCGACGAGAAGCTCAATTTCTCCCGTCAATGCATTAACGCGAATTAAATCACCGTCTTGGACTTTGGCGAGTAAGCCGCCATTGTAAGCTTCTGGGGTGACATGAATAGCAGAAGGTACTTTGCCCGATGCTCCCGACAATCGCCCGTCAGTGACTAATGCCACTTTATAGCCTTTGTCCAATAATACCCCGAGTGGCGGCATTAATTTATGTAATTCAGGCATGCCATTCGCAGATGGTCCTTGGAAACGAACCACAATGACGCAGTCTCTGTCTAATTCGCCTGCTTCAAAACGCGGTGCAATATCATTTTGATTATTGAACACGATGGCTGGGGCTTCAATCACTTGGTTTTCAACGGGAACGGCTGACGTTTTCATCACAGCGCGACCAAGGTTCCCAGACAGTAGTTTAGTCCCACCGTGATGGGAGAAAGGATGATCAATATCAGCAATCACTTCAAGATCATAAGAATTTTTTGCCCCTTCGCGCCAAGATAACTGACCGTTGTCCAACCAAGGTTCGAGGGTATAACGTGATAACCCAAACCCGGCGACGGTGTGAACGTCATCATGGAGTAAACCTTTAGCAAGGAGCTGGCGGATCAACAACTGAACGCCACCGGCCGCTTGGAATTGGTTAATATCAGCTTGGCCATTTGGATAAATTCGGCAAATCAGAGGAACGACAGCAGAAAGATCAGAGAAATCATCCCAATTGATAATAATGCCGGCGGCGCGTGCAATCGCCACCAGATGCATGGTGAGATTGGTGGATCCCCCTGTTGCCAGAAGCGCCACAATACCATTTACAATCACTTTTTCATCAACCAGTTTACCAATCGGTAAATAATTTCCTGATTGCTCAGTAAGGCGTGTAATTTGGCGAGCCGCAGCACGAGTGAGTTCATCACGTAATGGGGAATCTGGTGGAACAAAGGAAGAGCCAGGTAAGTGTAACCCCATCACTTCCATCACCATTTGGTTAGAGTTTGCGGTACCGTAAAATGTGCAGGTACCAATGCTGTGATAGGACGCGGCTTCAGCATCAAGTAATGCATTACGGTCAACTTTCCCTTCAACGTATAGCTGACGAATTCTCACTTTTTCTTTGTTGGGTAAGCCAGTGCTCATGGGGCCTGCAGGGACAAAAACTGCGGGTAGGTGCCCAAAAGAGAGCGCGCCCATCATCAGCCCCGGAACAATTTTATCGCAGATCCCTAAATAGAGCGCGCCATCGAACATATTGTGGGAAAGTCCGATGGCAGTGGACATCGCGATAACATCGCGGCTCAGTAATGAGAGTTCCATACCATCTTGCCCTTGGGTAACACCATCGCACATGGCAGGAACACCCGCAGCTACTTGCCCAATCGCACCATTTTCCAGTAGAGCTTGTTTCAATTGGTCAGGGTAGCGGTCATAGGGGCGATGAGCGGAAAGCATGTCGTTATAGGAGTTAATGATAGCGATATCGGAACGAGTCATGCTTTTGAGAATACTTTTTTCTTCACTTTGGCAGGCAGCAAAACCATGAGCCAGATTCCCACACGCTAATTCAGCGCGATGTACAGTACTGCTACGAGCCTGTTCAATTTTTTCGAGATACGCTTTTCGACTCTCTTTCGAGCGCGCGATGATACGTTGGGTGATCTGTAAAATATGGTCATTGACCTTCGTTGAAGGTGTGACGTCAGAAATATTTTTGCTCATGATAATGGCTCCATTATACAAACAGTACTCTTTATGTTACCGGTAACATTGTTCAATGAAAAAACAATTGTTGCAATGATCAAAATGAAGATTTCGACATATCTGTGATCTGAATCAAGAAGAGGATCGGGGAGTAATTTGGGAGTAATCGTGACCATTTCAGCCTAACAGAATGATAAATAATAACTATAATGAGTTGGTCAATGGCATTGAGATAAAAATCAAGTAGGGAAATATGGCTGGGTTGAAAAAACGGAATTCGCTTGGGTGGCTGTTAGGTGTTTTTTGGTTGTGCTCAAGCAGCGTTCAAGCGACAGAAGTGCCTGAAGTGGTTTTAACCACAGGATCTTACGCCGTATTAGAGAAGGCGATTTCAGCTAGTCAAGGTAGTTATGCTGAGCAAAAAATGGCGAATGCAACCGCCACTTTGTTGGGTACTCCCTACAATAATCGTACTTTAAATATGGATGCATTCTCAACGGAACGGTTAATCATTGACTTAAAAGCCGTTGATTGCATGACATTCATTGAGTATAGCGAAGCCTTTAAATATGCGGATGATGCTGAACAATTTGCCTCATATTTAGAGAAAGTACGCTATGTCGATGCAAAAGTCGCATTTAATCAACGTCGTCATTTCTTTTCGGATTGGGCAGAAGGGGATCATAAAGTGGTCTCTGATATAACAGCTCAATTGAGCCCCCACACTATTTTTGTTAATAAACAACTTAATAAAAAAAGTAACGGTGATCCTATTATTGCTACGGTTAAAATAACACCAAGAGTGATTGGTTATATCCCAACTCGATTTATTGATAGAAAATTACTGAAGCAGTTAAAAACAGGGGATTACATTGGTATTTATTCCCCTGCATCAGGATTGGATGTCACCCATGTGGGTATTGTTATTAGAGATGGCGAAAAAGTGATATTTCGCCATGCTTCTTCGCAACGAAAAAATTTACGGGTAATGGATGTCGAACTATTTTCTTATCTTCAAGGAAAAAGTGGAATTATGGTATTTAGATAAAGTTGGCTTGAAAGTTAAGCCCGCTAATTACTTATTTTTTAATGCTGATTACGTATGACATTATTTTAAATAAATTTCAATTTTTAAAATAAAATTAAAACGTAAGTACAAGTGATTTTTAGTTACCAATTATTTCCATAACTATTTAAATTGTAAAACATTATTAAATTAGAGGTGTTTTAATAATAGTTTCACAAGGTTAAAACAACGAGTGACATTAAAAAATATTTTTATAAAGCAATGGATTACAACTAAGAATAGTAAAGGTTAAAAATTAAAATCATAATGACACCTTAAATTCCTATCAATAATAGTTAATTCGATTGTTTTTATCTATTTTAAAAAAAATAGATTGTTTTTATAATGCCCGTTAGTGTTTGATTAGATTCTTTATATTGAGGTGAGCATGTACATGTCAGAAAAACAAAATATTTATGCTTTACTTGGCAATCATCTTCGTAAAGCTAGAGTACGTAAAGGGTTATCAGGTCAGGAGTTAGCAGCTATTATTCAACTTAGCCAGCAGCAGGTATCTCGATATGAACTGGGTGTGAATAAGCTGAGTTTAGATAAATTAATCGAGATTGCTATTTTACTTGAAATTGATATTCATGAAATTACCACTATGATTGCACGTCAATTTGAGAAAGAGAAAGATAATTCTAGTGAGGTGGCACTAGCGAGTTTTTAATTTATTTTCACTTCCCTTAAAGTTTTATAGGTTAAAAAAATTATAATGATTAAATGATTTTAATTATTAATGCTATCTTCAATGTAATAATTAAATTTCATGAATCTGATGATTCTGCTTTTAAATGATAAAAGCAGATAACGATTAAATTCGATTAGCTTTTTTTATAAAATTATTCATATTCTGCTTTTTTTGATTCATTTAATTTACTCTTTTTTTTATATTTGCTCATATTTAAGACGATTCTTTACGAAAAGTTCTCATGGTTTTATCGAGGGCGGTGTGCTTAAATGTGCGACAATTCAACATGGAAAAAGGGCAGTTTTAAATGGCTAGGGCAATATGGATATTTGTCATATTCCTACTTGTCGGTTGTTCAACGACACCTTCAAAAACGGGTTACTATCTCGATCAGAGTTACCCGTCACAGAATACCAGTGAGCGTATTCAATTTATTGTTCTGCATTACACTGTTTCTGATGATGCCCACTCAATTAAAATATTAACGAAAGGAAAGGTGAGTTCCCACTACCTCATTCCTAGTCAACCTGCACAAAAAAATGGTCAGCCTGTTATTTTACAACTCGTTCCTGAGCGTTTGAAAGCGTGGCACGCAGGGGATAGCCGCTGGCAATATCATCATGGACTTAATGATAGCTCGATTGGTATTGAAATCGTTAATGAAGGTTTGGTGAGAAAAAATGGTCAAGATATCTGGCCGCCTTTTAATGACTCACAGATAGATGCGTTGATCCCGCTATTGAAAGACATCATGCAACGTTATGACATTCCGCCTGAAAATGTCATTGGTCATAGTGATATCGCACCACTGCGTAAGCAAGATCCGGGACGTGCATTTCCGTGGCAATCATTAGCGCTGCACGGGATTGGTGCTTGGCCTGACCCTCAAACCGTCAATAAGTATTTAGCTGGGCGACAAATTAATGCACCTGTCAGTGTATTAAATCTACAAAAAGCATTGAAGTTTTATGGCTATGTGGGGATCCCACTGACAGGAAAATTAGATAAAGAAACGAAGCAGACGCTGCGTGCATTCCAAATGCATTATCGTCCACGGGATATTGATGGGCGGGCAGATGCGGAAACGGAAGCTATCGCTTTAGCCTTGATTGAAAAATATCGCAATATGCCGAAATTCAAACAATCTTTGAAATCGAATAAATCGGAAAGCGTATCCGGTCAACAGGGTGATTAACCCGTCAGTAACATGATTAATTGAAGAAGTGCGGGGAGATCCCGCACTTTTACTTGCTAGCGATTAGCGCCATATTCATGGCTGATTTCTTTAGCGGCTTTGATCACCATCGCTCCCAACTCAGTTACCCGATCATCGGTGATCCGTGAAAGTGGCCCAGAAATTGAGATCGCAGCAAATGCCTCTTTATGCTCATCATAAATACAGGCGCCAATACATCTTAACCCCAGCGCATGTTCTTCATCATCATAAGAAAACCCTTGTTTTTTAGCTTGTTGCAGATTTTCTTTCAATGCGGATGGGTTAGTTAATGTATGCGGTGTATAGGCATGTAAGCCTTTTTTGCCAAGTAATGGAATTAGCTGTTCTTCAGGCAAATTGGCAATAAACGCCTTTCCTGCACCCGATGCATGTAATGGCAGTTTCCCGCCAATCGGAGCAGACATGCGCATTAGTGCATTACATTGTACTTGGTCAACAATCACAGCGTCATATTCCGTGTGATCTAAAATCGCTAAATTAACGGTTTCGCCAGATTCTTCCATCAAACGGCGTAATATCGGATGGACAAGGGCTAATAAATTACGACTTTCAAGGAAGCTACTGCCGATGATAAAGGCATGAGAAGCGATGACCCACAGCCCAAGATCCCCTGTCTGGCGCACAAAACCGTGCTGCTCTAGGGTCATTAATAAGCGGTGAGTTGTGGAATTAGGTAAACCAGCTTGAAGGGCTAAATCGGTGAGGGCGATCCCCCCGGTTGATTCAGAAATGTATTCCAAAAGCGTCAGTCCACGGCTTAAGGATTGAACTTGTCCGGCAGCCGTAGCGCCACTCGCAGGTCCTTTTGCCTTCTTTATTTTTTTAGTAATGGGTGTAGCCGCCATCAAGTGTCTCCTGACAGGAATGAATATTCGTTTCTATTATGAATGATTTCATTCAAAAATACTCATCGGATCAGCAAAAAGTCGATCTTTGGCAACCTGAAAAACTCTCATCATAACGACGAATTTTCTCTTCTGAAGTTATGGTAGGATGTGATTCATACAAATTTAGTTTAGTTTCAATTCATTGACGTTTTAGCTGTGTGAAGTCACAGCATGGGGCCGATTAAGCCGAGGGATTATTATTTTCAGGAGGACAGTGCAGTGTCCAGCAAGAAAAACCAATTAGAACAACAATTAAAAAATAGAATTCTCGTCCTAGATGGTGCGATGGGAACGATGATCCAACGCCATAAACTCTCTGAAGAGCAGTTTCGCGGCGCGCGTTTTGCAGATTGGCCAAGTGATTTGAAAGGCAACAATGACTTACTTGTGCTCACCCAGCCTGAGATTATTCGCGATATCCATAGCCAATATTTTGCGGCAGGGGCGGATATTGTTGAAACCAATACATTTAACTCCACCACCATTGCGATGGCGGATTATAAAATGGAAGCCCTTTCTGCACAAATCAATGAAACCGCAGCTCGCCTTGCTCGTGAATGTGCCGATGAGTGGACACGTAAAACCCCAGAAAAACCGCGTTATGTGGCTGGGGTCTTGGGACCAACAAACCGTACGGCATCGATCTCCCCTGATGTGAATGATCCGGCCTATCGCAACGTCACGTTTGATCTGCTGGTGGACGCGTATCGCGAATCCACACGATCGCTGATTAAAGGTGGTGTCGATCTGATCATGATCGAAACTATCTTTGACACATTAAATGCAAAAGCGGCAATTTTTGCTGTAGAAACTGAATTTGAAGCCCTTGGGATCCATTTACCAGTGATGATCTCAGGGACTATCACTGATGCCTCGGGACGCACCTTATCGGGGCAAACCACGGAAGCATTTTATAACTCATTGCGTCACTCTCAGCCGCTATCATTCGGGCTTAACTGCGCACTGGGGCCTGACGAACTTCGTCAATATATCGCTGAATTATCTCGTATTTCAGAGTGCTATGTTAGCGCCCACCCCAATGCAGGATTACCGAATGCATTCGGTGAATACGATCTTGATGCCCAAAATATGGCGCAGCAGATCCGCGAATGGGCGGAAGCTGGCTTTTTAAATATCGTCGGTGGATGCTGTGGTACCACACCACTTCATATCCAAAAAATGGCGCAAGCCGTTGAGGGGCTTAAACCTCGCCAGTTGCCAAAATTGCCAGTGGAATGTCGTTTATCCGGTTTAGAGCCGCTGAATATTGGTGCGCAGTCTCTGTTTGTGAACGTGGGAGAGCGTACTAACGTCACAGGCTCAGCAAAATTCAAGCGTTTAATTAAAGAAGAAAATTACCAAGAAGCCCTTGATATCGCTCGCCAACAAGTGGAAAACGGCGCGCAGATCATCGACATCAATATGGATGAGGGAATGCTAGATTCTCACGCGGCGATGGTGCGTTTTCTGAATTTGATCGCGGGGGAGCCGGATATTGCACGGGTACCTATTATGATCGATTCCTCAAAATGGGATGTGATCGAAAAAGGCCTGAAATGCATCCAAGGCAAAGGGATCGTCAACTCCATCTCAATGAAAGAGGGAGTTGATGCCTTTATTGAACACGCAAAATTAGTCCGTAAATATGGTGCGGCAATGGTGGTCATGGCGTTCGATGAAGTGGGGCAAGCAGATACCCGCGAGCGTAAAATCGAAATTTGCCGCCGTGCATACCAAATATTGACGGAAACGGTCGGTTTCCCGCCTGAAGATATTATTTTTGACCCGAACATTTTTGCGGTTGCTACGGGGATTGAAGAACACAATAACTATGCCGTTGATTTTATTGAAGTCTGTAAGAATATTAAAGATCAACTGCCCCATGCATTGATCTCCGGCGGGGTATCAAACGTCTCTTTCTCATTCCGAGGCAATGATCCGGTACGTGAAGCCATTCACGCGGTTTTCCTGTACCACGCGATCCGCAATGGCATGGATATGGGGATCGTCAATGCGGGACAATTGGCCATTTATGACGATCTTCCTGCTGAACTCAAAAACGCGGTAGAAGATGTGATCCTCAATCGCCGAGAAGACGGTACTGAAAAGCTACTGGAATTGGCTGAAAAATACCGTGGAACAGGGGGACAAGAGCAGCAAGTTCAACAAGCGGAATGGCGTAGTTGGGAAGTGGAAAAACGGCTGGAATACTCGCTAGTGAAAGGGATCACGGAATTTATTATCCAAGATACGGAAGAGACCCGCCAACGCGCATCAAGCCCTATCGAAGTGATCGAAGGCCCGTTAATGAACGGCATGAATGTGGTGGGCGACCTATTTGGTGAAGGAAAAATGTTCCTGCCCCAAGTGGTGAAATCCGCTCGCGTGATGAAGCAAGCCGTGGCGTACTTGGAGCCGTACATTCAAGAACTCAAACAATCAGGAAGCAGCGCAGGTAAAGTATTATTAGCGACGGTGAAAGGGGATGTGCACGACATTGGCAAAAATATCGTGGGCGTCGTTTTGCAGTGTAATAACTATGAAATCATTGATTTAGGCGTCATGGTGCCATGTGAAACGATCCTGAAAACCGCTCGTGAACAAAACGTCGATATTATCGGTTTATCGGGTCTGATTACGCCGTCATTGGATGAGATGGTGCATGTGGCAAAAGAGATGGAGCGACAAGGGTTTGCCTTACCGTTATTGATCGGTGGCGCAACCACTTCGAAAGCTCATACAGCCGTAAAAATCGAGCAAAACTATTCAGGGCCCACGGTCTATGTGCAGAATGCATCCCGTACGGTGGGTGTCGTCGCCGCATTACTTTCAGCAACCCAAAAAGCCGAGTTTGTAGCCCGAACGCGTCGTGAATATGACACGGTTCGCCTGCAACATGGGCGCAAAAAGCCAAGAACCCCACCCGTCACATTAGAAGCTGCTCGCGCTAATGGGGTGAATATTGATTGGCAACAGTACCAACCGCCAGTTCCTAAATTCCTAGGCGTTCAAGAAGTGACGGCATCGATTAAAACATTGCGTGACTATATCGACTGGACGCCATTCTTTATGACATGGTCATTGGCAGGCAAATATCCGCGAATTCTGGAAGATGAAGTCGTCGGGGAAGAGGCGCGTAAATTGTTGGCGGATGCCAATACGATGCTCGATACGCTGGATAGCCAAAAATTACTGACGCCAAAAGGGATTTTTGGCATTTTCCCTGCAAACAGCGTAGTGGATGATGTGGAAATCTATCGCTCCTCTGCTCGGGATGAAGTCCAAGCGGTTGCTCTGAATTTACGCCAGCAAACGTTGAAAACCGATTTTCCTAACTACTGTTTATCCGATTTTGTGGCGCCGAAAGAGAGTGGTAAAGCGGACTATATCGGTGCATTTGCGGTTACTGGCGGGTTAGAAGAGGATGATTTGGCTGAGCAGTATGAAAATGCCCACGATGATTATAATAAAATCATGGTGAAAGCCTTGGCTGATCGCTTAGCAGAAGCCTTTGCAGAATATTTGCATCAACAAGTCAGAACCCAGTATTGGGGCTACGCACAGGATGAAGCGCTGAGCAACGAAGAGTTGATCCGTGAAAATTATCAAGGCATTCGTCCTGCGCCGGGTTATGCCGCTTGTCCTGAACACACCGAAAAGGAAAAAATCTGGCAACTCCTGAATGTGGAAGACAAAATTGGTATGAAACTGACCAGCTCTTACGCTATGTGGCCGGGAGCCTCGGTGTCGGGTTGGTACTTTAGCCACCCTGATAGTAAATACTTTGCGGTGGCACAAGTGCAAAAAGATCAAATTGAAGATTATGCTAAACGCAAAGGAATGACTGTCGCAGAATTAGAACGCTGGTTAGCGCCAAACTTAGGCTATGACCCAGAAGATTGATTTGATCCAGAAGATTGATTTTTCAGTTATTCGCCTCCATCTTATAGGTAGGAAATCTATTGGGAGCAAATGATGAGCTATGAATTTATAATTGAAGGAAAACTGCCGTCCTCGGTAGTTTATCCTTATCAGATCCAAAATAGCGCCGCACCAGACACGTTTATGATGAGCGAAGATGCGGTGAGTGCCATGATGAGTATTTTGCAAATCATGGACAAATTGGATACTGAAGATTCATTGACGGAACATTGCTTTAACCAAATTTGGTTAAGAAGCGAGTTAACGCCAGCAAGAGCAGAAGAAATTTATCTGTTCTTGGAAAACCAAGAGCGGGTTGAGCCGATCCCTTCACAAGAAGAAATCGACGCGTTTTATCAAGCCCAACAAGCGGAAGATAAGTTACTCTCTAAAGAAAGTACCAAAGAAGGTATGGTTCCGGTTCATAAATTTGCGACCAATGATGGCTGGTTAATTACAGCGAAAGAGAGTGAATTAATTGCTGAGGTATTTTCAGAAGAATTAGTGGGTGAAAACCATTTTGTGGTTTCCCAAATATCGACGCTATGCAAAATTAGTCATCAAAAATTGGAATTGATTTTAATTGAGTGGGGTAAGTTTAATTTATTTGCCAGTAAGCATGGTGGATATCGCGTTAATTAATTTTCCGCATTAAGACAATTTAATTATTAATTAGAGGGTGATTAGCTCGTTTTGTAACCAATTACGATAATCACCCAAATTATTTTCTTAAAAATTCACTTCATTTGGTTATTTTCTGCTTATAGTCCTTATGATTTTTGTATGGGAATGATATCTTATATAGCAGTGGTCAATGCCAAGCTGTGAGTAAATGTCATGAAATTACCCTCTCTCTTATTTAGTTTCTGCATTATCTGTGCCCCTTATGTGCAAGCAGAGCCAATAGAGTCGGGTTCGTTTCATAACCAGCCAACCAAAGCGGCTGCTAATCAATCTTCTACCCCAAATATCACCCCTGTAGTTTTAACGCCTCAGGCGGATTCTGCTTTAGTTGAACCTTTACCTAAAGCCCTTGAAGTAACTGAGCCAAGCAACCTTCCAACCGATTTCCAAAGTAGCATTAAAGAGGCTAACGCGGGCAAAGTTGATGCCATGATTGATGTGGGTGTCGCGTATTTGGATGGCACAGACTTTCTCGATGCTGATGAAAATAAAGCCTATTACTGGTTTAAGAAAGCTTCTGATTTAAATAGTAATGATGGTGATTACTACATCGGTATGCTGGCACAGCGCAAAAAGGATTATGAGCAAGCGGGTAACTGGTACCGTAAATGCGCCGAAAAAGGCGATGCATATTGCCAATATGCGATGGGCTATTTATTTGAGCGCGGTTTAGGTGTCGAAAAAGACTATAAACAAGCACGCGCTTGGTATTATGAAGCGGCAGAGCAAGAGCAAGAATATGCACAGTTTGCCATTGGGCTGTTTTACCATGATGGGCTTGGTGGTGATATTGACTACAATAAAGCTTTTACATGGTATGAGCGCAGTGCACGTAATGGCGTAGCCTCTGCCGTGAACAACTTAGCCGTGATGTATGAAAATGGCGAAGGTATGGAAAAAGATGAGGATACGGCGATTTACCTGTATCGCCAAGCCGCGAATATGGGCTCCCCAGTTGCACAAAAAAACATGGGGGACTTTTACAGCAAGGGTCACCCGCTCGTTGAGCAAAATAACTACCAAGCCGTTTACTGGTATAAACGCGCGGCAAACCAAGGTGAATTTTCGGCTCAATATGCATTAGCGCAAGCGTATGAGACAGGCGATGGCGTTGGGCAAGACCTGAGCGAAGCCTTCAAGTGGTATCAAATGGCTGCGGATAATGAATCTGCTGAAGCCGCCATGAAAGTGGCTGAGTATTATGAAAAAGGTCTTGGCGGTGTTAAGCCTGATATGGCCAAAGCGACCCAGTGGTATATCGAATTAGCCGATTCAGATATTGTCGATGCACAATTAAAGTTAGCGAATTTATACCTGGCGGGTCAGTTGAAGGATGTTGAGATCCAGCAGATTGTGAAGTGGCTGGAAGTCACGAAAGAAGACAATATGGACGCAAAAAACCAGTTAGCAATTTTCTACCTGACTGGAACCGGAGTTCAGCAAGATAGCCAAAAAGCACGAGAGCTTTTGGAGTCTGCGGCATTCAAAGAAAACAGTGATGCGCAAAATAACCTCGGCGTGATGTATGCCCGAGGAGAAGGCGGTAGTAAAAATATTTTCCGCGCTATTATGTGGTTTGAGCGTGCAGATAAATTGGGTAATGTGACCGCAAAAAATAACTTAGCATTATTGCAAAAAGACCATAATGCAAAAGCGAATATGCTGCAATATACAGAAAGTGTAAAAGATTCATTACCTTCTAGAAAATGAGTTAATAAAAAGATCCATTCCATTTTATTTGAAAGCCAATAACCTTATTAATATTATTGGCTTTTAATCATCAATGTCTATTTCGATTTTTATCATATTTACAAATATCATTTTGATATTCTTAGGAATTACTTTAATTGCACTTTTTCTTATCTACTTTTGAATAGAAACTACGTATATCTACACCATAAAATTTATCAATCTTTGTGAATTAGGAAGCTATTTTTATTTAGCTAAATAATGAAGTATAGTTTTATTAACTGGTTCTTTGTTGAGTCTTTGTTGTAAATCTCTCCATTAGATTAGAACGAGTTTAGTTGTTTTTTGAGTATGAAAAAATGAGGTGTCAAATGAGCACTTATTGTTTTTTTATTAAATCCGACGAAGTTGTTGCGTTAGAGATGAAGGAAACCCAAAAAGCGTCAGAGTTGCTGAGTGCGGGTTATCAGAAGCAGTTTGAAGAGATAGAGGCGAATAGCAAAGAATTAGCGTTAGCGCGCTTTGCGGATATTCGCGGAGAAGAGCTAAAAAGCACCTATGCTTTTGCGGGTGAGTCGACGTTTAGTGGGCTGATTACTTCTTTCCTAAGTCGTTAAATTTATTTTTATTAGCAAGTCAAACGGGCAATCAAAAGATTGCCCGTTATCGTTTCTGGCTCGCTATCATATTATGAATAGCTATTCGCTATCACTCAAAAAGATTATTGTGCAGCGTGCGAATAATCTCTTCCGCGTCGTTACCCGGCACAAGCAGACAAATATTATGGCTGCTAGCACCGTAACTGATCATGCGAATATTAAAGGATTCCAGTGCGCCGAAAATCTGTTTTCCGAGCCCGTTCACTTGTGATAGTTGGTTGCCAATAATCGCCACTAGAGCAAGGTTTTCTTCCACTTCTACGCGGCACAGCGCGGATAATTCGGTCATTAAGGCATTAGTTAGTAAGCTACCATTAGTGCCTGTTGAGCCCGTTGTATCTAATGTCAGTGCGACACTCACTTCCGATGTGGTGATCAAATCCACGGAAATATTATGGCGCAGCAAGATAGTAAAAATCTCTGCTAGGAAACCACGCGCATGCAGCATTTTCAAACTGTGCAGCGTCAGTAACGTTTGTTTGCGGCGTAGTGCGAGCGCTCTAAATTGCGGTGGGTTTTCCGTTTGGTCACTGACAATTGTTCCGCCTGCTTCTGGCGCTTTACTAGAACCGACGAATACTGGGATCCCCGCACGCACTGCGGGTAATAACGTGGCTGGATGCAGAATTTTGGCGCCGAACGTCGCCATTTCAGCCGCTTCATCAAAGGCGATTTCATCGATTTTTTGGGCATTCGGCACCACGCGAGGGTCGGTAGTGTAAATACCAGGTACATCCGTCCAAATATCCACGCGGGATAGGTTCAATACTTCAGCCAGTAAGGCCGCGGTATAGTCACTTCCTCCGCGTCCTAGTGTGGTGGTGCGCCCTTTGGCATCACGACCAATAAACCCTTGAGTGATAACAATTGACTCGGCTAAGCGTGGAAGTAACTGCTGCTGTGCGAGCACTTGTAGCTGTTCAAGATCCGGCTCAGCGCGCCCAAAGCTTTCATTGGTTCTCATCACTTTACGGACATCAAACCACTGTGAGGATGCTCCACGTTGACGCAACACTTCCACAAACAGTAATGTGGACATAATCTCGCCGTGACTGACCATTTCGTCCGTTAAGGCATCGGAAGTGGCCAGAGAGGCTGAATCGGCTAAATGGGCAATATTCTCAAGTAGACGGTCGATTTCTTCGCGGATCACGTTCGCAGTTTGCAGGTGTTCGATAATGTCATATTGAGTTTGTTTGACTCTTTGCAGTAGCTCGTTGCGTTTATCAGTGTCACAGCCTTCAGCGAGTTCAATGAGTAAGTTGGTGATCCCCGCACTTGCGGAAAGCACAACCACACGAACTTGATCATTTGCCAGTACGATGTCTGCACTTTTATTCATGGCGTCGAAGTTAGCGACGCTTGTGCCACCGAATTTTGCGATAACAAACTGATTACTGCCAGCTACTGTATTCATTTTCCAATCCCTTTAATTAAACCGCCTATCTTTAAATAATGCATTAACCCAAAATAATTCCTGCGGCGCTGGCCGAATGAGGCACTACATCAACAGCTTGAAATACGTTGGAGTAATAGATTTATCGACTTTGGCACGTATCGTCAATAATGAATCGAGGTAAATCAGTAATTCTAATGATGGGCAAATGATTATCGGTTTTCCCAATACCTTTTCTTTTTTAATCCTTTTGGGGATGAGATGACAGTTGGCGTTAGGTTTGGGAGAATAGACCTAACAACAGCAGATTATGAGAACGCAGAAAACCGATAAGCTTCGTGTCCTCGGCGAGTTACAATCTATTATTATTTGAAATTGTTTTGGAGGTGTTATCCATGAAAAGTATCAATCCAAGCCAGACGGCGGCATGGCGAGCGCTAGAGCAGCATTTTGCAGACATGAAAAATGTGCATATGCGTGACTTATTTGCACAAGATGAACAGCGCTTTACCAAGTTTTCAGCCACTTTTGATGACCAAATCTTAGTGGATTTCTCCAAAAACCGTATTACACAAGAGACATTGGACAAACTTTTGGCATTAGCCAAAGAAACGCAACTGGAAGATGCAATCAAAAGTCTGTTCAGTGGTGAGAAAATCAACCGCACTGAAGACCGTGCTGTGCTGCATACCGCATTACGTAACCGCGACAATACCCCAGTGCTGGTGGATGGCAAAGATGTGATGCCAGAAGTGAACGCAGTGCTGGAAAAAATGCAGCAGTTCAGCGCGCGTATTATTAGTGGCGAGTGGAAAGGGTACACAGGTAAAGCCATTACTGATGTGGTGAACATTGGGATTGGTGGCTCAGATCTGGGACCATTTATGGTAACTGAGGCGCTACGTCCTTATAAAAACCATTTAAATATGCACTTTGTTTCCAACGTTGATGGCACTCAAATTGCAGAAACATTGAAGGATCTCAATCCTGAAACTACGTTATTCCTGATAGCTTCGAAAACCTTCACAACGCAAGAAACCATGACTAATGCGCATTCAGCGCGTGAGTGGTTATTGACGTTTGCCAAAGATGAAAAACATATCGCGAAGCATTTTGTGGCGCTCTCAACGAACAGTGAGCAAGTCGCAAAATTTGGTATTGATACCAATAACATGTTCGAATTCTGGGATTGGGTTGGCGGTCGTTACTCTCTGTGGTCAGCGATTGGTTTGTCTATCATTTTATCCATCGGTTATGAGAATTTCGTTCAATTACTGAGCGGTGCTCATGCAATGGATAAGCACTTCACGCAAACGCCTCTAGAAAGCAATATCCCCGTTTTATTAGCGCTGATCGGCATCTGGTACAACAACTTTTTTGGCTCAGAAACTGAAGCGATTCTTCCATACGACCAATACATGCATCGCTTTGCTGCCTATTTCCAACAAGGCAATATGGAATCAAACGGAAAATATATCGACCGTAATGGCAATGCAGTCACTTACCAAACAGGTCCAATTATTTGGGGTGAACCAGGAACTAACGGGCAACATGCGTTTTACCAGTTGATTCACCAAGGGACAAAAATGATCCCATGTGACTTTATTGCGCCGGCAGTGACACACAACCCGCTGGGGGATCACCACGCTAAATTGCTGTCTAACTTCTTCGCACAGACTGAAGCGCTAGCCTTCGGTAAAACCCGCGAAGTGGTGGATGCAGAATTTGCCGCGCAAGGTAAAACCGTTGAAGAGATGGAATATGTAGCACCTTACAAAGTGTTTGAAGGTAACCGCCCAACTAACTCTATTCTGCTTAAAGAGATCACGCCGTATTCATTAGGGGCGCTGATCGCTATGTATGAGCATAAAATCTTCACCCAAGGTGCAATTTTGAATATTTTCACCTTTGACCAATGGGGTGTAGAGTTAGGTAAGCAATTAGCGAGCCGTATTCTGCCTGAATTGGAAAATAGCCAAGCGGTGGCGAGCCATGATAGTTCCACCAACGGGCTGATTAATTGCTATAAAAACTGGCGTTAATGGCGTTTTTTTAAGCGACTAATAGCCTGTGATTGGCAGGCTATTAGTATCCTAATAAAATACGATTTTTAAGCTAACTCATTATAAATCAAATATTTTTCACAAAATTTTTACAATTTGTGTTGAATTAGCGACTTTTTATATAAATTGTTATCTATCTTTAACCTTGCACAACAACAACGTGCTATTCTATCGCCCAATAATTTAGATGAACGATGCTGGTTGTGGCTTTAACGCGCTAGACGTTAACACGCTTGAGTAGCAATCAGGGGATAACCATAATTACTATGGTGGAATTTGATTGAATGCCTGAAACGATTTTTACCTCTCACCCGATAAACTGGTTAGAAGAGGGCGACGAGAGTGTTCCTGAAAGTGTATTGGATTGGTTGCAAGAGCAGGGGTCGATGACCAAGCGGTTTGAGCAGCATAGTCAGAAAGTGACAGTAATACCTTATTTAGAACGCTATATCTCACTGGATATGCTCACCGCCGACGAACAAAAATGCTTACCAATTAGTGAGCGTTATTGGCTACGGGAAGTGATTATGTATGGGGATAATATCCCTTGGTTGATTGGCAGAACGCTGATCCCAGAAGAGACGCTCACCGATAATGACAAACAATTAGTGGATATTGGGCGAGTCCCATTAGGGCGCTACCTTTTTAGTCATGAAAACCTAACCCGAGATTATATTGAAATGGGATCCAGCGCTGACCGCTGGGTACGCCGCTCCTTATTAAGATTGTCCGAAAAACCATTATTATTAACCGAAATATTTTTACCTGAATCACCTGCATATAGATAACTATCTAACATAATTCAAATAACGTTTATGGGTAAAATAGAAGCATAAAGGAGCACGACAACGTGGAGGGAAGTATGGCGCTAAGTAAATGGCATGCATACAGCCGTTTAATGCGTATTGATAGACCTATTGGCTCACTGTTATTACTGTGGCCAACCTATTGGGCGCTGTGGATTGCCGCCCAAGGCACGCCAAGTTTGCATATTCTGATTGTCTTTACGGCAGGTGTATTTTTAATGCGTGCCGCAGGCTGTGTTATCAATGATTTTGCTGATCGTAATTTCGATGGGCACGTAGAAAGAACCAAACATCGACCACTGCCTAGCGGTGATGTCACGGAAAAAGAAGCAAAAATCCTATTTGCTGCGCTGGTGGGGCTCTCTTTCTTATTGGTATTGAGTTTGAATACCATGACTATTTGGTTATCGGTCGCAGGCTTAGCGCTAGCGTGGATCTACCCGTTTGTAAAACGCGTGAGCCATTTACCTCAAGTCGTATTGGGGGCTGCATTTGGCTGGTCAATCCCGATGGGATTCTCAGCCGTTAGTGAGTCCTTACCATTAGTTTGTTGGTTACTGTTTTTAGTGAATATCATCTGGTCAGTGATTTATGACACCCAGTATGCGATGGTTGACCGCAACGATGATTTAAAAATTGGCGTGAAATCGACGGCGATTTTGTTCGGTCAATATGACAAGCTGATTATTGGTTTGCTACAAATTGTCATGGTTGGCTTGCTGGTGGTGATTGGCTCATTGGCTAACTTAGGCATGGTTTATTATGGTTCGTTAGTGCTAGCCGCTGCGCTGTTTGTTTATCAGCAGCAATTGATGGTGAACCGGGAACGAGCGCCGTGCTTTAAAGCGTTTATGAATAATAACTATGTCGGTTTTATTCTGTTTATCGGTATGGTGATTAGCTATTTTTAACCATTAAAACGGGATAAGAAAAAGGGTAATGCATCTGCATTACCCTTTTTTGTTGGTGCATATCATTGACTTGCGAGATTACTCTTGCGGAGCTTCTGAGTCTGCATCAGCACTTTCCGGCGTATTTTTCGGTGCCGGTTTTGGTGCAGAAAGTTCTTCAGTTTGGCTAACGCTCTCAATGGTCAGACGGATTTCCGGTGACATCAAGCGTGCAAGCACAGCGTACAAGTTCTTCGCATTCGTCGAGAAAATATCGTTCTCGTTATTATCGATGTAGCCTTCTTCTTTGAGTGTGTCGACCAGTGTTGAGAACACGGCTTTATCAAAGAATTCAGGGGCGTTAATACCGTGAAGAACGGACAGACGCTGTGCGAGCATGCGGCTCTCTTTTTCCAACGTATTGCGGCTGACTTCTGGGCTTGCATTGAGTAATGACAGCGTGATGGCGTAGCGTTGCAGTGTCTCACGAACACCTGCGGCCAGTAGCTGCAAAGGACGGATACGGCGAGGATTTAACACCACCATATTCTCATCTTTCACACAGATCAGTTGTTGGCTGTTCAGCTCATTAATCAATGTATCCACCGTTTCCGTGAGCGCGTTTGCGTCATAACGCATAAACAGCTCAGCTTTCAGGAATGGATAAATCAGCGCAACTTGCTGGTGGATTGCGTCACGGCTAATTCGCTCATGGTGCAGCACAATGCTGGCGATAAGCGAAGGCAGAACCAGTAAGTGATGAATATTGTTACGGTAATAGGTCATTAAGACGGCATTTTCGCGTGGCAGAATAATAATATCCCCCATGCTGTCTTTTTCGACTTCAAACTTATTCATCTGCAAAGCGTGTTCAAGCAGCTCTTCAGCCGTTTTGTTCGGCGTGGTTGCATCGGCAGTGTAAGGAACATTGCGCAGTAGCTGCAGATAGCACTCGATTTGCTCAAGCAGCTGTTCACGGGTGAGTGAGCGCTGGCGTGAAGCCAACAATGCCGTTGAACATAAGTTAATCGCGTTGGCAGCTGCTGCATTATTGATATTCACCATAATGTTATCGGCTAAGCTGCTGACGGTTGGGTTCAACCAGCTTGGTCGTTGTGGCTCAATCGGGTCGATAGATTCACGCCAATTTGGTACGCGGTTATTTAAGTATTGGGTCAGTGAAATTGGTTGCCCAAAGTTCACATAGCCTTGGCCTAAATTACGCAGTTTGCGCAGACCACGCACCATGGAGAAGAAGCCTTCTTTCTCTTTCTCAGCACCACGCAGCTCTTTTGCGTAAGTTCCCACTTCCATCACATGCTCGTAACCAATATAGATAGGGACGATGGTGATAGGGCGGGAGTCTCCGCGTAGCATCGCTTGTAAGGTCATCGACAAGGTACCGGTTTTCGGTTCCAGTAAGCGACCTGTACGCGAACGACCGCCTTCCACAAAGTATTCAATGGAATAGCCGCGAGCAAATAGCTCACTGAGGTATTCGCGGAATACAGTGGAATAGAGCTTATTACCTTTGAACGTACGGCGAATAAAGAATGCGCCCAAACGGCGGAAAATCGGACCGGCTGGCCAAAAGTTCAGGTTAATACCCGCTGCAATGTGTGGTGGCACCAGACCTTGGTGATAAAGCACATAAGAAAGCAGCAGGTAGTCCATATGGCTACGGTGAGAGGGCACATACACAATTTCGTGGCCATCTTGCGCCAGCTGGCGAACGCGCTCAGCATGTTGAACGTTGATCCCTTGGTATAAGCGGTTCCATGTCCAGCCTAGTACGCGGTCAGTCAGTCGCACTGCTTCATAAGAGAAGTTGGCGGCAATCTCTTCCATCATCGCCACGGCATTTTGTTGGGCTTTTTGTAATGGGATTTTTTTACTGCGAGCTTCGTCTTCAACGGCTTTTTCAATGGCTTTAGAGGATAGCAGCTTATTAAACAGCTCATAGCGTGCTGGTAATCTAGGCCCTACAGCCGCCAAACGCTGACGAGAGTAATGAATTCGTGCTACGCGAGCGAGTTTATTGGCAATGATGGTATCAGTGCCATGCTCTTGTGCCATCTGGCCAAGAGAAATGCTCGGAGAAAAACGCACAAAGCTATCGCGCCCTAACCACAGGACTGCAAAGAATTTTTGCACACCATTTAAGAGTTTCAGCGGGGCAGGCTTATGCCCTTCGCGACCCGGCGCACGTCCAAACATGACGGATGCAGGTAGCATTTGAATATCAAGATTTGGGTTGTTTTTATGCAAATCCAGATACGCATGGAATATTTTTACTGACTCTTTACGTGGATCTGGGGAGTAGTAACGGAACACGCGCGGGCCATCATCAATAAACACATAGGCTGGGAGCTTGGTGCCATTGATGTCGTTATCCACGAGTGGATCAGGTAAACCAATCGCTAAGCATTGTTGGCGAAGCGTGAGCAGGTCGGACTTTGAGTGATATGGCAAGACATACAGCGTTGGCTTGTTTGGGTCAAGCTGCAACTCTGTTATCGGGTCCGTTGGGATTAGTTTACTTTTTACCAATAATTTCAGTGGTAAATTCAACGTGTTGTAATATATTTTACGCCATAGTGACATAAATGATTATAGCCTCTTGTTAGTAATGCTGCGCAATCATATCAGAAAGCAATGTTTAGATCTGTTATCGATAATTCACTTTGACTGCAAAAGTTGATTATTGTTTAGAAATTAAGGAAAAAATATGGCAAGTCAAACTAAGGGACTCACTCGGGTCATCAAAGCGGCTGGATACTCCCTTAAAGGTTTAAAAGCAGCATGGGTAAATGAAGCTGCATTTCGTCAAGAAGCGGTTGCTGCTATCATTGCGATAATTATAGCTTTTTACTTGGATATTAGCCAAATTGACAGAATTTTGTTGATTGGATCAGTGGTTTTAGTCGCTATTGTTGAGTTAATTAACAGTGCGATTGAGGCGGTTGTTGACCGTATTGGCAGTGAATACCATGAATTATCTGGACGAGCGAAAGATATCGGCTCCGCAGCTGTGTTCGTCACGATAGGATTGGCTCTGTTTATCTGGGGAACCGTTTTATGGGCGCGTTATTTTGCGGTTTAGTTGGCTAAAAACAGTAAAAGCGATAAAAAGCCAGAAATTCATCAACAAATGCAGATTTTGGCTAATTTAACAGTTCCCAATACCCATTTACCTGTATATACTCACAGTCTGACTGTATAAACAAACAGGGGAACGGGATGAAAGCACTGACAGCTCGACAACAGCAAGTTTACGATCTGGTGCGTGACCACATTTCGCAAACGGGCATGCCACCAACACGCGCTGAGATAGCAGCAAGTTTGGGTTTTCGTTCGCCTAATGCGGCAGAAGAACATTTAAAAGCCTTAGCTCGTAAAGGGGTAATTGAAATTGTTTCTGGAGCTTCCAGAGGCATTCGTCTGTTGTTAGAAGAAGAATCCGAAGATTTAGGGCTTCCTCTGATTGGACGTGTTGCTGCCGGCGAACCATTGCTTGCACAAGAGCATATTGAAAGCCATTATCAAGTCGACCCAGAGTTATTTAAACCACACGCGGACTTTTTATTACGCGTAAATGGTATGTCGATGAAAGATATCGGTATTATGGATGGTGATCTACTTGCGGTACATAAAACGCAGAATGTCCATAATGGGCAAATTGTTGTGGCGCGTATCGAAGATGAAGTCACGGTTAAACGCTTTAAGCAACAAGGTAATCGCGTTGAACTTATTGCTGAAAACGCTGATTTTGCACCAATCGTGGTTGATTTGCGCGAACAGAATTTTACCATTGAAGGTCTGGCTGTTGGGGTTATCCGTAACAGTGATTGGCATTGATGATGAGTGATTGAGTCTGGCAGCAGACTCAATATCTCTTTTCCGAATAGTCTTTCTTTATATAGCCATTTTTCATGTTGCTATATAGATCCCTTTCTTTTACTTCCTGTATATCTCTTCTTCTATATCACTTCTTTTTTGAACTGACTGTGTTTTTTGAACTGACTGTATTGTGATGGTCATGTTCACAGTGTTCATGATCTTGGCAATTGGAAACCTCAAAACATTTTTGGCATAAACCATGGTTTTCTACCACTGTATGCCTGAGATGAAAATGATTTTCTTCGGCTAGCGTACTAATCGCTTTTTCGATGGTTGTGCAGTCACTTTCAGTCACATTGCCACAATTATCACAAATTAACATCACTGAAATATGGCTTGGATTATCGACATGGTGACAAACCACATAGCTGTTTGTGGATTCAATTTTATGAATAAACCCTTGTTCCATGAGGAACTCTAAACCACGATAAACGGTAGGAGGTTTAGCCTGAGGCTCTATTTCACGCAGTAAATCTAGCAAATCATAAGCACTGATCGCACCGTGTTGTTGCGCAATTAACCGCAGAACAGTCTCTCTTTGTGGGGTCAAACGCACGCCTCGAGACTGACAAATACGTTCGGCCGTCGTAAGCAGCATGTCTTCACTGATTGTTTTCATCTTGTTTGGCCCCACCTGGATAGCTTCAAGTTTTTATTACTGTTTAGTTTACCATAACTTCCATTTCTGTTGTGTTTGAAATGATGGTGATGAAATAAACAGTTTTTTACTAAATTGAATACGCAATTTTAACTTTAATAAAGTCAACGTTAATAAAGAATGAATATCTTATTTAAAATGTGGCTTTTTTTATTTTAAATAAATCATTAATTGCTGCATTTTAGTTAATCATTGAGTGTTAATTTTAACCAAATAAAAACAATTATTGAAATTCATTGTTACTATTTGACGTTGATTTTAATTAAGACTTATCTTACCCCTTGTTTTTTATGTAGCGATTACTGGTGGGAAAAAGACACTCAATAGATGTTAAATCTAATAAATTTGCATCTTTACGGTTTATTAAGTTGTATATAAATATAAATATAGGTTTTTATATTTATAGATTTTTTGCAATATTTAGACATTTTTATAAATGCAAAATGAAGCCTTCATATAAATCTTTCTAAGTAATTCATCATTTCTTCAGGTTTAAGTAATCATTCAGTGAATAAAACTTGTTTATCTGCATTTTGTCGATATAAAAAACCAAGTCAACGCTTTATTTGGGTGGTTTTTGACAACATATGTCACGTATGTAGAATTGACATCAGAAAATATCACAAGGTAGTTATCAGGATTCATTTAGTGTTCTATATCAATTTTAATTAATTAATGAATGACTCAATAATTAATTTAGAAGTGAGAATGTTGGCTTAATGAGTTCTGTTTTTTAAATCACATAAATGAGATGGATCTCGTTTATATAAAAAAATCTCTAACCTGAATGAAATTCATCAAGTAGGAAAGCTAGAGGAATTTTCAAGGATGCACTGCTTAAGTAAATAGACTTGATTTTGCATCAGTGAAAACAGGAAAGAGAAAAAGAGAAATAGCAGTTCCTACTCATTTAAAGGAAAACTTTTATGAAACTGAATAAATTAGCATTAACTCTAGCTTTAGGTTTAGGTGTTGGCGTTTCTGGTGCTGCTTTAGCTGCTGATCCAGTAGAAAGCTCACAAGGTGAAATCCGTTTTACTGGTTTCATTAACGACGTTCCATGTTCAATCGATGCTGACAACCTGAAGCAATTAGTTGAATTCGGCGAAATCGCGTTACACGAACTGACTTCTAATCAATTCCGTTCAGACAGCAAAGCGTTCGATATCGTTCTGAAAAACTGCTCTACTGAAACTTACAAAAACGCAAAAATCACATTTACTGGTTCTACAGTAAACGGTTTCCAAGGCTTCACTGGTGACTTACTGGGCTTAGGCGGTAAAGTTAAAAACGCAGGTATCGTAATCACTAACGGCGCTGACAAAATCGTTGAATTCGGTAAAGCATTCCCAGGTACTGGTGACGGCTACGCGTTAAGCAATGGTGACGGCTCACAAACTACTCTGCACTTCGCAGCGTACGTTAAAGGTAACGAAGATCCAACTCAAAAAGCTACTACAGGTCGTTTTGACACTGTAGCTAACTTCAAAATTGTTTACCAATAATAGTCAGTTTCTATAGAGAACAATATGGCGTAGTCATACGCCATATTTCTTATATCGTCTTCACTGTATTTGTTTGTATAGGCGCATAGTTAATGAAAAGCATGAAGCTAAATCTAATTACAAAATTAATGCTTTTAATGTTAACGCCAATGGTTGCATTCTCTGAAGAGGCCGTTGATTTTAACACCGACTTCATTGATTCTGAAGGTAAAGAAAACGTCGACTTCAGTAAGTTCTCTCACGCCAATTATGTCCCTCCTGGGGATTACTCTTTAGCGATTGAAGTTAACCGCGCTAAAGTTTCTATGGAACAACCTATTACCTTTTTTAATCCTAATTACGACGACAAAGTTTCGTTGGCATGTATCACGCCTGAAATTTATGCATTATTGGGATTAAAAAAGGAGTGGAATAGCCAAGTCAAATGGCTAGATGATGGAAAATGTTTGGATATTCGCTCAGTTCCGGATATGACCATTCAAGGAGATTTGGCAAAGAACGTTGTACAGTTCAATATTCCTCAGGCCTACATGGAGTACTCAGACCCTGATTGGGACCCACCATCTCGTTGGGATGACGGGATCATGGGTGCATTTATTGACTATAACGCGACAGGACGCGTTGTTAATAAACAAACCGGCGATAAAGGAACGAAATCAGGTCTGACGGCCACAGGGACAATGGGGGCAAACTTCGGTGCATGGCGTTTGCGTGCCGATTGGCAAACTCAAAACGGTGAGCTGAATAAAGGCAGTAAATCATGGTCTTGGAACCAATTATACGCCTATAGAGCCATTCGTTCACTGAGTGCGCGTTTGACGATCGGGGAGCAATATTTAGCGTCAAACCTGTTTGACAGTATTCGTTATCTTGGTGCGAGTTTAGAAACTAACGAATCCATGTTGCCACCTCGCTTACAAGGCTATGCGCCTGAAATTGCGGGTGTTGCAAAAACGAATGCGACAGTCATGGTAAAACAAGATGGCCGTATTATTTATCAAACAGAAGTTAGCCCTGGTCCATTCCGTATTCAGGATGTGAACTCATTCGGTGGTGGTACGCTGGATGTGGTGATCCAGGAACAGGATGGCACAACAAGTAGCTATCGAGTGGAAACCTCTCGATTGGGTACGTTGACACGCCCTGGTCAGCTGATTTATCAATTTGTGATGGGTAAACCGACTAAAGATGACCATGATACTCAAGGCCCTGCATTTAGCATGGGATCGCTCTCTTGGGGGGCAACAAACAATATCACGGTTTATGGTGGTTTACAGGCATCATCTGAATATCAAAACGTTGCATTTGGTTTAGGTCGTGACTTTGCACCATTTGGTGTGTTATCAGGAAACATCAACATTTCTCGCGCGCAAATGGGGCGACTGGATGACAATGAAACGTTAACCGGTAACTCTTATAACCTAACGTATTCTAAGCAGTTTGATGAAATTAACAGTCAGATTACGTTTGCGGGTTATCGATTCTCCGAACGAAATTATATGTCAATGAGCCAGTTTATTGACCGTCGCTATAAAGGCGATAAGGTCGATAGTGGTAAAGAACTTTATACCATTATCTTTGGTACGGCGTTCCCGGATTATAACGCCAATATGTATTTGAACTATTCGCACCAAACCTATTGGAATAGAGCATCAACCAACCAGTATAACTTTACGCTTTCAAACTATTTTGATATTGGCAAAGTAAAAAATATCAGCCTGAGTTTAACGGCGTATAAAACGAAATCACGTGACCGTGATGATGATGGCGTTTATTTAAACCTCATGATCCCATTAAATAAAAATGAGTCGAGCATAAGTTATTCCAGTTCCTTTTCTGGGGGGAATAACTCCAATAACGTTAACTATTATAGCCGAATTGATAATCGCTCTTCTTACTCTGTGTCTGCAGGTAACTGGGATAAAGATAAAGTCACGACCGCGGGTACATATAGTTACGATGGCGATAGAAGCCAGCTGAATTTGAGTGGTACCTATATTCAGGATAACCAAACCGCCGTTTCTATGCAGTTAAAAGGCGGTATGACGATGACACCTGAAGGTGGCGCGATACACCGTAATAACTCAGTTCGTGGCGGATCCAGAATATTAGTCGATACTAATGGTGTCGCAGATGTACCCATCTTAAATGGAGTAACACCAATAAAAACTAACCGTTACGGTAAAGCGGTGGTCACCAGTGTGATGGACTACAACCGTAACAACTTAAATATTGATCTGAAAAATGTGCCGGATAATGCAGAAGCGCTGCAATCCACACAGTATGCAACCCTGACAGAAGGTGCCATTGGTTACCGTAAATTCAATGTCATCACGGGTGAAAAATTAATGGGAATTATCAGCTTGGCTGATGGAAGCTATCCACCATTTGGGGCTTCAGTGAAAAATGCGAAGAAAGTAGAAGTTGGAATTATTTCAGATAAAGGTTTTGTTTACTTAGCGGGTGTTAACCCATCAGAGTCGCTGGATGTGGTGTGGGGTGATGATACGTCATGTCATATTCAACTGCCTGAAAAATTAGATAGCAACATGGAGCATGATGTTTTATTGCCATGTAAATAATTAAAAAAAAATTTTAACGTCAACGGTGAAAATATGAATTTATTAACTAAACGCAATGCGGTCGCTATTTTAAGCGCCTCATTACTGGCTCAATCAGCTTATGCAGCCATTGCTATTGATAGAACTCGTGTGATTTACAACGAGGGCGATAAATCAGTGAGCGTAGGTTTAAGTAATGAACACAAAACCAGCCCTTATTTGGCGCAAGCATGGATAGAAAACGATAAAGATGAAAAAGTAAATTCTCCCTTTATTGTGACGCCACCAGTCCACCGACTTGAAGCGGATTCAAAAAGCCAAATTAAAATTCAGTCTGTGCCTGCTATCGCTAAATTACCGAAAGATCAGGAAAGCGTTTATTACCTAAACGTGCGAGAAATACCACCACGCAGTGAGAAAGCCAACGTATTACAAATTGCGTTACAAACAAAAATTAAATTGTTCTATCGTCCAGCTGCGATTGCGACGAAAGAAAGAATGGAAACTATTCCTCAAGAAAACGATATAAAACTGGTAAAACAGGGTGGTGGATATGTCGTTAAAAACCCAACCCCTTACTTCTTATCAGTCACTAAATTCAGCAAAGGTAAGACAGAAGTTGCCGATTTTGAACCTATTATGGTTCCACCACGTGGTGAAACTAGCTTAGGAAAAAATACAGGGGATATCGGGACATCACCAACCTTAGTATATCTCAACGATTTTGGCGGTACGATTGACTTGAAATTTAACTGCAGCGCGGTTGAGTGTTCTGTCGTACCTAGAAAATAAGGTCTACCGCTATGATGTCTATTAAAAATTTAGCCAAGGTATTATTGATATCATCGACTCTTTTTACGTCAGGTGCCTTTGGATTTTCAGGCTACCTGTATGTAGAAATTAAAGGTGTCGTCTTATCCAAGCCCTGCCAGATTAATAATGGACAAGCCATAGAAGTTGATTTTGGCAATGTCATGACCACGCGTATTGAAGGTGAAGTGTATAAACAGCCAATGGACTACACCATTACCTGTAAAGACGGCGTTCAACCAAAATTGAATATGTATATTGACGGCACACCCGCTGTGTTTGACCAGCGGGTGCTTAAAACGAGTGTCGATAATCTCGGTGTCCTTTTTAAGGCGGATACCAATGATTTTCCATTAAAAAGTAGACGTGCCTTTAACTTTGCATCACCGACTAAATTATTTGCGGTGTTGGTGAAGAAAAGTGGTGCTGATTTACCAGCGAAAGCCTTTACGGCTAATGCGACACTCAAAGTTGAGTATCAATAAAGGTGATAAACATGCGGAACATTTATAAGCTTATTGGGGTGTTTTTACTGTTTATCTTATTCCCTTTCTCTGCAACGGCGAGAGATAACGAAACAGACATTCTGATTAAAGGTAATTTAATCACACCGCCGCCGTGCCATATTGATAATGGTAAAGATATTGAAGTGGAGTTTGGTAACGTTCCCATTAAATCCATTCAAGGTAATGCCCAGAAGAGACAAGTGAATTACCAAATCCAGTGTGAAGAAAACAAGAACAACTGGGCCATGTATTTAACGTTAAATGGCGCAAAAAGCACGTTTGATACCAACGGATTGAATACTGGTATTACTAACCTAGCGGTTAAATTTCAACTAGGCGATCAAACTTTAGATTTAGGTAAAAAATATTTAATTAACCCAAGTAACCCTGGGGTGCTTTGGGCTGTATTGGTTCGTGATGGTAATAAAGAGCTGAAAACGGGCGACTTTCTTGCGAACGGAACCATGCTTGTGGAGTACCAATAATGAATAAGAAAATACGTTTTGGAATTTTATTTGCATTACTGGGAAACCTCGCTGCGGTAGCAACAATGCCTGCGCAAGCGGCGCAGAATAATATGAAAATCAAAGGGACGTTGGTGAATGCACCTTGTGTGGTATTACCTGAAAACTCAAAGGTTGAAGTTGATTTTGGTGATATTCGATTGCTGGATATCTATGAACCGGGATTTCAATTTCCTAATGAACCCTTCACGTTAGTGTTATCAGATTGCGATTTGACTATTGCACAAAAGTTGAAAGTAAAATTCTCAGGAACTGAAAACTTACTGCTGCCAGGTTCCCTTGCGTTGACGGGCAGTGATTTAAACCCTGGATTAGGTATTTTTATTGAGTTAACCGATGGAACCCCGATGAAAATTAACCAATTTTCATCGCTAATGCCAATCAGTAAAGCGGGTAAGAATGAATTACAGTTTAATTCATTTATCAAAGCGACATCGGATGTTGTGAATAATAAACAAGTGAAAGTCGGTAAAATATCAGCCACTGCAACATTTATATTTGAGTACGAGTAATTTTATTATCAAAGTGTATTGCTTTGATTTAACTAAGCTTTATTAAGTAAATAAAGAGAACTGAAATGGGAAAACGAATTCAAAGGTTATTTTTAATACCGTTGCTTTTTATAAGCTCTCTTGGTTATGGGTCGACATATTTCTCGTATGTTGAAGATATTGTTTCTTCAGGTAGTAGCCATACCTATTATTACCAATTTGATTATTGGAGAGCTAGCTCTTCTACGGAACCAAACCCATGTGTTTCTGTTTTAGGCTCTGGAGGTGCTAGGAACTGTTATTTTACGATTAACCATTTACATACAGCGCCAAATATTGGGGGCGCAGGGTCTCGTAAAGACTGGGAGTGTTCCATAAATTTCGCGACTTATCCGACGATGCAATCAATTATTGATGCAGCGCAAAACCAATGTGGTTTGAGTTTTCCTAAAAGAGGGGATAGTCGTCACTCCGGAGCTATTACAGCAGATGAGTGTGTCGGTATCTTTTTAGACACAAACCGCACTAGTAGTTCCGCAAAAATGTTACCTGGTGGAATCTGTGGTATTGCGCCACCACCTGCTGGTAAGTGCTATTTCAATTATGTTCCAAATAACCGAATGGAATTAGATCACGGTACATTGAACACTGGGGATCTGAATGGAAATATGCAGCGTGGATTCTTCTCGATTGTTTGTAACCAAAACATGCGAGTAAAAGTTTCTTCAAACATGGTGCAAGAGTATGTGAATTTACGTCCGAATGGTGAATTGATGTCACGAGTGACATTGAACGGCCAACCTGCTTGGTATGGTACGATTATTAATGCAAGAGCAAATACGAATGAGCTTGTGACAGTAGAATCTGTATTGAAAACGAATGGTACGGTTGCGCCGGGTAACTTTAGTGGTGTGATTACACTGGTAATGACCATTCCATGATGTAAAGCGTTAAAAATTTTGTATTCGTCATTTTCCCATGTTGACGGTTTTGCCTACTTAAACGTAAATGTTGGTAGGCTTTTTTTTAATCTTTTTTATTTATTCTAAAGTGCGCATTTTTAATATAGAAATTATTAAGCTTTATACTTATTCAACATAGCAAGTGAAGGCAGAATAGGCCTCATCCTTCAAAATATAAACATTATCTTCCATTCTAGTAACATTCACATAATATTTTATTTTGTCTTTTTCCAATTGAATGAAATTGGAGAATACTTCATTAGGAGTGCTATCAGAGTTTGTGACTGATGAAGAATTCATCACGATTGAATAATTACCCTTTTTATCTACTGGTGTATAGGAAAAATAAATAGCACGATCTAATCGATAAATGGTTTCTTGGTTTTTTATATAACCATAAAAATTCATTCTTCCATTATGATTGTCTGAAACCTGTAATGACATCTTAGATTTAAGAATAATACCATCCGGTGTACCATTTTCTTTTATCCAAACAATTTCAGAATGACAAAGTTTTATATCATCTTTACCTTTTGCAAAGGTAACATAAGTAATGGGGATAATAACCGCAGCTAGAGTTGCAGTAATAAGATACTTTTTCATTTAAATTCTCTGATCGTTAATAGAAACACAGTCAAACTTATTATTTTTTTCTTTACAAACGCTAATTGCAGCATTTTTATCAAATGAGTAAGAGGCATTGACATCAGAAAGAACAATAATTCGTTTTGGCTCTTCGCAGGAAATATTATATTTATTTAACTTTTTATTAATAAAATCGAGATTGGTTTTTTTTGCCTGTTCATTCATTTTGATGGGTGATTGAAATACGCAATTATCTCGGTTTCCAAACGTTGTATAGCTATTCCGCTCATCATCATTTTGTTTTAATGTGTTGATAAATAAGTAAAATGAGCCTATCAAGATGAATGAAATGATAGAAAATAAAAGCATTCTACCTTTTAGATTACTATTTTTAGTGGCAATAATTTCTGAAGTTGAAATGGTTTTTTTTGTTGAATCATCGGTACTATTACTTATTGAAGCATTAAATTCTACAATTTCATTTTCACCCCCTGAAATAGAGACTTTTGTAAGTTCAGTATTTTGGGGTATTAGCAAACTCTTAGATGGGGTGACAAGTGTTTCTGTTATCCCATAATTATCTGAGGTGATAATTTCACTAGATACAGTTTTTTTGTTGTCATTATCCATTGCAATACTGGATAGATGACTATCAATTCTAAATCCTTTTTTAGGAACCGTAACAATTGTTTTTGGATCAATACCAACCAGCTCAAGTTTTTTCCTTATTTCGCTGATATAGGTGTTTAAATTATTATTTGAGCCAACCAGACCATATTCTTCCCAAACATTTGTAAGAAGTTCATCTCGGGTAGCAATGCCTTTCTTTAAATTCAATAAAAGGATTTCACCAAATAATCGAGCCGCAGGTTTAGATAATTCAATATGTTGATCTGGATCATCTTTTAGAAAAATACGACTTGTCCTGTGCTCAAAAATAAACTTGTTATCGATTGTATAATCATGTTTTTCAATCATAGTTATCGTCTGCTCTCTGAAATTCAAATAATTCAATAGCTAAGCCACCATTAATTAGTGGCTTAATGTAATTTAAGTTAAATTTATTCTGGGGATTTATATATTTTTATTAATTTAATTATGAGTATAGTCTAAATAGGGATTGGAATAACTTCAAGTATTCGGGGATGAGCTTTTTTGCTATAAATTAGCAAAAATATTGATTTGAATATCATATCGGAGCAATAAACTAAATAAAATATTATTGATAGTTTATTATTATAAATATATTCGTTTTCGTTGTTATATCGGTAGATAAAACTAAATTTTGAGGACGCTAAGTAGAGTTATTTATAAGAATTATCCTAAGGGATTTCGCTTAATTCTATTTATAGGTCAAATTAACTGATAAGACAATTTATTTCTCAATTTATAAGGCAAGAAAGTAATATCTTGCCTTATATAATTACGTATTAGTATTTATATTCAATTCCTAGCCAATAGTTGCGACCTTCTTCTATATAGCCATCGGTATATTCATAGGACTTGTCGAACAAGTTGTTGACTGAGCTGTTCACGGATAGCCCATGCCCTAAGTCATAATCCACGCGGAGATCGGTTTTGGCGAAGCCGCGTACCTTATCTTCACTGTCCACATAGTTAAATGCCCAGCTTCTGGCTTCTTCTGTAATCGTAATGCTCATTGGCTCATATGGCGTGAATTTCACCCAAGCAAACGCTTTGTGGGTTGGCAGCTCTGAAACATGGCGTACGCTATAATGTTTCGGATCAGCGTGAATATAGCTGTAGTTCACACCCGCTTCCATCCAATCGGTGATCTGCCCTGTGGTGCCTAAATCCGCGCCGACATAATCCACTTTGCCGCTGTTACGGTTTTGATATTGATCTGTACCATCACTTAAGGTTCCAATGTGGTGAGCCATAATGGCATCAGAAACGTGGTTATAGTAAGTGCTTGCTGTGTAACTCCATACGGGGGTGAAATGCCCTTTATAGGTTAAATCAAAGGTGAGTGCACGCTCTGGGTCTAAGTGTGGATTCACAACAAAAGTATCATTTGGTCTGATAGGCTTATTAGTCGTATAGCGTTCCTTTTGGGTAGGGAAACGTGTTCTATCCGATACAGAAAATTGAACGGTATCTTCATTTTCTAAATGGTAACGCGCCATCATCTCCCAGTTAAAGGCATGCTGGCTGTTAGTATCATAATGCTCTACACCCGTGATGGCATAGGTATCTTTATTATACTTATAGCGTTTACCTTCATTGCCATCGCGCCAGTCATAGCCAATACCGCCGATGATATCGAGCTTGTCAGTTGCCACCCATTGATATTCGGTGGAAACAGACCATGTCTGATCTTTATAACGGTCAAATGGAACCAGCTTGCTACTACGAGAGCGATGAACATCTTCTTTCCAGTGGGCAGCAAAAGAGAGCATATCTAGTTCGCGTACCGTAAAGTCTGCACGTAAGTCTGCACCGTTGCTGTAGTCGTCATAGCGGCTGTAATTCATATTCCAGCTTTTATATTCATCGTAGCTTGTGCTTTTTTTCTTTTTCTTCTTATCGTTATCGGTGTACTGATGAAGCGTATTTTTAAAACTGTCGTGGTATAGGCGGCTCTGTACGGCGATATCTTCAGTGATTTGTGTTGTACCATTAAAGTAGATACTTTCTTTATCATAGGCAGGCCATTGCCAACGTTGTAGACCCTTTTTTAAATCTGGATCAATCTTTGTGGCACTATCTTTAGAACCATCTTGCTTAATATAAGTCACCACATACTCATCGGCTTCGCGTGGCGTCCAGCCCATTTTCAGCATTAAACGCTTATCATCGGTAGCGGAGTTAGTACGGCGCCCGTGAGTCCCTGCATAAGGGTTATTATCGTCAGAGCTAGGTAGGCCCATAAAGCGCTGTTTATATTGGCTACCACTGACTTGAATAAAACCTAAATCATTGCGACCACCAAGGCGGGCGCTAACGTTATGGGCATTATCTGCACCACGCGCAAAGCCTTGGTTCAGGCTGATATTCGCTTCAAATGGTTTTTTCGGGGTGGCGGTGGTTAAGTTGATGGCACCGCCCATTAAGTTTGGGCCTTGTAACAGGGAAGTATACCCAGTCGAAAGCTCGACACTCGCCAGTTCGCTGGTCATAAAGCGCCCAAGATCAAGGGTACCGTCATAAGGAACATAAGTCGGGATACCGTCGAAGAAAACGGGGACTTGGCGGCTGTCAAAGCCACGCACGTTCACTTGAGTTTCGTTACGGTTACCGGATTTTTGAATCGCCACGCCGGGTAGGGTGCTTAGGGCTTGAGCCACGTTGGTTTTATTGAGTTGCTTCATTTGCGACTCAGTGATCACGTTGGCATCAGCGGCGAGTGGGGTGCTCCAGACGGACATCACATCGCGGCTAGCATCAGCTTGTGCCTGATTATTCTCTGGAGAGGTCGTTGCTGCTTGCCCCTGTGCTGCGAATAACGCCATTCCTATCAAATAGGTAATTTGTTTTATTTTCATTATTAATAATTTCCAGTTAGTTTTTCCTGCGATTTATATCGATATATTTATTTTTATATAACGATAGGCGTCGCTTTTGCCATAAAACACCATCCCGCGGTTAGCCGCAGGATAAGGTTTTAAATCTCTATATTTGGGTCGTTAAGATTTAAATATCTGTACTTTGATGTCTCTCGGGTTTGCGTAATAGGGCGCTGAAGTCACCAACAGAGGAATCCCTGTTTGCGCAAAGCTTTCGATGGTTTGCAGGTTAACGCCACCGGCAATGGATAATCGGCAGCGAGATTTTTTATCATTCACCAAGCGTTGTAATTGCTGAATCTGCTCTACGGGAAGTTTATCCAGCTGCACAATATCGGCGTTAGCAGCAATGGCAAGCAGGGCTTGCTGATAGTCATCGGCTTCAACAATGATCTGCTTCTCTGGAGCGGCCGCTCGTAACGTATCGACATGTAGCTGCCAATCATCGGGGTTGGCGAGGCAGTTGCGATGGTTAGTGAATAGCAAGATAGTTTCTGCGCTACCCGTGCGATGGATAATGCCGCCACCGGCGAGGATCGCGGTTAACGCAAGAGGCTTGGTTGCGGGAATGGTTTTTCGCGTGCAAGCGAGCTGCCCATTAGGGTGATATTTTTTTAATATCATGACCATTTGATGGGTGTAGTGACTGACGCCACCGCACCATTCCAAGACATTCTGGACTGCCTTCCATCCTTGATGCAGTGCTTCAACCGAGCCAAACGCGCTAATCAAGCGGCTTTGTGGCTCCACAATATCTCCGTCACGAAATAGGCATTCGCTGCGTATGCCCAGCTTTGTGAGCATACGTTGGGCGATATCCAACCCGCTGACACAGCCGCCAAGCTTAGAGGTAAAGGTCATAGTGCCTTGCTGGGTGTGTAAGCCAAGGGAGCGGCTGGTGAGATCCCCATACTGGATATCGTCGAGCAGCAACTGGTCAATCAAGGCGTCAGGCACGTAGATCATAATGTCAGTTCCGCTTCATCCACCACATCCCATGAGACCATCGCCCAATCGCGGGATGGGAACGGTAGGGTTTTGCCATCTGCGGTTTGTTTTTGGTAGTAAGCACGCAGTTTTTCAATTTCTTCTTCGGTGAGATCTTTGAGAGACCAATTTACGCTATCGATAAACGCATCCACGTTATCGAATCCACCTCGGTTTGGGCTTTTAATAAAGTCGACACGGGCGTGGATCCCCATTTGATGCAGGACATTCACGGCATAGATATAGGTTGGCAAGCTAACCACTTCACGCCCAATTTCGCGGATAATTCTTTCATCAATAAATGTCGGGTTAACGGTGTGGGTGGTATATACGCGCAGGTTAGTTTGGCGGTTGAGCTTTAACATTGCGGCTTTTAAGTCATCCACGAGAGTAGAGCGAGAGGCCACCGAAATATCGGCTTTTGGTAAATCATCCCAGCTATCTTCCCACGCAAGGGTTTTAAATTGCGCATTGGTGACATTCATTTCTTTGGCACGAATATTGGCCATTTCGAGCATACCAGCGCTGTAGTCAATGCCGGTGACAGATTGAAATTGGTTAGCGAGATAAAGGCTAATAGAGCCGGGCCCACATCCCACATCCAGCAAAGTTTTTGCACCCGTAAAATCCATTAATTGGCGAAAGCGAATTAAGTATGGATCGTTCGGATTAGCACAGTTTTGCGCCATTTGGTGGGCTTTTTTATCCCAATGCTCTGGCTCTTTGCGTGTGCGTTGGGCTTGTTGCATATGCTGCTGATACATTGCGGCAAAATCGAGTTGGTGAATAAGCATGATCCCTGACCTTAACAAGTAAAATTGAGTGGAAGCTGAAAATGCGCCGTAATACTCGGTGCATCGATATTATAGAGTTCTGCCAAGTTAGTGAGCGTTAACATACTTTGAGTCGAGCCTTGCCGTGCCTGCTGTTGTTTGTTGAGTAAAATTACATGGTCGGCAATGGCGGCGGCATGTTGGGGATGATGGGTGGACATCAACACCGTGATCCCATGCTGCTTCAGCGTTTCGATATGCTGTAACAGCCGAATTTGGTTGCCAAAATCGAGGCTTGCCGCCGGTTCATCCATAATCAATAATTTGGGCTTTTGGACTAAGGCTCTGGCAATTAAAACCAGCTGCTTTTCTCCCCCACTGAGGGTGCTATACAAGCGCTCTGCAAGGTGTTCAATGCCAAATTGGGCCAATTGCTCCATGGCACTGGCTTTTTCTTTTTCCCCCGGTACGCTGAACGCAGAGAGATAAGGGGTCAGTCCCATCATCACCATATCGACCACCGAAAACGTAAAGGGCGTATCGTGAGCTTGAGGTACGTAAGCAATCACTTTCGCGATATCTCGCTGTTTCAGCTGATTGATGGGTTGCCCTTGTAAGCATATATCCCCATCAATGGCGGGAAGTAACCCTAATAAGGTTTTCATTAAGGTGGTTTTTCCGCACCCATTCGCACCCAGCAAGCAGGTCATCTCACCTTCAGGTAAATGCAGGTTAATGCCTTCAATAATGGCTTGGCGGTGGTAGCCGATCGCCACATTTTCTAGGGTTAAAATACTCATTTAACCCGCCTTGTTTGTAGCAAAATGGCTAAGAAAAAGGGCGCGCCTACAGCGGAGGTTAAGATCCCGAGCGGTAATTCAATGGCAGCAATGGTGCGAGCTAGCGTATCGGTGATTAGCAGTAAAATAGCGCCGATAGCCATTGCCGCAGGAAGTTGATAGCGGAAGTTAGCACCCACTATCATTCGCGTAATATGGGGAACAATTAGCCCTACCCAGCCAATAATGCCGGCTATCGACACAGTGCTGGCGGTGATCAGTGTTGCGCTAACAATCAAAATGGTGCGATTGAGCGTCACATTCACCCCTAAGCTTTTGGCTTCTTCATCGGATAAACTTAGCAAATTCATGCGCCAACGCAGCATTAATAAGGGGATAAAACCCATTATCATGATGGGCAGGACTGACCATAAATCTTGCTGAGTAATGGAAGACAGACCACCGAGTAGCCAGAACGTGATAGAGGGAAGCTGCGTGTAGGGGTCGGCTAATATTTTCATTAATGAGATGGCAGAGCCGCAAATCGCACTGACGGCAACCCCAACCAGCACAAGGGACAGAATCGGGTCGTGCTGGCGTGCCAAACGGGCGATAAAATAGACTACGGCAACGGTGATTAACCCACCCACAAAAGCAAACAGTTGGATGGAAACCAGAGATTGCCCGAGAAATATCCCTAAAACAGCCCCGACGCCCGCCCCTGCGGAAACCCCTAAAATATCGGGGGATACTAGCGGGTTACGGAACATGCCTTGGTAAGCCGCGCCGGCAATCGCCAGCCCGCCACCGATTAAAATGGCGGCTAAGACGCGCGGAAAGCGAATTTGCCAAAATACCGTGTTGCTGCGAGGGTCGTCCACAGGCGCTTGGATAAACAAGCGATAGAGCTCTTCCAAGGTTAGTGAGTATTTACCACTGATTAATGCCATCAGAAAACAGAGTAGCAAAATAGCCATCAATAATAATGGCTTAGTTTTGGTGTTGAGCCAGCTCGCCGTCATGACCTTTCCATTAGCAAGTCGACCTGCTCTTGAGTGAGCGACGAGTGATAGAATAGCTCAAAAAATTGTCTGAGATCGTGCGTGATAGTCTCTTCAACCGCTTTATCAAAGTGGCTTTGTAGGCGTCTCATGCCCAATAAACGGTTGATCCCCGGTGGGCCATCTAACCAACCAAATGGCATACCACTGAAGATGAAAAGATTATTCGATGAGACAGCTTTGAGTCCTGCCCATAATGGCGAGCGAGTGATTAATTCAACTGATTCATCATATTGGGTGATGATAATGTCGGGTTCCCACTGGTACAGCTGCTCCATAGAAACATCGGTCAAACCGTGGAAGCCATCGATGTCCACCACATTGCGAAAACCGAGCATTTCGATAGCTTCAGTATGAATAGAGCCTTTTGTACCGGTTTGTAGTCCTTTTGCACCTCTGGCGAGGTAAAAACTGAGGGGGTTTTGTTGTTGAGTCAGTGCAAATTGTTGAGCATTGCTAAGATAGCGTTCTGCGATCATACTCAGTTTTTCAGCTTGCTGATTAACATTCAATAGACGACCAAGTTGACGCAGCTGTTGCGGAGCATCAATCAGCTTGCCGTCCATCAGCAAATACGGGATACCGGTTTGTTTAGCAACTTTTTCCGCTTGGGAACGGTAGGTTTCATCGATATTGCCAGTATCGAGGATCAAATCAGGATGGTAAGCCAATAATTGTTCAAGGGATAACGTGCTACCTCGTCCCGCAAGACGACCATAAACAGGCAAATTCATCCATTGTGGCGCAAACAGTTCACTATTTCCTTTTTTCAAGTTAATCGAGGCAAAACCCACCATTTTTTCTGGGGCGAGAGCAAGCATCAGCAAGTCTGCGGGCGGGCCCGCCGTGATCACTTTTTGAATGTTACCGTTTGCAGGTAAAGTACCGAATAATGCCTCTGCGACAGGGCTGCGACTAAATGCAGGTAAACTGTAGAATGCCGCAAGGACAGCACAGGATTGGATAAAATGTCTTCTGTTCATTGCCATAATTAATATCGTTATGCTTATATTTATATAGCGCGAAAATTAGCGAAGTCAGGCAATAGAGTCAACAGTAAAAACGAGATAGCACTGAAAAGTCGATGTTTCTGTGATTTAAAGCAATATCAAGGATTGATATCCACTGGCAGATCGCAGAACATAGCGAAATATAACGGCGTATTATAGATAATCTGGGATATATGAAGAATAAAAGACCTTCTTTGCAAGATGTAGCCGACCGAGTCGGTATCACAAAAATGACGGTGAGCCGTTTTCTGCGTAATCCTGAGCAAGTTTCAGAATCCTTGCGCGGGAAGATTGCCAGTGCAGTGGAGGAACTAGGCTATATCCCAAATAAAGCACCTGATATTTTGTCGAATGCCACAAGCCACGCCATCGGCGTTCTATTGCCATCATTAACCAACCAAGTTTTTGCGGAAGTGATCCGCGGTATTGAAGCCGTGACCGACAAACATGGTTATCAAACCATGTTGGCGCACTATGGTTATCGTGCAGAAAAGGAAGAAGAGCGCCTAACTTCGCTGCTTTCTTACAATATCGACGGCGTGATTTTAGCGGAACGTACCCATACCGAGCGCACCCTACGCATGTTAAAAACGGCGGGGATCCCTGTCGTCGAAATTATGGACAGTATTTCGCCTTGTTTTGATGCCGCAGTCGGCATTGATAACTTTGAAGCATCTCGCCAAATGACGCAGGCGATGATCGACCGTGGCTGCCAGAAAGTCGTCTATTTAGGGGCGAGGCAGGATGAGCGGACAATCATCCGCTTGGAAGGTTATGAAAAAGCCATGCTCGATGCCAAACTGACTCCACGTAATTTAATGACTCAAGAGAGCTCCTCTTATTCTCTTGGTGCACAATTACTTCAAGAATGTCGCGTAAAATACCCCGATACCGACGGGCTATTTTGTACCAACGATGACTTAGCCATCGGCGCGATTTTTGAATGCCAGCGTTTAGGGATTAATGTCCCCAACGATTTGGCTATTTCGGGCTTCCACGGCCATGATGTGGGGCAGGTGATGACGCCAAAACTCGCCAGTATCTTAACCCCCCGTGACCTTATGGGGCGCAAGGCGGCAGAAGTGCTGCTGGCAAGGATGCGCGGGGAGAAATTATCGCAGAAAAAATTCGATGTTGGTTTTAAGTTACTAACTGGTGAAAGTATCTAGTAAGGTTGCATCGAGTCAGCAAAAGATTATTGCGATTACCATCACAATTCCGCTGTTTTCTTCACCTATCTAATTGCTAAATAAATATCCACTAGCAATAATGTTACCCGTAACCTGTTACCGGTAACATCCCGCCAGGGCACCGGAATAACAACCTAAATTAAATTTCAAATCTAGAATTAAATAACCTCTTTTCAACACCCGAGGAGTTTCCTATGAGTGATACCCAAAATCAAAACTACACATTTGTCTTAATGGGGGTATCGGGTAGCGGCAAATCCGCAGTGGCGAGTGGCGTTGCTCAGCAGTTACAAGCTGCCTTTTTAGACGGGGACTTTTTGCACCCGAAATCCAATATTATGAAAATGGCATCCGGACATGCACTGAATGATGACGATCGTCGTCCGTGGTTAGAAGCGCTGAATGGTGCCATTTTTGCAATGCAAAGAACCAATCAAGTTTCTCTGGTTGTGTGCTCTGCATTGAAAAAGAGTTATCGCGATATTCTTCGTGAAGATAATAAAAATCTCTATTTTATCTATCTGAAAGGCGATGCAGCAGTCATTGAAGAGCGCTTAAGAGCGCGTCGTGGTCATTTCTTTAAACCAGAAATGTTGAAATCACAGTTCGATACACTGCAAGAACCAGATACCCAAGAAGCTGACGCTTATGCGGTTGATATCCGTCCTGCGCTCAATGAGGTTATCGACAATACCTGTGCAACCATTCGTCAAATCATGACGGGAGATAAAGCATGAACGCACCAGTAGAAACATTAAGTACCTTAACATTGGTACTGACCGCCGTTGGCTCGGTGGTATTATTGCTATTTTTAGTGATGTACGCGCGTTTACACGCTTTTGTGGCGTTAATGATTGTATCGATTGGTGCGGGTCTATTTTCCGGTATGCCAATCCAAGATATCACTGCAACCATGCAAAAAGGGATGGCGGGAACCCTTGGATTCCTTGCTATCGTCGTCGCCTTAGGTGCGATGTTCGGTAAAATCCTGCATGAAACAGGTGCATTGGATCAGGTCGCTCATAAGTTATTAGACCTTTTTGGTGAAAAACGCGCGCACTATGCGGTGGGGATCGCCGGTTTAATCTGCGCACTGCCATTGTTCTTTGACGTGGCTATCGTGCTATTAATCGGCGTGGTATTTGCCGTCGCTAACCGTACAGGCCACAACGTGGTTCGCTTAGCTATCCCTCTGTTTGCGGGTGTGGCAGCAGCGGCAGCCTTCCTGTTACCGGGGCCAACACCCATGCTGGTGGCGTCACAAATGGGTGCAGATTATGGCTGGATGATCTTAATTGGTCTGTGTGCGGCTATCCCTAGCATGATTTTAGCGGGCCCACTGTTTGGTAGCTTTATCAGCAAGTTTGTTAGCATTGAAATTCCTGCCGACTACCAAGCACCACAAACATCAAATGGCAAAATGCCAAGCTTTGGTTTCAGTTTAAGCCTTGTGTTGTTCCCACTATTACTGGTCGGTTTAAAAACCATCGGAACTCACTTTGTGGAAAAAGGCTCAAATTTAGAAAATTGGTTAGAATTTATTGGCCATCCATTTACTGCATTATTACTGGCATGTTTGCTGGCAATCTACGGCTTAGGCTTCCGTTACGGTATGGACAAAGAGCGCGTGATGGCGGTCTGTTCTGCAGCAATTCAACCTGCGGGTATCATCCTATTAGTGACCGGTGCGGGTGGCGTGTTCAAACAAGTGCTGGTGGATTCTGGTGTGGGTCCTGCATTAGGTGACTCACTGATTGGTGCAGGTTTACCGATTGCTGTTGCGTGTTTCGTTTTAGCGGGTGCGGTACGTGTTATCCAAGGCTCTGCAACTGTTGCTTGTTTAACGACTGTTGGTTTAGTCCTGCCTGTTATCGGTGAGCTAGGTTACTCTGGTGCTCAATTGGCGGCATTAGCGATTTGTATCTCTGGTGGTTCATTAATTCTGAGCCATGTGAATGACTCTGGTTTCTGGTTATTCGGTAAATTTACTGGCGCAACTGAAGCTCAAACCTTAAAAACGTGGACTATCATGGAAACGATTTTAGGCACCACGGGTGCGATTGTTGGGATGATTTTCTTTACGTTCCTGTAAAACTGATTTCTCTCTATCTCTTCTGTAAAAAAACAAAAGTCAGCTTACTTAGGTAGGCTGACTTTTTTGTATGTGAAGATAACGAAATAGGTTTATTTCAACATCTGATTAAACTGGCTATACAGTGCCTGTGCGCTTTTCTTATAACCATCCGCAGAGAAATGCACATTATCAGGACGGGCTAAACCTTGTGATGCCCATGCGCGGATAGAACAAGGCCCGCCCATGTTAGCTTGCCAATCCCAAAACAGCGTATGTTCCTGAGCTGCAATGTTTTTCTGAATGCGGATCACATCCATCAAATTCACCGGCATCTGTGCGCTACAACCCGCAGCATTACTGAATTTAATTGAGTCGCTCGGACCCACTAACATAATCACCGCATTAGGCGACTGCTGGCGGATCTGGCGAATTTTATCCCGTAGGTTTTGCTCGTAAGCCGCCAAATTCAGGGTGTCATTAAACGCTTCGTTGGTACCGAAGGCTAAAATCACCATATCTGGCGACATTTGTGCCAGCGTGGCGCTCCACTGCGGTTGCCACTTATCCAGCATGTTGATGGTCGCGCCGTTCAAACCGATGGCGGATAACATCACGCCGGGTTTATTCGAACGGACTAACCATCCACCCACTTTGAGGTTACTTGCCGCACCAACTGACACGGTTGATGGCAATTGAGTACTCACTGGTGCAGAAAATTGCCAGCTATTTCCTGTGGCAGGTAAGGCAACCGTCGAAGACGAGGATGGCGAAACCTGCATCTGGGCACCATTTGAGCTTTGGTACAGTGCTTGTAAGCGATAACTATTTTGGACAGGCTGCAGCGGTTTTAATAACACATTGCTCTTGCTGCCTTGTGGCTCCGCTATCAAACCACCTAACGGGTAGTCAAAACGCTCGTCTTTACGGCTACTGGAAAGTGACCAATCCGACTTATCACTGACGCGATTAATGGTGGCGGTGCGTTGACCCGGTACCGAAATTGGCGGTACAAAACCAGGGCCTGCATCTCCATAGCGTTGTTGGAACAATGCTCTTAATTCACCCGTGAAAAAATCGGCAGCCGTGTGTGAATCCCCTATCTGGACGATATGGACTTGTTGGCCACCTTGGCGCAGCTTAGATGCCAATTGGCTTAAATTGGGTTCACCGTTATTGACTAACTGCCCTTGCTCTGTAGGCGCTTGCCACTGAGTTTGCGACGTTTTGCCGCGTTTAGTATCAGGGGTTTGACAAGAGACTAAGCCTAATGACAGCAGGGTAATAACACTAGCTGTGAGTAGCTTGCTCTTGACCTGATTCTGGTTGTTCAGTTTCATGAGGTTCCTTGTTTTCCTCTTCGAAATGGATCAGTGAAAATACGCTTTCGGCAATCATTTGCTGCCCTTTACCACTGAAATGGATCCCATCACCACTGCGCAATTTTATAGCATTGCTACCATCCCCAATATAGTCGGAATAGTCGTCATTTTTATATTTAAAGACGTCATTGGCAGAAATGTACATTTCGCCATATTTTGCAACTTCGGTTTGGTAGAGACCGCGTAGGAACTTCATTCCATCGGAAAGGGTGTTTTTACGCATATTCGGTGGACCCACCCAAATCACATCGACATGATGTTGGCGTGCGGTGGAGAGAATTTCACTGATACGCGAGCGATAGGTTTGTTCCCACTCTTCACTCTTGAATTTCACATACTTATAGCCCGATTGTGGTGGCATATCCCACGGGTCATTAGGCCCTAAAAATACCACTAAGACTTTAATGTTCGGGTTATCGTTTAATGCTTTGGCAATGGTATCTGGCCAGTTAAAGAATTTAGGGTACGCAAGACCCGTACTCTGCTTACTTAAGTTAATACTCTCAATATTATACTTTTTCAACAGCATGTTTTTAACATGGGGAGCGACACCCTGCATCATGGAGTCCCCTGCAAACAATACCTGATCCCCCGCAGCAATATTGGCTATCTGTTTTTGAACAACAGGTCCTTCAGGTTGCGCAATAGTCACGCCAGCAAAAGTTCGTCCCGGAATTTTAGCGCGGGCTTGAGGGCGTTTTAATAACTCAGGGAACGTGACCGATAAGCTCTCTGCAGGATGAATATAACCATTAACAAAGTGTAGCCCGACACGGAAATCTTGCGGGAAAACTAACGTTTTGTGGTTAGCGGCCATTTGGGCGGCAAGTTTATCTTCGGCAGCCTTTTGCCCAGACGCGTGATAGGCAAAAGTTGCCCCCGCTTCTTGGACACCATCATGTAACGCGCTCCCGTAATCCCAGACAGGGTTTCCGCTGATTTTCGCCCATGGGGTATCTTGGTGATACTTTTGCTGCCAGAATCGCTCTAAGGAGCTTTGGTTTAACCAAATCAGTAGCAAGCCCGTGATGATGACAATCAGCACCACTTGTCCGGTTTTTTTCAGGTTATTTTTAAACTCAGAAGTTAGCATAGATAAATCCTGGCATTCCCGAAGGTGAAAGCATAAACATAATCGTCAATACGATGGCTAATGGGATTGGGTAATAGTACCAAGCGATATCTTGATATTTCTTGGCTACATACTGATAGCCTTGAACAAAATAAGGGTAGGCGAGGAACAGTAACCAGAATGCAATCAGCAATCCGAGGTTCGCGCTAATTGAGGCGATAAATCCAGGTTCAACAAATTGATTGAGCATCACCAGCGCATCATCAAACGATGGGCTACGGAAGAAAATCCATGCAAAGCAGACAAAATGGAAAGTCAGAATTCGTGCAAGTAATTTTGAAACGTGGGCGTTGGGAATTAAGTGGGTTCTCCCCAGTTTTTTCATTAGCTCAGTTTTAATATTAAAAATTACCGTTCCTAAGCCATGGATCGCACCCCAAATAACAAACGTCATTGCTGCGCCATGCCACAAACCTGAAATTAACATTGCAGTTAATACGTTGATATTTTTGCGCACAAAGCCTTTGCGGCTGCCGCCCAATGGAATATAGATATAGTCCATGATGAAGGTCGATAAACTGATATGCCAACGTTTCCAGAAATCTTGCAAGTTGGTGGCTAAGTATGGGGCATTAAAGTTAAGTGGCACTCTAAAACCTAATAGCAATGCAATCCCCGTGACTAAGTTGGTATAACCGGAGAAGTTAAAATAGATATTCCACGCGTAAGCGTAGGTGGCAATTAATATTTCCCCTGCACTAAAGCCTGCGGGAGCATCAAATACCGGATTAACGTAGTTTTCAGCAAGGTAAGAGCTGAATAGAAACAGTTTTACCAGTGCTAAGCTAATTAACAAAATGGCGCGGCGAGAGTCGAGAATAACGCGGCTTTCCGCTTGAATTTGCGGTAAAAAGTTTTTCGCACGGTTAATTGGACCCGCCACGATACTTGGGAAAAAAGCCAAATATAATACGACGTCAAAAAAGTCGGCTTTTTCAATTTCTTTGCGACATACCGAAACGGTATAGCTGACGGAGTGGAAGGCGTAGAAAGAGAGCCCCAATGGTGCCAGCAGTTCCAGAACAGGCAGTCCAACGCTAAATCCAAACTTATCGAGGGTTTGCTGAATAGTTTCTTGGAAGAAAGAATAATATTTAAATGCGGTAAAGCAGCCAATGATCCCGACAGCTAATAATGAATATATCCATCGGTTAGATAACCAAACCGTTGCCCAGTTGGTGAGCAAATAGATAAATAACGTGTAGCCAAACAGAATATAGGCAAAGTCAGGGCTAAATGAGTAGACAAAGAAATAACTTGCTGTGATGAGCAACCCATTCTGCAATTTAGAGCTGGGTTGGCAGCCCCAATAAATAAGAAAAAAAACTAAAAAAGAGCCAAGAAACTCAAATGAGAAGAAATTCATATTAGACTCAGGTGTTATTTGTTATGGAGCGTTATAATATTTATTCTTTTTCCCTATGCAATCAGAATTTCGTCATATTTCAATTTACTCGTCATACTTCGAATTTTAGGGGTGTTGGCTGCGCTCAGCTACCCTAGTCACATACTTATGTATGCTCCTAGGGATATCTTCTCTTGCCGCCTACCTAAAACCCGAATTATTTAGAGTAAATAGGGGATAAGGAAAATAAGTTATGTAAGATTCAAAGTTCAAAGTTCAAAGTTCAAAGTTCAAAGTTCAAAGTTCAAGATTCAAGATTCAAAGTCTAAGAAGTATAGCTGGGGCGGGGTGGGTTGTCATATTTCGAGTGGATGGGAAAATATGCAAAAAAAAATCCACTTTCGAAAAAGTGGATTTTTATACTGTGTACCTGGTGTGTAGATACTAAAATTAGCTGCGAGTCGCTGCTCTTTTTTGAGCTTGTGTAATCAATTCTTCGTTGCTCGCGTACATCTCTTTCAAATAGCGGTTATATGATGAACCTAACTCTGAGTACCCTTTCATATCGTTAATCAGCTTGACGGAGTCTAACTCATCTTGTGATTGACGCTGTTTAGCACGCGAGTGACGTAAAGACTCATACGCGTTATGGGTATTCATGTTCTTCATATAGGCAGTCACTGTTGCTTCAACAGAAGCGTAAGCTGAGTAGCCTTTGATCTTTCCTTTGCTAACTTGGCAACCGCTACCACAGCGCATACCAAATAAATTTCCGTTTTGTAGAGCAAGCTGAGAAGTACCCCAACCAGACTCTGTAGCCGCTTGTGTCGCAACTAAATGTGTTGGCATGATGTCTACACGACTTAACAGCTTATCCCAATTAATACGTTTTGGGTTGCTGCAACTGATGCCATAACTATCGCAGATCTGGGTTAGGCGACGTAGCTCTTGGGCGCTCCATTTGGTGTTCGTGCGCACGGAAAGCAGCCAGTTACGCTCTTCCATAATCTGTTGATTGACTTTTTCAATCACCGGGACAATCGTTTTCAAAAACGCTTTCTTACGTGGAGTACCAGACGGGTATTTACGCATATCAGGCAGTGGTGTTTCTGCTTGATTTGAGTTTTGTGCCGACTTCAGTGTGAAGTCTTTTTTAAGCATCGTACTGGTACTGGTGGAGCCAAAACTGAGGCCCGAAAACAAAAGTAAAAATAAGAAAGCGAAGACGGCGTTTGTCCTCATCGTTCGAGAGGGCATTTGCTTCTCCTATGTTTCTCTGAACAAAAATCGAGCGAATGGTAGCAGAATAATTTTTCACGAGCTACCTTTATCCGACTCACATTAACTAAATTTCTGTATTAGTATGTCATTAAGTGTTGATTTATTTTAACTTAATGATTTTAGATTATATATAATTGCATTATTTATATTTTCAATGCTGTATTTATCAATTTTTGTTTTTGATTTCATTCTGTAATCATCTGATTTAAGCTAAATTTGATTGGTTTTCAAACAATTGACAGGTGTATTGTAGGGGTATTATGTTTAAAAAATAACCAATCAGCAGTCTAAATTTTAAACAAAATGGGGTGTTTCGCATTTTATGAGTGGTATTGGTTGTTAAAAATACAGAATCTAAATCGACTTTCAATGCGTGAAAAGGTCAAAAAAAAGACCGTTTTTTGACCTTTTGTTTCAGCTAAATATTACTATTGATCGACGACCTTTTTAGTCGTTGAATGGCACAGTTTGCTGTTTCTGATCTTCAATTTTTGCATTCTCAGCGAGCCGTTTGAAATCATCAACTGTCCAATATGTTTCTGGAATAGGAAGTTGTGCCATATGATCGGTGGGGACTAAGCGAAACTGTGCGAGAGAGGATAACGTAAATCCTGCATATTCCGACGGCAAACTGAGTTTTAGCCCTAAAGTTGCTACAGCCTGAGTAGGTAAAAATGGATAGCGGTTATCGGTGGTATCATAATCGCGCGTGAGCACTAAAAATTTATCTGGAACACGCTTCGAACTATTCCACCAAAGCCCATCAATTTTGTTAAATGCATGGCGAGTTAAGGGTTTTTCTTGAGCCCCAAGTTGATGTAATGCAATAGGAAGCAGTGCTTCGAGCGATTGCGAGAATATCGCAAGTGACTCAGCACGACCTTGTAAAATCAGCGAGCTCGCCAGCCTTGCACCCACTAAGTTGGAATATAAGTCTTCGGGAGAGAAGGCGGATATCCCCTCAGAAAAACCGGGAACCGATTGATAACCATACCATTGTGCAATTTCATGCCAAGCGGCTAACTGAAACGCGAGTTTGGCCGCTAGATAGGTACTTAACGTGTAGCGCTCTGCGGGGGAGACTGGTGGTGTAAAGGCGGAAAAATGGATTTGTCTGCTCGCGAGTTCATCGCTGAGAGTTAATGTCCACTCTTCACCCAGCTTTGGGTAAATCTGGCTAAAGAGATATAACGTATAGTCGGCGGTATCTCGAACATGGGCAATATCAATAAACCCACCATCTATGGTATAGATAAGCCCCACTTTTTCGTTACTGATCCCCATTAGACCTGCGGTGGCGGCCAAGTAACTATCATTATAATGGTGCTCACCGAGATTATCGGCTTCCACAATGTTGTCGATGGTATAAAAAGGAACGGGGATACCTGCCACTTCGGCTTGCAGGTCATAGCCAAAAGCGCAGCAGGCTCGAAGTCCTTGAGGGGCTTTGAGATCTTGTAGAATAGGCCACGCTTGGGATGCTTCCTCGTTAGAAGTCGTATCTAGATTAAGATTCGCTGCAGGTAGGTTCAGTTCTTCGCGAGTTTGGCAGGCGACGAGCATAAATAAAAAACATGAAGTTATTAGCAGCTTAAACATTAGAAAGACTCACCAACTTGGAAATAGACCCCCGTACTGTTGCGACCAACACCAAAATCCAGTCTCACATTCATCCGAGGCTTAAATTCAAAACGATAACCCACTCCGGCACTTGGTAGCCAGTGTCCAGCACCTAACTCTGAGGGAGAGTCGCTCATGGTTCCTGTGCCTAACCAGCCAACAACCCCGTGCCGCCAGTCTAATTTATGGCGCAACTCGATTTGACTCGTAAAAATATTGTTGTCCCGATAGCGCCCTTCATAGTAACCCCGCATGCGGTTACTGTTACCTAATAAAGAAAGCTGGTTCCATGGCACATCTCCCGTGGTAAAACGGGCATAGTTATCAACGGCTACGACAGTTTTTTCTGTGAGCTCATGGTAATAGGCATATTGCAACTGGGTCGCTTGAAAACGGGTATCACTACCGAAGTTTGGTGAAAAATAAGTATAGATGACCTCGAGTGTTTGCCCATGGTGTGCGTTGGGTAAAAAGTCTCGGGTGTCATAGCTATAATAGGCGCTGATGCCTGAGCTAATAACCGAACGACCGCCAACTGACTGCGAGAAGTAAGCTTTTGCGCCTTCATCGGGGTCGCTGGCATTGATCGACGAAAAATTCCATCCCAGTCCCACATAGGTGGCATCGGTTAGCTTGTATAAAGCCCTTGGGGTGATTTTGAACTCTTGAGAATGATATTTTTCTTTATTACTCTCTTTTTTACCCGCTGCGTATCCTTTGCCCCAATAATACGTCGGAACATTATTAATGGTGCCGGAGACAAACAGTCGCCATTGGTCACTATCTACAAAGTTGTAGTTAGTGAAGTTGAGTCCAAAAGCACCTGTGGATGATGCAAAACCACTTAACCCAATCGAAGAGGGCTGAGTTTTAGTGTCTTGTTTGTCGAGACGATACAAGCCCACTAAAGCGGTTCCGACACCTAATCCCATTTCAGGGGTATAAAAAGGCCCCGGTAAAACGCCCCAGTCGATAGTTTTGGATTCATCAAAGCTGTTTTCGCCCCCAAGTTCGCTGAGCCAACCATCAATTTTTTCCCGTTCAGGAAGGATTTGTGCTTGCGAGGAGAAGGCAAAGATAAGGCTGAGGAGTGTCAGCCTACGCAGGTATTTCTGTTGTAACATTAAAAACGGAACTCGCCTGAAATAAAGAAGCTGTTACGGTTATTAAAACCAATTTCGGTAAGGACGTTAAAGTTACGAGTTAACTCAACGCGAGCACCGACGGTATTGTTCCATTTATGGGCAAGGTGTTGTTCAACATCGAATTTTGCACCAGAGAGTTGATCTTTCACTAATGGATTATTAAACATTTTGGCAAGTTCTGGTGGTAAATCTAGTTTACTTATATCACCTTTAAAACGTTGAGTGATATCTTGATACATTGCTCCTGTCCAAACTTGGACTTTAGTATTGCCTTGACCTGCAAATAATGGTTCAAAAACAAATTCATATCCAATACGCGGGGTAATGACTAATGCTTTAATATCCCCATCAATAATGTCTAAGTTGGTTTGTGTATAGTTAAGATCCAAGGTTGAGAAAAATTGGTTATAAGCCCCGGCGAAGGTCACCCCTCCACCGTAGGATTTTCCGTCATATTTGAGTTCAAAAGGAATATCGCTGCCAACATGTATCTTCCTGTATTTACCCAATATTTTTACATTAGCATCAATATTGGTTAGATTCGTATTGGAGTTGCCCTTGGTTTTTCCGTATACCCCATAGACGTTCATAAAGGGGAAGACCCACGCATCTAATTTCAACATTTGGGATTCACTTTTACTGCGAGTATGTCCCGTTTGAATATCTAAGTCTCGATTGAGATCAAACTGAGCAAATTTGCCAATCTCGATAAGTGAATCTGATTTAAATCCAATCTTATCCACTACAACATCCTGACGCAGATTCATATAGCCATAACTGACCCCAAAAGGCTGCGGTAAGTCATAGCCCTGAGCGCGTGCTTCATCTCCCCAAAAAGGTAAAATACGGGATTCAGTCGTCGATGAACGAGTCACTCCGCCTTCGTTATTCGCTTTAGGAACGCCAGATTCGCTCATGCTTAATGAAAATAGTGGTGTATCACTATCGGCAAAGCTGGCGGGGGCAACCAGACAAGAGGAAAGTAGCAGCGCTGCGCTATATTGAATGCGTGTCATAATGGACTCAATGATTAGTAGAATAGAATGAAGGAAATAATAAATTATCTTAATTTAATTGGCTTACAATTATCGATGGAAGCTTAGCATATATTGTAATTGATAATATGGCTCATGGTGCTATTTTAATGATATTTCGCTACCAATGAATGCGTATTATTATCAATATGATGGATGTGATTAAAATATTAGGAAGATGCTATTGAAGTGCTAAAGAGAGTGCTGAAACTCTGGGTATTTCAGCACACATTAGAATAAGAACAGTATTATTTGCTGTTTTTCTGATGAAACTGAACACGCTCATGGAAGTAGTCTTTTAAATGCGCTTCCATGTTGTGGATTTTTTGTTCCAGCGCATTAATTAAGACATCATCATTATTCATATCAAAAACGCGCTGCATCGCGAGGTCATCAATATATTCTTTTTGCTTCTCAGATAAATCAGCCATGTTGTAAAACCTCTATTTTCAAAACCTATATATAAGAAAGGATTATTTCACCCACCAACTATATGGGTGATGCTGATTCTCATTGTGCCCTAGTGAATACGGGATGAAAAGTGGAATTACGTCGCATCAAATAATGATGATTGGTGCTCCTAGTTTAAATATGAGAGATTAAACGCCTATCTGATTGGGTTAAGAATAATCACAATATTCTTACCGAATATAAGCTGATATCCTCCGGTAAGATAATAAATAACAGGGCAAAATAGTGAACAATAAACAACAATACCTTGATATTGCTGCTGGAAACGGGGAAAAAGAAGCCTCGATGATGGTGGCAATCCCTGCGTCAGAGCTGACCTCCCTACAACTTGAACAGCGTCTGGAAGAGCAAACCTATTTTACTGAAGGGGAAATCGACTACCTGCCTGATGAAGAAGGCGGTGGTTTCTTCTTTACCTGCAAACGTGGTGAAGAAGAGTTACGTTTTTACGTTTCGCTTGTGGAAAGCGACCCGGAATACACCATCAACCCGTATTTCGCGACAGATCCTATTAGCCAAGAGCTGTATGCCGAAGCGAGCAATGCGCCTCAAGCGGTGGTGGTTGAATGCCTATTCCAAGAAAAGCCTTTGGTGAGCTACTTACAGCAGCTTAAAATTATCCAAATTTTAGTACCTGATTTATTACTGGGCTTGGATATTTCTGCCGCAGGTAAAGTCTTTACCCGTGAATGGCTTAACTTCCAGTTAATCGACGATTTAATGCCAAGCATTGATTCTCTGTATGTGGTACATGCCATTTACGATCACGATGAAAACTCAGAAGATTCCGCGCCAACCAAATATTGGTTCCATACTCATGGTTTAGCACGTTGCGGTTTATCGGAAGCGGAAATTATTATTCCACACCCGATTGCGTCTTATTATGGGATCCCTGAGTTGTTCTGGAGCTTTGTGAACAACAGCATTACTAACGGAAAAATCGACTTTAATGAACCGATTTTCATTGGGCAAACACAAACCGGCTATGAGTATTTAGTGGCGGTGCCTTTTGAAGAAGGTCTCCTTCATGTAGGAACCTCTACACCGATTGATAATTTAAAACCACTGGAAGAGATGAACTTCGAGTTTGGTGATATGAGCTCTGAGCGCTTTATGGGGGATTGGCACGATCGTGACGAATCTCACCAGCATCCGTCCGTAATGTTATTCCGTGTTACTCAAGAAAACCCAACATTGGAAAGTTTCTTCGAAGGGTTTGAAGACCAAAATGCGATGATGTTTATGCGTACCGATGAAGAAACGGCGGATATGTCCAGCAAAGCCAGACTGCGTTGGGAATATTTCACCCATATGTTAGATAACTATGGTCCAAAACCGGTCACACCGAAAAAAGGGTTATTTGCGAAGCTACTCGGAAAATCGGAAGAAGAGGAAGAATCAGAGTGGCGCTTCCTAGTCAAATGCGGCATTAGTTATCAAGATGAAGATGGCGACGAGGGACACGAACATATGTGGTTTGAGCCGTTGACATGGAACGGTGACCAATTTGAAGGCCGCTTGATTAACCACCCATTTTACGTAGAAACCATGGAAGAGGGAGGCGTTTATCCGCTAACGCGTGACCATATCACGGATTGGACTATTTATTATCAGGACGGTAGCTATACTCCTGATACAATCTATAAACTTCTTAGTGGTGCTCAAGTGCATTAATCTATCTTGATTGACTAATGCAAATAGGGCACTGAATTCAGTGCCCTTTTTAATGAGTTAAATGCGACAATGACCCAACCTGAACTGTACCAATACGCCCTATTTTTACTTTCCAGACGCGATTATGGCAAAGCGGAGTTATTTGCCCGTATGAAGCGCCGTATGTATGAGAAAAATGAAGGCATTATCGATGAGCAGTTGATTGAAGGGGTGTTAGACAAACTGAGTGAGCAGCATTTTCTGGATGATGACCGCGTGGTGTCGCTGTTATTGCAGGGGTATGCGCGTAAAGGTTATGGACCTTTGCGGATCAAACAAGAAATGCGCCAAAAAGGATTTTCCGAGACATTAGTCGAACACCATTTTGCCGAGCTTGATGTGGATTGGTTTGAAAAGGCATCAGAGGTGCGTAGTAAAAAATTTGGTGATGAAATCCCAACTGACTTTAAAGAGAAGGGTAAACAAATTCGTTATCTGCAATACCGAGGTTTTTTTGGTGACATGATATTTGAGTTATTCTCGCGCTAATTTTTGCAGTTAATCCTACATTATTTATGATTGTCATTATGTGAATAATCACGCCATTTAATATCGTTCAAATGACTATTATTTGACTTTAGTTTAAATGATTAACGCCCCTGAGTTTCATTTCTTTTGCTTAGTCAAAAAATAATATTTTTTTGACTTGTGTTTTTATCTATTTCTAGATTAAAAATATTGTCCACTATGATCATTATCAGTGTATTTCGCTTTTTTTTTAGGCAGAGTACCTCCAATAATTACAAAATGAGACGGGCAGGAGAAACACATGATTGAGCTCTTAATAGGCGTATTGGTCGCCGTTGGAGTTGGGCGCTATATAATAAAGGGTTACTCTGCAACAGGGGTATTAATGACGGGGGGTATTTTACTCCTGATTATTACCGCGTTAATGGGTAAAAGCATTTTACCAGAATCAGTGAAAGCAACGGGATGGCGCGTTACTGATATTCTGGAATACATCAAGTTCTTATTAATGAGCCGAGGTGGTGACCTCGGTATGATGATCATGGTGCTGTGTGGGTTTGCGTCTTATATGACTCACATTGGTGCGAATGACGTGGTGGTTAAAATTGCCTCCAAGCCATTGAAAATGATCAACTCCCCATACTTATTGATGGTTGCGGCGTATATTGTTGCTTGCTTGATGTCACTGGCAGTTTCATCGGCAACAGGTTTAGGGGTGTTATTGATGGCAACCCTGTTCCCTGTGATGGTTAACGTCGGGATCAGCCGTGGCGCAGCAGCGGCTATCTGTGCGTCACCCGCCGCTATCATTCTGGCACCAACGTCTGGAGACGTTATCTTAGCGGCGAAAGCAGCGGAAATGCCTCTGATTGATTTCGCATTCAAAACCACACTGCCTATCTCCATCGCTGCCATTGTTGCGATGTCAGTGGCTCACTTCTTCTGGCAGCGTTTTCTGGATAGAAAAGAGCACGTTAAAACCGAAATGCTGGATGTGAATGAAATCAAAACCCACGCACCGGGTTTCTACGCGATTTTACCGTTTACCCCAATCATCGGTGTATTAGTGTTTGATGGTAAATGGGCACCTGAACTACATATCGTCACCATTATTGTTGGCTGTATTATCATGGCTGCAATCATTGAATTTATTCGTAGCTTCAGTGCAAAACATGTTTATGGCGGATTAGAAGTTTGCTATAGAGGCATGGCGGATGCGTTTGCAACCGTCGTGATGCTGTTAGTGGCAGCCGGCGTCTTCGCGCAGGGTCTAAGCACCATAGGCTTTATTAAAGGTTTGATCGACTTAGCACAATCCTTTGGTTCAGGCGCGATTGTGATGATGATTGCGCTGGTGGTGATCACCATGTTAGCGGCGATGACGACAGGTTCTGGTAACGCACCATTCTACGCATTCGTTGAATTGATCCCTCACTTAGCGAAGCAAATGGGCGTCAACCCAGCTTACCTTGTCATCCCAATGTTACAGGCATCTAACTTAGGTCGTACATTATCACCGGTTTCTGGGGTGGTGGTTGCGGTATCGGGGATGGCGAAGATTTCACCGTTTGAAGTGGTGAAAAGAACCTCGGTTCCTGTATTAGTTGGGCTTATCGTTGTTGTGATTGCTACCGAGATTTTAGTGCCTGTTTATTTGTAACAAAATAGGTATTTCTCCATCTAAAATGGCTAGAAATTATTCTAGCCATTTTTTTATCGATATTTATTTCGGTTAATACTTAGGTTTAAAAGAAAAAAACTCTACGCTTTTTTGATGTGGTGTTTGGGTATTTTCAATCAAATGATAAAAATTTATTTGCGATTATTAACAAATTGTCATTTTTTTAGATTCAGATATGAGATCTACACCAAAAAGCCAGAAAGATTAATCAAAATAAGCTAGTTGCTCTAACGCATTTAATGCAAAATTCGCGCATCTTTTTTTATCCATTTTAAAACGATGAAGTGACGGTATGAGCACAATAAAAACCGCAGTAAACACGACAGACAAACCTGCTAGTAAGTGGACGTATAAAGACTTCACTTGGGTATTATCTCTTTTTGGTACCGCCGTTGGTGCGGGGGTTCTTTTTCTGCCAATTAAAGCTGGCGCGGGTGGTTTCTGGCCATTAGTTGTATTAGCTTTAATTGCAACACCAATGATTTGGTTAGCTCATAAAGGGTTAGCGCGTTTTGTTTTATCGGCTAAGAAACACGATGCTGATATCACCGATACTGTGGAAGAACATTTCGGTAAAACAGGCGCGAATATCATCACTTTTGCTTATTTCTTTGCGATTTACCCAATCGTATTAATTTACGGCGTGGGTATCACTAACACAGTAGACTCATTCTTAGTGAACCAAATTGGTATGGACCCACTGCCACGTTGGTTGCTGTCTGGAGTGTTAATTGCAGCAATGACCGCAGGTGTGGTATTCGGTCGTGATTTAATGCTGAAACTCACTTCTATGATGGTTTATCCATTAGTCTTCATCTTATTAGCATTGTCTCTGTACCTGATCCCTGAGTGGAATACGTCGATGTTAGAAGTCGCACCAGATTGGAGCGCAATGCCGATTGTTGTCTGGATGGCAATTCCTATCATCGTATTCTCTTTTAACCACAGCCCAATCATCAGCCAATTTGCAAAAGACCAACGTCAGCAATTTGGTGACCAAGCCGTGATTAAAACTGACATGATCACTGGCGGTGCAGCATTTATGCTAACTGGCTTCGTGATGTTCTTCGTATTCTCTGTAGTACTGTCACTGAGCCCAGCTGAGTTAGAAATCGCGAAGAAAGAAAACATCAGCGTGTTATCCCATATTGCGAACATTAACCCATCACCAATCCTGTCTTACTTAGGGCCTATCGTGGCATTCGCCGCTATCGTTTCTAGTTACTTTGGTCACTTCTTAGGTGCGCACGAAGGTCTGGTTGGTTTAGTGAAATCACGCTCTTCAGTTTCTGTGAAGAAAATTGAATTAATCTCTTTACTGTTCATCGTGATCACCACGTGGATCGTCGCGATTATCAACCCAAGTATCTTAGGTATGATTGAAACCATGGGTGCTCCAATGATTGCGGCAATCCTGTTCATTCTGCCAGTTGTGGCGATGCGTATTGTTCCTGCAATGAAGCCGTTCAGTACCTCTAAGCCAGCGCAAATCTTTACGCTGCTATGCGGTTTAGCATCAATTACCTCTGTGATTTATGGCGCGTTCGCGTAATTAAATTCAGTTGTACCGAGACCCATATTGCTTCGGCAATATGGGTTTTTTTGTTTCTAAAGTGGGCTTATTTATTTTGTGAATAACTATAGATGAAATTATTTCAAGTCTAGATGGTTGTGTGAGGGATCTACTTGGGGGATATTGGAAAGGACTGCCGTGAAATAATAAGTACCGTGAAATAAAAACAAGAACCCATTCAATTGGCAGTGCGGGTATAACAAGGATAACGCAATGAAATTAGAAACATTATCAATCCACGCAGGCTATTCTCCAGACCCTACAACCAAGTCTGTCGCGGTGCCTATTTATCAAACCACCTCTTATGCATTTGACGATACACAACACGGCGCGGATCTGTTCGACTTAAAAGTTGCAGGTAATATCTATACCCGCATTATGAACCCGACCAATGATGTGCTCGAAAAGCGTGTTGCTGCTCTTGAAGGGGGTATTGCCGGACTGGCGGTGGCGTCTGGAATGGCGGCTATCACCTATGCAATTCAAACTATTGCCCAAGTCGGCGATAACATTGTTTCTGTGGCAAAACTGTATGGCGGTACGTATAACTTGCTGGCGCATACTCTGCCGCGCCTTGGTATCGAAACCCGTTTTGCTGAACACGATGATTTAACTGCACTAGAAGCCCTGATTGATGAGAAAACAAAAGCCGTTTTCTGTGAATCTATCTCTAACCCTGCGGGCTTTATTGTTGACCTTGCGGCGCTGGCAGAGGTTGCGCATCGCCATGGCGTACCTCTGATTGTCGACAATACCGTAGCGACCCCGTATTTATGCCGCCCATTTGAACACGGTGCGGACATCGTGGTGCACTCGTTAACTAAATATATTGGTGGTCACGGCACCTCAATCGGCGGAATGGTGATTGATTCAGGTAAATTCCCGTGGGCGGAGCACGCAGAGCGTTTTTCTCTGCTAGTTGAGCCTGATATCGCCTATCACGGCGTCAGTTATACTGAGCACTTCGGTGCGGCGGCTTTTATTGCCCGTTGTCGCGTAGCACCGCTGCGTGGGACGGGAGCAGCATTATCGCCATTTAACGCCTTCTTGATCTTACAAGGTCTGGAAACACTCGCATTAAGAATGGAACGCCATACTGAAAACGCATTGAAAGTGGCTCAATTCCTCGAAAATCATCCTCAAGTGGCATGGGTAAAATATGCGGGTCTGCCAAGCAACCCTGAGCACGCACTTGCGCAAAAATATATGCAAGGTAAACCTGCCAGTATCATGTCTTTTGGGATCAAAGGCGGGCAGGAAGCCGGTGCGCGTTTTATTGATGCACTGAACCTGATTGTTCGTTTGGTCAATATTGGAGATGCAAAATCATTAGCGTGCCATCCAGCATCTACCACCCATCGTCAATTAAATGATGCGGAGCTAGCACGTGCAGGGGTATCGCGCGATATGATCCGTTTATCCATTGGTATTGAACATATCGATGACATTCTTGCTGACTTAATTCAAGCCTTGGATGCAGCTAAGTAAATCTTGTTAAGCAGCTACCGATAAATAAAGGTGGTTATTGTGAAGAATATATTGCAATAACTGCCTTTATTGTTTCCTACGTGATTAACTATTGAGGTTTATTCTTCTTTCTAGGATTAATAACTATTCGCAATCAGCACTGTTTTTTAATTTATTTTTCATTCTGTTAAAAATAAATGGAAATTGCTGAACTATTGTTTTTTAATCGAGTCTTAACAAGCAGCTCATCCTGTTATCTTAATGTTGAAATAAAATATTCATTTATTGATTGTTTATCTCATATGGGCGTATGAAATACGAAAATGTTTATTGGTTTATACTGGGTTTAGTCGAACTAACGATAATAGAACCCTGATTTGATTAATCAAAAGCGCCTGAAGCTTCGGCGAAAATAATAATTATTAAATATTTATGACAATAATGGTTGAGATTAAATGATGATGGCAAATAATAAAGTTGCCTACTTTAAGTGGTGCCTATTATTCGGTTTTGTACTCATAACCTATTTTCTTCCTCTCAATGGACGAATGCTATGGCAACCCGATGAGCTACGCTATGCAGAAATCAGCCGTGAGCTGATATTAAGTAGCCATTGGAGCGTACCTGAGCTGCTTGGTATCCGCTATTTTGAAAAACCGATTTTTGGTTATTGGGTCGGTTCTTTCTTCCAAATGCTATTTGGTGAAAACAATGTCTCGGTTCGATTAGGCGTGGTGTTTAGCACCCTGATCAGCGGGTTATTTGTTTATCTCAGCGCAAAGATGGCATGGAAAAATAAAGACCTCGCGTTTAATGCGGTGCTTATTTATCTTTCCATGTTTATGATTTTGACCATTGGGACATACAATATCCTTGACCCAATTGTGACCGCCTTTATTACGATGATTATCTTCTTTTTCCAATGGGGGATAACCACGACACAACGCACTCATAAATTGTATGCCTATATTCTGATTGGCGTGGCATGCGGCTTAGGGGTCATGACAAAAGGCTTTTTAGTCTTAGTGCTTCCCGTTTTAGTGTGTTCCGTTAGCGCAATTTACTTCAGAAAGCTCAAAGACGTCTGCCTGTACGCATTAATTTCGATTCTTGTCGCCGTGTTAGTTTGCTTACCGTGGGCGCTCACGATTGCCAGCCTAGAGCCAGATTTCTGGAGCTACTTTTTCTGGGTTGAGCATATTCAGCGTTTTATGGCGGATAACGCACAAAACAAATCTCCGTTCTGGTTCTATATGCCGATTTTATTGGCGGCAGTGCTTCCGTGGTTAGGTTACCTCTTCTCATCCCTTGCACATGCAGTTCGCGCGAGAGGCATGAACCTTTATTTCTTATTGTGGGCGGCGCTACCTTTCCTATTTTTTAGTGTCACTAAAGGGAAGCTACTCACCTATATTCTGCCGTGCATCGCACCTATCGCGATTTTGATGGCATCCTATTTGCAGCAGATTTTAACCCAGAATAAAGTGGCTACCATTCGTCTGAATGCGCTGATAAACATTACGCTGGGTATCGCGGCGGCAGGGGCATTTATTGCCTACCCTTACTTCCCTAAAATGAATTTATATCAAGGGGATGAAAGCTACAAAATGTGGATTGCCGCAGGAGCATTTCTATTTTGGGCTGTGATGGGTGTGGTGTCATTTAACCGTAAATTCTGGTCATTGGCCGCTGCCTGTACGTTAGTGCTCAGCCTCAGTATTGGGCATGTGATCCCTAAATACATTGAGAGCAATAACACCCCGCAAGGCGTGCTAACTAAATACCAAGATCAGCTACAAAACCGCGCGATACTCTTAACCAATAATGTGGGATTAGGCACTGCGTTGGCTTGGGTACTAAAACGCGATGACATTACCATGCTGTATCAAACAGGTGAGCTAGGTTACGGGTTGAATTACCCTGATGCAGAAAATCGTTTTTACCGTTTAGAGCAGCTTCCAAGCTTGCTGGCGAGCCAAAATAACCGCAACGTCGCGGTGGTAGTGGATGCTTCGCAAAATGAAGTCATTGATGCTTTACCGGGTACCCCGATAATCATTAAAGAAGGCAAGTTAGTGATGGCTTTCTATGAAGGTCAGTAAATTAATAGCCTGATGATCTATTCTTGAGAACCTATTGAAAAAGAGCCGCACTACGAAAGTATGCGGCTCTTTTGTATTGGGAACTAAGAGACTATTTACGCCATCGGTTTGTGACGTCGGAGTGCGTATTCCTTGATGGATAAGGATGATAAATCATCATCATTGCCACACTGTTGCTCATAGGATTAGTCGAAAAATCCGTTGATTTGCTGTCATGACCTGTTCGCTTTTCCTTGCGAACGGGAACAAGCGAAAGATGGTTTAACGATGATAAATTCATGGTGCCGTTTCCTCAGAGTGTTTAATTAAACGGTTAGCTTCAGCCAGCTCATAACGTCTTGGGGTTAACGCTGTCGCACTGTGATTACGTGCCAGAACGGAATAGATAGTTGGCAACACAAACAGGGTAAAAAGCGTCCCCACCAGCATGCCAGTGACAATCACCAGACCTAGCCCAAAGCGGCTATTTGCTCCGGCGCCAGTCGCGAACAGAAGAGGAACTAAACCGATAACCATTGCCGCCGTTGTCATCAAAATCGGGCGTAAACGGATTTGTGCTGCTTTTAAAATGGCGTGGCGTTTATCTAACCCTTCGTTAGCTTGCAGCTCATTGGCAAACTCCACCATTAAGATCCCGTGTTTACTGATAAGCCCTATCAAGGTAACTAAGCCAATTTGGGTATAAATATTGAGGGTGGCATAACCCAGCGCCAGCGGGATCAGCGCGCCACAGATAGACAGCGGAACGGTAATTAAGATAATCAACGGATCCACTAAACTTTCATACTGCGCCGCGAGCACCAGATAGATAATGATCAGCGCCGCCATAAACGCGAAGGCGAGGGTGTTTCCTTCTTGTTTATATTGGCGCGAATCGGATTGCCAATCATGGCTAAAACCGGCGGGTAGTTCGCTGGCTACCTCATCGAGATACGCCACCGCTTGCCCTAAGGTGACGCCCGGAGCAGGGATCGCTTGGAAAATGGCCGCATTTTGCTGATTAAACTGAGACAGTTTATTCGGCTCTACTTGCGTGGAAATATCCACCACCGTCGACAGCGGGATCATGCTGCCATCTTCGGACTTAACATAATGGCGGGATAACGCTTCAGGTGTCAGTCGCTGGCTGCGTAGGCTTTGGGGGATCACATCATAAGAGCGTCCATCCATGCCAAAGCGGTTGATATAATTCTCACCCACTAGCAACGTTAAGGACTCACCAATATCCTGCATACGAATGCCTAAACTGTTGGCTTTTGAACGATTAATGCGAACTTCAACCACAGGGTTGTTATAGTCGAGGTCGCTATCGACCACCATAAACAGGCCACTTTCACGAGCTTGCTGTTTAATCTCTTCCATGGTGCGATACAGTACCGGATAATCTTGCGGGCTTTTTAGTACCATTTGAATAGGCAAACCGCCCGTAGAGCCGGGTAATGCAGGTAACTGGAATACAAAGATACTGTTACCTTCCACATCGCCAACACGATTTTGTAAATCCGATTGGATCGCTGACGCAGGGCGCTCCCGTTGCTCCCAAGAGGTTAAGTTTGTTCCCCCGAAGCTGGCGGAAGGGCCATCGGTGCCGTTAATAATCCACGTACTTTCAGTTTCGGGCAGCTCCATAAACACATCGTGTAATTTGCGGGAGAAACGCTCCACATACTCAAGGTTGGCATGTTGCGGAGACTTAATCGCCGTTAAGACGCTAGATTGGTCTTCAACTGGCGCCAGCTCTCGCGGTGCGGATTGATACAACATTGGTAGGCTGATCACGACACCGACAGCTAAAATTCCGGTGATCCAGCGGTTCTTCAATGAGAAATTCAGTACCGCTGTATAGTAATGGGCAAGGGTTTCGAAGAAGGTTTCTGCCATTCGCGCCATGCGCCCTTCATTCTGTTTCGAGTTCAACATAAACGAACTCATGACAGGGGAGAGGGTTAACGCCACGATGCCAGATACAATCACCGCGCCCGCTAACGTGAGCGCAAACTCTTTAAACAATGCCCCTGTTAATCCAGACATTAAGCCAATCGGCGCATACACTGCGGCGAGGGTAATAGTCATCGCGATAACGGGACCTGCTACCTCACGTGCGCCAATCAACGCCGCCAGAACGGGGGATTTTCCCTCTTCAATATGGCGATGCACGTTTTCCACCACCACAATGGCATCATCCACCACCAACCCAATCGCCAGCACCATCGCCAGTAAGGTTAGCAAGTTAATACTAAAGCCGAACGCCATCATCAATGCCGCCGCACCTAGCATGGATAGTGGAATGGCAAGAATGGGAATAATCACGCTGCGAATCGAACCTAGGCACAGATAAATTACCGCGATAACAATCAGCAAGGCTTCCACGAGGGTGTGGATCACTTGGTCGATGGAGGCCTTAATAAACCGTGAAGTTTCAAAGGCCATTTCCACTTTTACCCCCGGCGGCAGGGTTTTGATGATATCTGGCATTAACTTATTCATGCCATCTACAATCACTAGCGGGTTACCCGTTGGGGTGGCAAATAAACCTAAGTAAATGGCAGGTTCCCCGTTCATTAAGCCACTGGTTTCTGTAGATGCCGCCCCCAGCTCAATGGTGCCCACATCTTTTAAGCGCACCAATCCGTTACCATCATTGCGGATCACCAAATCACGAAATTCATCCACATTGGTTAAATCGGTATTCACATATACGTTGGAAATGACAAACTCTCCCTTCACTTTACCGGGAGCCGCTTGATAGTTATTTTGGCGTACCGCTTGGGCGACTTCAGCCGCTGAAATACCGCGACCAGCGAGTTTATCCGCATCCAACCATAAACGCATCGCCAGCTGCTGCCCGCCAAATACTTGCACTTTCGCCACTCCATCAATAGCGGAATACATCGGTTCCACTACGCGGGAAAGATAATCGGTTAGCGCAGGAATCGAAAGTTCGGTACTGGAAAAACCAATATAAGCGACGGCGGTAGACTCCCCAGAAGAGAGCTCAATCACAGGGTCATACGCCTCTTTTGGCAGCTTATAACGCACTTGGTTGACTTTTGCCATCACTTGGGTGAGGGCTTGAGTGGAATCGCGGTTTAGCTCCATGCGCACGGTCACAAGGCTGCTGCCTTGAACGGAGGATGATGATAAGTAATCGACCCCTTCAACGGAAGAGACCGCTTGGGCAATCGGCTGAGTCACAAACCCCTGCATTAATTTTGCCGAGGCGCCCGGATATTGGGTGGTAATAGTAATTGTCGAGCTTTCTAACTGAGGATATTGGCGAATGGGTAATTTGCTTAGCGCAAACAGCCCCATCAACACAATTAAGGCACTGACCACTAACGCTAATACCGGTCGGCGCACAAACAAGTCCGTAAATTTCATCGTTCGTCCTTATGAGCCTTGCGGGGTTTCAGATAATGTATTTTGAGCAACAGGGGTAATGGCAGAGCCATTATTCAGACGTAGCTGCCCAGAACTGACCACTTGGTCGCCTTCCGCAAGTCCGTGCTCAATTTCAATATTGCCATCAAAACGCTGCCCCGTTTTCACGGAAACGCGCTTGACCGTCATGGCATCACCGGTACCTTCGGCGATAAACACGGTATCCCCGTAAGCGGTGTAAGTGACTGCGGTTTCAGGAACGGTCAGTACCGCATTGTTGGCTTGTCGCACTACCGTGACATTGGCGTACATCCCCGCTTTTAACTTCCCATTGCTGTTATCCAGAGTGGCTTGCAACGCAATCGTTCGGGACTTACCAATCAATGGATCAATCGCCGTCACTTTGGCAGGAAATGGTGTTTCGGGGTAAGCATCGACAGTGATGTCCACCACTTGCCCTTGGTGCAATTCGGGAGAGGCTTGCTCGTCTAAGGAGAAATTCAGCTTCAGCGTTTGGGTATCCACAAGGCTGGCTATCGCTTCGCCGGGGCTAAGATATTGCCCTTCATGGACTTGGCGAATACCAATGGTGCCATCGAATGGGGCATGAATGGCTTTTTGCGCAATCAATGCTTGGGTTTGCTGAATCAGCCCCTGCGCCATATCGCGCTCGGCACGGGTGCTATCCACCTGCGCTTCCGCCACTAAATGTTGCGCAGACAGAGAACGGGTTCTGTCATATAGACGGGCGGCATTGCGGTATTGTGCTTGATAGCGGGCTAAATCTGCACGTTCCACCGCATCATTGAGCTGCACCAGTAATTGCCCTTTTTTGACCTGTTGACCGGATTCAAACCCAATTTTGGTGATACGCCCACTGGTTTCTGCGGCCACAAACACCTGACTACCTGCTTCTAATTCCCCCACACCGTAAAAAGTGCGTGGAGCATTAGCCAAGGTGACGGGAGCAAGAGCCACTTTCACTGGAGGATATTGATAAGCCGCTTGCGGCTTATCGTCTGAGCTGGCGTAAGTCGAGTAAATGGCGGCTCCCCCACCTACGGAGAGAAGCCCTGCACATAGCAACGTTAGCGTTTTTTTATTCATTATGATTGGCATCTTAAATTGACAATTAAAGAGGCTGGCACTATAAAACCTTAAGTTAAGTTGAGGTCAATAGGAGGTGAGCAAAAATGGTGGGCAAAACCATGAATACGATAAAAAAGCGGGAAATTGCCGCTGAAAAGGTAGATTTTTCACGGGCTCTGACGGTAGGGGAAGTGGCGAAACGTGCAGGCGTTCCGGTCTCTACGGTGCATTTTTATGAAGCGAAAGGGCTGATTCAAAGTACCCGAACACAAGGAAATCAGCGGCGTTTTCCACCGGTGGTTTTACGCTACATTGCCATTATCAAAGTGGCACAAAGTACCGGTATTCCCCTCAAAGAGATCCAAGATGCATTGGGTCAGTTTCCGGCAAACAGCAAATTGACGGCGGAAGAATGGAAAGGGATGTCAACGGAATGGAAAAGCTCATTAGATAGACGAATCAAACAGTTAACTCGATTGCGCAATGAATTGGATCACTGTATTGGTTGTGGTTGTTTGTCTCTCAAAGATTGCCCTTTGCGCAACCCTGAAGATATCTTAGGCAACCAAGGTTCCGGCGCCCAAATCCTCGAACGTCCTTAAATCACACTTTTCACTATCTGGATAGCCACTGCAAAATGTGGCTATTTATCCATTATTATCATCATGTTATTAATCAAATAGCCGCGCTGTGTGGATAATCTTTGCGCATATGGGCTACCGATTTTTGCCTTTTTTGCGTAATGATTCGTCATGTTAATTTTTTGTGAACGAATGAGAGCAAAGAGGGCACAGTGATGAAAGGTCTGAATAACAAAATTGCCATCGTGACGGGTGGTGCAACCAAAATAGGCGCAACCGTAGCAAAAATCTTATGTTCCTATGGGGTCAAAGTCACTATTTTCGATATCGACAAAACCAACGGGGAAAGTGTGGCGCAATCGGAGCCCAATATTGACTTTCTGCCCGTGGATATCACCGATGACCAACAATTAAAGCAAGGCATTGATCGCGTTGCGCAAAAATATGGGCAACTCGATTTTTTGGTTAATCTGGCCGCCACCTATCTGGATGATGGCCAAGCCTCTTCACGTCAAGACTGGCTAACGGCATTAAATATCAACGTGGTGAGCGCCGTGATGGCTGCGCAATTTGCCAAGCCCCATTTAGCCAAAGCGGGTAAAGGGGCAATTGTTAACTTCACCAGTATCTCCTCTTCGGTGGCGCAAACAGGTCGCTGGCTTTATCCCGCATCGAAAGCCGCCATGCTAGAAGTAACGCGTAGCCAAGCGATGGATTATGCCCCCGACGGCATTCGCGTCAATTCCGTTTCCCCTGGTTGGACATGGTCTCGGGTGATGGACGAACTGACTGGCGGCGACCGCCAAAAAACCGACCGCGTCGCGGCGGATTATCACCTTTTACAACGTGTTGGAGACCCTGAAGAGGTGGCTCAAGTTGTGGCATTCCTATTGTCTGAGCTGGCGAGTTTTGTCACTGGCGCAGATTACGCGGTCGATGGTGGATACTCCGCCATGGGGCCTGAACAGGCGAAACCCGCCATTCCCCGTCTTGCAGAATAAGACACCCTGATTTTAATTTTATCGAGGAATTCACTATGCGTCGTATTGCAATCGTAGGTGGTGGTCAGGCGGGTATGCCATTGGCATTAGGGCTGCTGGACAAAGGTTATGACGTGACGGTTGCCACCAACCGTACCCCAGATGATGTGAAAAATGGCCGTGTAATGTCTAGCCAATGTATGTTCGATATTTCACTGCAATTTGAGCGTGACTTAGGGATCAACTTCTGGGAAGACAAATGCCCACCCGTTGAAGGCATTGGCTTTACCGTCCCGCATCCTGAAAAAGCGGGTGAAAAAGCCATTAGCTGGCGCTCACGTATTGATAACTATGCCCAAGCCGTTGATCAGCGCATCAAAATGCCTTACTGGCTAGAGTTATTCGCAGCGCGTGGCGGCAACTTGATGATTGAAGATGTGGGCGTCGCAGAGTTAGAGAAACTTGCCGAAACCCACGATTTAGTGATCTTAGCGGGGGGGAAAGGGGAAATCGTTAAGCTGCTAGAACGTGACCCGACTCGCTCACCGTACGATAAACCTCAGCGTGCGCTAGCGCTTACTTATGTTCACGGCATGCTGCCAACCCCTGAATTTTCACAAGTTTCATTCAACCTGATACCGGGTGTGGGGGAGTATTTTGTGTTCCCATCCCTCACCAACAGTGGCGACTGCCACATCATGGTTTTTGAAGGTGTGCCAGGTGGGCCGATGGATCAATGGGGAGAAGCGCGTACGCCACAAGAGCATTTGGCCTACAGCAAAAAAATCATCGATACCTATTTACCTTGGGAAGCAGAGCGCTGCCGCCATGTGGAACTAACGGATGAAAACGGTATTCTGGCAGGGCGCTTTGCGCCAACAGTTCGTAAGCCAGTTCTCACGCTGCCATCAGGGAAAATTATCTTCGGTTTAGGGGATGCATTAGTCACCAACGATCCACTCACTGGACAAGGATCGAATAACGCCACGAAAGCCAGCAAAGTCTATTACGACGCGATTTTAGCCCGTGGTGACAAGCCGTATACCGCGGAATGGATGAATGAGACGTTTGAACAATTCTGGAAATACGGTCGCCATGTTGTTGAGTGGACGAACGCTCTATTAGCGCCGCCACAGCCACACATTCTTAATGCATTAGGCGCAGCGCAACAGCTGCCAACCTTAGCGCACACCATCGCGAATGCCTTTAACTATCCACCGGTTCTTGCACCATGGTGGCACGATGCCCATGCCTGCGATGCGTATATTCAATCGCTGATGCAAGAAGAAGTTCGCGCTTCGTAGGAGAAATCAGTATGTCGATGATTGCAGAGGACACGCTTATGTGCGAAAGCGAATGGGGTCATACCGAGTTTGAATCGAAAACTTTACGCAATTTACTAGGCTGCTACCCCACTGGGGTAGCGGTTGTGACCACCCGCACCCCTGATGGACGTGACGTTGGGTTGACCATCAACTCATTTGCATCACTGTCGTTAGATCCGCCTTTAGTGTTGTGGAGTTTAGTGAATCATTCACCCAACCTCGCGGTATTTCGTGATTGCCAACATTTCACGATCAATATCTTAGGCAAAGATCACCAAGAGTTGGCGATGCGTTTTGCTAATCCTCGAGTCGAAAATAAATTCGAAGATGTCGCCGTGCACATCACGCCAGAAGGGATCCCCGCCTTACACGGCGCGATCGTGACGTTAGTGTGTGAAAACCACAAGCAGGATCATATTGGCGATCACTTATTGATGGTGGGGCATGTGCGCCGTATTGGTAGTGAAACGGGCAAGCCTTTAGTTTTCCACGGCGGCACATTTACCGCCTTACATGAAGCGCAATAGGCGCAGGAGATAGTATGGAACAGCAAACTTTGATGTCATTCGCCAGCGAGTTACAAAAAGGCAATATTCAGATTATCGACCTGACACAAACTTTATCGCCTTCATTTCCAGCATTGCAACTGCCAGCTGAGTTTGGGCAAGTGTGGTCATTCAAAATGGAGCAAATCTCCCGTTATGATGAAAACGGCCCCGCTTGGTATTGGAATAATTTTAGCTGCGGCGAACACACGGGTACCCACTTTGACGCTCCCGTTCACTGGATCAGCGGTAAAGATCAGCCAAAAAACACCGTTGATACTATCCCGCTCCACCACTTTATTGCCCCAGCGGTAGTGGTTGATGCAAGTAAAGAAGTCGCGCAAAACCCCGATTGGGTCTTAACTGTGGACTTCCTGCAAAAATGGGAAGAGAAACACGGCAAAATTCCAAAAGCGGCATGGGTTTTACTCCGTACAGATTGGTCGAAAAAGTCCGATAACCCAGAAGCGTATGTGAATATGCGCGAAGATGGCGCTCATACGCCGGGGCCTTCTCAAGAAGCGGTTGAATGGCTTATCCACCAACGTGACGTTAAAGGCTTTGGGGTTGAAACCATCAATACCGATGCAGGGCAATCTTACAGCTGGCCTGTGCCATACCCGTGCCACACGCTAATGCACGGCAACAATAAATACGGCCTGCAATGCTTGAAAAACCTCGACCAACTACCGGCTACTGGAGTGGTGATCGTCGCAGCGCCCCTAAAAATTGAAGGCGGCTCGGGCAGCCCATTACGCGTGCTTGCGCTGGTGGGGTGAGGTATGGCGACCTTATCCAACCCCCAAGTGATCGTGGTCGGCAGCGGGATGAACTCGCTGATGTGCGCCGCCTTATTGGCGGTGCGTGGGAAATCGGTCTTGGTTCTAGAACGTAACGATCGCCTTGGCGGTTGTATTCGTACCGAAGCGTTATTTGAAGGCTACACTCACGACCTACTTTCTTGCTGGTATTCACTGTTCGTTGGTAGCCCTGGCTACCAAGAGTTAGCGCCATTGCTTCAAAAACAGGGTTTGGAATTCGCGCAATGCGACTATTCCACTGGATTGGTGCAGCCAAATGGAAAATCAGTGGCATTAAAGCGAGATATTGCTGAGGCCGCCAAACAGCTGGATGCTCTCGCCCCCGGTGACGGTTTAGCATTTCGTCAAATGGCCGAAAAACTGTTTAGCGAAGATGCTGCACTGACATTTGGTCTATTAGGGCAAAATCCTTACAGTGGTGGCATGTTCAAATTACTGTTTTCCGAGTGGCGCAAACGCGGGGTTGATGGCTTGCTGGATTTCGCTAAATCCGGCGTGGAAAGTTTTCGTCGCTGGTCTGAGCGGGAATTACAGCATGATTTCAGCCGTGCGTTGATGGCACCGTGGGTGCTGCATACAGGGTTAGGGCCTGATGAAGCCAGCTCGGCGCTGATTGGCAAACTGACGTTTGCCGCAGTAGTGGCGGGTGGCATGCCCGTTGTTAAAGGCGGCAGCTACCGAATTGTTGACGCGTTCGCCAAAGTGATTGAGCAACATGGTGGCGAGTTACGTACCAACGCCCATGTGGAGAAGATCATCACACAAGGCAGCGGTAAAAATAGCCGTGCCACAGGGGTTCGTGTGAATGGGCAGTTTATCCCTGCGAGCGAAAGTGTGGTGTGTAACGTGACGCCAACTCAGCTATATGGCGGCTTGCTTGATGAGGTTTCGCCACAAGTGAAGCAGCGGGCGAAAGGCTATCGTTATGGTCGCGGTGGGATGCAAATCCACTTTGCGCTAAGTGCGCCACCGCCTTGGTGCAACCCTGAACTACTCAATGTGCCATTGGTTCATTTCACGGAGAGTATGGAACAAGTGTGCATGTCGGTTACGCAAGCCAATAATGGCTATCTGCCGGATCGCCCGACGTTTGGGATCGGTCAACCCACCACATTAGACCCAAGCCGTGCTCCTGAAGGCGGGTGGATCTTGTGGATCCAAATGCAAGAATTACCTCGCCATCTTAAAGGGGATGCGGCGGGAGAAATTGCGATCCCTAAAGATGGACGCTGGAATGATGAGGTGCGTGAAGCAGTCGCTGATCGCATTCAACAGCGTTTGGAAATGGTGATGCCCGGTGTGTCTGATTTGATCGTCGGCCGCAAGGCGATTTCCCCCGCCGATCTCGAACGTTATAACTGCAATCTGGTGGGTGGAGATCCGTATTCAGGAACCTGTTCGCCAGATCAATTCTTTTGGTTGCGACCGTTTGCCGCTTCAGGGCAGACCAAAGCGCATCAAACGGCAGTCAAAAATCTGTTCCATATTGGGGCATCAACTCATCCGGGTCCCGGTCTTGGCGGGGGCTCTGGGTATTTAGTTGCTGAGAAATTAGCAGCGAAGAAAAAGCGGTAATAGAGAATGGGCTTTAGTCGATTCAAGGCAAGACAAACACAGCAAACATAAAAGTAAACATATAAAAAATATCATAAAACCACTACAGCGGCAGGTAAATGATGAATAAAGAAATGGTGAATAAGCTGCTCGTCGGCTCGTGCTTGGGTGCACTGTCATTTGGTGCTGTCGCAACAGAAGGGGGCGGTCTTGGGATCTACCCTGATGGGCTAGAAAACTTTATGTCTGGCGCATTGCCACCGCAAGGTGTTCATGTGCTGGTTTATGGTGGAAATGCCCACTATGACAGTGTTCGTGACAATAAAGGCGATAAAATTCCGATCCCTGGTTTTAGTGTGAATGTGAACGTACTCGCACCACGCTTTATCTGGGTGACTGACCAAAAAGTGTTTGGTGGCGATTTAGCGTTTCACACCATTCTTCCTTTGTTGGATGTGACGGCAAAGGCAGCAGGGAATAAAGAAACCAGTCGTGGACTTGGGGATATTACTTTCGGCCCCGCACTCGGTTTCCATCCTTCCGCTGACTTACATTATGTCTTAGGGCTGGATGCTTACGCGCCAACCGGAAAATACAGTAAAACCGACCCATCAAGTTTAGGGAAAAATTACTGGGTATTACAGCCAGTGTGGGCAATCAGCTACATTCCACCTGTCGGGGTGAATGCGGATTTAAAAATGATGTATGACTTTAACTTCCGCAACAATGATACGGACACGCGTTCAGGGCAAGCATTCCACGCCGATTATGCATTAGGCTGGGGCTTTGGTAATGGCTGGGTCGCGGGTGTTGGGGGCTATGGATTTATGCAAACCACCAATGACAGTGGTCCAAACTCAGCGCAAGGTAAGGCTCAAGCCTTCGCGGTAGGGCCTTCAATCCGTTATGCAAACCCACAAGGTTGGCTATTTACGGCAAAGTGGGAGAAGGATTTTTCTGTGAAAAATCGCCCAGAAGGTTCACAAATTTACCTCAAAGCATCTATTCCGTTTTAATTCCTTCCTCTTCAATATTGGCAGCCGAAAGGCTGCTGATATTGAAGTACATAATTCCTATTACCTATTTTCATTTTCAGGTGGTAGTCGAGTCTTCCATATATGAAAAAATGACCGTACAGCTCGCTAATCAGCCATACGGTCATTTTAATTTAGACTGATTTTACTACATGAATTTACGCTTTTTTCATACTTTGGCTTGGACTCTCTCCATAGCGTTGCTTATATTCTGCGCTAAACCGTCCCATATGGGCGAATCCCCAACGCAATGCTACGCCAGTCACGCTGGTGGCTTCCCCTGACATCAATTCGGCTCTAACTCGCTCCATACGCAAATCACGTAAATATTGCATTGGGCTAATATCTAAAAACTCTTTAAAACCAGCATATAAGCTGCGCAAACTGACGCCAGCAATATGGGCGAGTTGTTCAACGGTAATTGGCTCGTGGGCGTGTGCTTCGAGATACTCTTGAACGCGGCGCACATGACGCGGGCGAATGGTGGCACGGCGCATACCGGAATCTTCTAAATAATTATGTTGGTGGGTGGAAAGTAGAGTGACAGAAACCAATTGTTCTACTTGGGTGGTTATCAGCTTATGTTGCAGTAAATCAGGCGTGCGCGTAGCGCATTCAACCAAATAATTCATCAACGTACGCCATGCAATACAAGACTGCCAAGCAAACCCTAATTCAAAAACTAACGGTTTCTCTAAGGTATGCCCAAGTTGCCCAACCAACGTACGCTCTAATAAAGAACGAGAAATTCTCAGCATAAATTGGTCATTATCACTGTTCCAACGCATCACCGTAGACTCTTCTGGGCTAAGTAAAGAAGCCATCTGCGGTGTGGATTCTAAGGTTTTCCCGCCGCTTTCGATCATTGCACTACCTGACAATGGCATTTGCACCAGAAAAAAATCTTCCAGTTGCCCGGGAGTGATAGCCACATCTGCCCCATAGCGTAGGCGGCTGAGGGAAATATCCCCCATTGGAATGTAATGCATTCGAGCATCAAGACGTTGATGCGGATTAAGTAACTGAAATTGATGGGGCTTCATCACGCGACCCACCATGGATTTGATCTCTTCAGGATCAGCTGAACTGAATAATAATCGCTCAGAAGAACAGAGTTGGTTCTCTATCTGAGGTGCAGGTGCGTAAGGCCATGAATTGCTCAACATAAGGAGGTGCCTCCAAAGTAAACACTGTGCCCTTGATAGGTTGCCTAGCGAGTTTCGCGATAAGCTAGAATCCTCGAGGGGCACTATGGGATATTTCGATATCTCATTGTTATTTTTTTATTATCTTCGACTTATCACGCAGGTCGATTTTTTAACATTTCATTAAACAATTTTTAACCAATTGTGCTTCGAACATAGCATAAAGGAATTTGCTTACCTAGCCATATTTGTGCAAAAACTATCCGAATACTGCAAAAAAATAGAGAGAATTCACTGATTGTGATTTCTATAACAAACTAAAAAATAAAGTTATTTTTATTAAATGTTAGTTTTAAATATATGATTATTCATATTTTTTTATATATTTCTCTACCTATTAGTTAAGCAAAAAGTTATCTATGGTGGAATTTCATTTTTTATTAGAGGAATACTCTAATGCCCTTATATTTGTAAGGGATAATTAGGATTATTAGTTGATTAATTAGGGAAATTAGCCATGACTTTCTTTGGTGGTGATTCTTATCAGTCGTCCCTTTCCCTGACATTTTTTCATTATTTTACAATGATTTTGTCCGCTCTATGCACCCCTTATCCACTCTCTGCAAAAATCTAATATACATGATTAATCATGGATTGACCGTTTATTAACAAATGAGATACAAGAAAGAAACACAAAAAAGATAACAACGTGCTGACGTTGACTGGTGAGGTTAAAATGGCTGAGCGCTCGTTTGTTCAAGAAGTTCAAAAATTACGGCAGGGTGAAGGCGAAGTCTTCAGCGGTGAAGGGATCCTCGCCGTTACGAAAGCATTACTCGAATCAGGGGTTTCCTATGTGGCAGGATATCAGGGAGCACCCATTTCCCACTTGATGGATGTGCTGGCAGATGCGCAGGATATCCTATCGGACTACGGTATTCGTTTCGAAAATAGCGCCAGTGAAGCCACTGCCGCCGCGACTTTAGCCGCATCGGTTAATTACCCTTTACGTGGTGCAGTGACATTCAAAGCAACCGTGGGTACTAACGTGGCTTCCGATGCATTAGCAAACTTAGCCTCTGGCGGAGTACTGGGTGGTGCGTTGATCATCGTCGGCGAAGATTACGGCGAAGGTTCCTCCATCATGCAGGAACGTAGCCACGCATTTGCTATGAAATCCCAAATGTGGCTACTCGACCCTCGGCCTAATTTACCTTGTATTGTTCAAGCAGTTAAAGATGGTTTTGATCTTTCCGAAGCCAGTAACACCCCAGTTATGCTGCAAATGCGCATTCGCTCTTGCCATGTTCATGGACAGTTCACATGCTCTGATAACCAACACCCTAAATTTACGGTCAAAGATGCGTTAGAAAACCCAACTCGTGACGTGAGCCGCATCGTGTTACCGCCAGCCAGTTTTTTACATGAAAAAGAGAAAATTGAGGCTCGCTGGCCTGCTGCCATCAAATTTATTCAGCAACGTGAACTCAACGAATTTTTTGCGGAAGATGCCGAAGATGTGGGGATCGCCTTACAAGGTGGCAACTACAACACGCTGATCCGCGCATTAAACCAGATTGGTCTCGCCGACGTTTTTGGTAATAGCAAAATCCCGTTGTATGTCATGAATGTAGCGTACCCGCTGATTGATGATGAATTTGAACGCTTTTGCCGCAATAAAAAAGCCATTTTGGTTTTAGAGGAAGGGCAACCCAACTTTGTTGAGCAAAACGTGGCGAATATTTTACGTCAACGCAATATTGATGTGGCGCTGCATGGCAAGGATATGCTGCCAATGGCGGGAGAATATAACACCGCGACGGTATTGGCGGGGCTGCGTTCATTTTTCGAACGTTATGGCAAAATCGAGCCACAAGTGAAAGCGGCTGCAAATCAGATTCGTATTCCAACCATTAATGTCGCGGCCGTGAAAGCCGACGATGACCTGCCTGAATATGTGAACGCTGCGGAACCTACTTTGAATGAAACGGTACATGCGCGCCCACCAGGGTTCTGTACTGGCTGCCCTGAACGACCCATTTTTACTGCAATGAAGCTAATTGAGCGTGAATTAGGCGAACACCATGTGAGTGCGGATATTGGCTGCCATTTATTCTCGATTCTGCCGCCATTTAACCTCGGTAACACCACAATGGGTTACGGGCTGGGTGGCGCAGGTGCTGCTGCACTCAACGCGAAGGCGGGTAAACGGGCGATTTCTGTGATGGGAGATGGCGGTTTTTGGCATAACGGGTTAACCAGCGGTATTGCTAACAGCGTATTTAACCGTAGCGATAACTTAACCATTGTTGTTGATAACAGTTATACCTCAGCAACGGGTGGACAAGATATTTTGTCGTCAACGGCGCTAAATCCTACTCGCAGTACTGGTCATGAGATTGAAAAAGCCGTTAAAGGTGTTGGGGTGAACTGGGTGAAAACCATCACCCGTACCTACGATTTAAAAGCCATGACGAACACCTTGCGTGAGGCACTGACGACGACAGAAAGCGGTCCTAAAGTGTTAATTGCGCAAAGCGAATGTATGTTGAACAAGCAGCGTCGCGAAAAGAAAAAAGTCCGTGAAGATGTTTCAGCAGGCAAGCGAGTTGTCCGTGAACGTTTTGGTGTTGATTCAGATACTTGCACGGGAGACCACTCCTGTATTCGTTTATCGGGTTGTCCATCTTTATCAATCAAACCTAACCCAGATCCTTTACGGACAGATCCAGTCGCGACAGTGATGGATAGTTGCGTAGGCTGTGGGCTGTGCGGTGAAGTCTCCCATGCAGCAGTGCTGTGTCCTTCATTCTTTAAAGCTCAGATTATTACCAATCCAAATGGTTGGGACAAACTGCGCCACCGTGTTCGCGGCTGGTTTATTGGCTTCTTGCAGCGTCGTGATGCACGCCGCCGTGAACAACTGAGTTTTTAGGGGGGCACATGACTCAATCTTTAATGACTTCTAAACCGTTAATGACTTCTCAACCGCTAATGGCTTTGCAGCCGATCAAAATCGCCATCCTCGCGATGGGCGGTGAAGGTGGTGGCGTTCTCGCCGATTGGATTGTCAATCTTGGCGAAGATAACGGTTATTTTGCGCAAACCACTTCTGTTCCAGGCGTGGCGCAGCGTACTGGGGCAACAATTTATTATGTTGAATTATTCCCTGGTGCTGATAACCCGCAAACTCCTTCACCTGTTTTAGCGTTAATGCCCATGCCCGGTGATGTGGATGTGGTGTTGGCTTCAGAGCTGATGGAAGCAGGCCGCGCTGTACAACGTGGTTTTGTGACTGCGGAGCGTACCACGCTGATTAGTTCGACCCATCGGGTTTATTCCATCGCAGAAAAATCGGCTATGGGGGATGGGCGAGTGGATAGCCAAGCGTTGATCCGCCATGCGGGGCAAGCCGCCCGTCAGTTTGTACATTTTGATATGGCGCAAGCGGCGCAAGAGAGTGGCAGCGTGATCAGCGCCGTATTGTTCGGTGCACTGTTTGGTTCGGGGGTTCTGCCCTTTAGCCGTGAACAATTTGAAGAAACCATCGTTCGTGGTGGCGTTGGTGTGAAACCGAGCTTGCGGGCATTTGCATTGGGTGCTGAAAAAGCGGCTCAGCCTGAAGAAGCTTATCAAGCAGAATCTGCAAAAACGGTAGAAAAAACGCCAAAAAACAAGCATGTAGCTGCTCTCCTTTCTCGGATTGAAAGTCAGTTTCCTGACCATGTTCACTACCTTGCGACCGAAGGTGTTCGTCGGCTGGTTGATTATCAAGACCCTGCGTATGCCGAAACGTATCTCAACCGATTACAAGGGCTGTTTGCGCAAAAAGGCGGTGATGACCCGCGTTTACAACGTGCGCTAGTGCGCCACTTAGCGCTGTGGATGTCTTATGAAGACACCATTCGCGTTGCGGACTTAAAAATTCGCGATAGCCGCTTTGCCCGAGTACGCAGTGAAGTCCAAGCGAAAGATAACCAATTGCTCGACATCAATGAATTTATGCATCCAAGAATCGAAGAGATTTGCGAAACGCTTCCCAAAAGTTTAGGCAACTGGTTGATGAAACCACATTGGGTACACAAAGCCGTTCGCAAATTGACGCAAAGGGGACGAACAATCACTACCAGTTCCTTGTGGGGATTCTTACAGTTGTACGTGCTAGCCGCATGGCGCAGAGGGCGTCGCTCAACGCTGCGTTATCAGCTTGAAAATAATCGCATTGAAAAATGGCTAGCCACCGTCGTGCAAGCCGCAAAAAGTAACCCTGCTTTGGCAACCGAAATTGCACAATGTCAGAGAGTGGTGAAGGGGTATAGCGACACTCATGCTCGTGGATTGCGCAATTTCCAAGTTTTGATGGAGATTGTTGAACGTCATGGTAGCCAGCTAGCACCGATTAATTTACGTGAATTACGTGAAGCGGCGCTGGCGGATGAACATGGTAATGAGTTGAAAAAATGCCGTCAGCGTTTGGCGATGGAATAAGGATAGCATCATGAGTTTACTGACATTTTCTCGAAACCATCGGATCAATTTTTCAGAGTGTGATCCCGCAGGGATCGTGTTTTACCCGCAATACTTCGTGATGTTTAACAACCTCATTGAGCGTTGGTTTGATGAACTACTCCCTGAAGGATTTGCGGGGTACATCCTCGATCAGCGCTTTGGTTTGCCCACGGTGCATTTAGAGGCGGATTTTAAAGCGATTAGCCGTATGGGGGATGATGTTCAGCTTGAGCTGCATGTCGAACGCATAGGCGGTAAATCACTGACTTTACGTCAACGCTGTATCAGCCTTGATGGCGAGTTGCGCATGGAAGTGACGCAAACTTATGTCACTACATCACTGATTACGCATCAGGCTATTCCAATTCCTGAAGCACTGTATAGCGCCTTAACCCAGCAGCAACCGGTGTAATGGCACAACGTAATAAAGGAGAAACTCCATGAATATCGTTTGTATCGGCGGCGGTCCCGCAGGGCTTTATTTCGGGTTGCTGATGAAACTACAAAACCCAAGTAACCGTGTGGTGGTGGTTGAACGTAACCGCCCTTATGACACCTTTGGTTGGGGCGTAGTATTTTCTGATGCCACATTAAGTAATTTGCGCAAAGCAGATCCAGTCTCAGCAGAAACGATCAGTGCTGAATTTAGCCATTGGGATGATATCGACATTCACTTTAAAGGCAGCTGTAATCGCAGCGGTGGGCATGGGTTTATCGGTATTGGGCGTAAAAAGCTTCTCAATATCTTGCAAGATCGCTGCCTTGAAGTGGGTGTGGAGTTGGTATTTGAAACCCAAGTGGCGGATGACCAAGAAATTGCACGTCAATATGATGCGGATCTGGTGATTGCATCTGACGGGATCAACAGCGCAGTCCGTACTCGCTATGAAAATATCTTCAAACCCGATATTGATCAACGCCGTTGCCGTTTTGTTTGGCTAGGAACGAAAAAGATTTTCGACGCATTTACCTTCTTGTTCGCGGAAAATGAACACGGTTGGTTCCAAGTTCACGCTTATCAATTCCAAGAAGGCTTATCCACATTTATCGTAGAAACCACCGAAGAAACTTGGTTGAAAGCGGGTATTGACCAAATGTCCCAAGAAGATGGAATTGCCTACTGTGAGAAGCTGTTCGCCCCGTGGCTGGATGGTGAAAAACTGATTGCCAATGCAGCGCACTTACGTGGTGCCGCGATTTGGATCCGCTTCCCTCGCGTGATCTGTGATAACTGGGTGCACTGGACTCAGCCAACAAGCAGCAAGGAAGTTCCTGTAGTGCTGATGGGGGATGCCGCTCATACCGCTCACTTCTCTATTGGTTCAGGCACAAAACTGGCTCTGGAAGATGCGATTGAGCTGTGCGAAAGTTTGAAAGCGACTCAAGGAGATTTGCGCAAAGGACTTGAGCATTACCAAAAAGTTCGCAGTGTCGAAGTGCTGAAAATCCAGAATGCGGCGCGTAACTCAACCGAGTGGTTTGAAAACGTGCAGCGGTATGAAAACCTCGATCCTGAGCAGTTTGCTTACTCTTTATTAACCCGTTCTCAGCGCATTTCTCATGAAAATTTACGTGTGCGTGATAGTAACTGGTTAACCCATTATGAAAACTGGTTTGCCGAAAAATCGGGTTTACCAACGCAGGTAGCTAGTCAAAAAGTCGCTCCAATGTTGACGCCATTTCGCTTGCGTAATGTGGAACTGAAAAACCGTGTGATAGCGTCTCCAACGTTGCTGTATTGCGCAACGGATGGGTTAGTCAGTGATTTCCATCTGGTACATATCGGTAGTCGCGCATTAGGTGGGGCTAGCCTGATTATGACGGAAATGACGGCGATTTCTCCTGAAGCACGAGTCACGACAGGCTGCCCAGGAATTTGGAATGATGCGCAAGTGGCGGCATGGAAAAATGTAACGCAATTTGTACACCAAAAAACGGATGCGAAAATTGGGATCCAACTAGGACATGCTGGGCGTCGTGGTTCAACACAGCGCGGCTGGGAGCAAGAAAACCACCCAATGAAACAAGGTAATTGGCCATTAGTTTCCGCATCACCATTACCTTATTTACCTTCAATTTCACAGACACCCACTGAGCTAACTGAAGCCCAAATGGCGACGATTATCGATCAGTTTGTGGCGGCCGCAAAACGCGCGGATCAAGCCGGTTTTGATTGGTTAGAGTTGCAAGCTGGGCATGGTTATCTGCTATCAAGCTTTATTTCTCCGTTAACTAACCAGCGTACCGATGGGTTTGGTGGGTCGTTAGAAAATCGTCTGCGTTTCCCGCTAGCGGTAGTGAGCGCGGTCAGAAAAGTATGGTCTGACGATAAGCCACTGTCTGTGCGTATCTCTGCGACAGATTGGGTTGAAGGCGGCACAACAGTCGATGAGGCTGTACTGATTGGGCAAGCTCTCCATCAAGCTGGCGCGGATATTATCGACTGCTCATCGGGTGAAGTTTCTCCTCTTCAGCAGCCAGTTTATGGGCGTATGTATCAAACCCCAATGGCGGATCGTATTCGCAACGAAGGATCGGTGCCGGTAATTGCCGTCGGAGCGATCACTGATGCGGATCAAGTGAATAGCATTATCGCGTCAGGGCGAGCAGATCTTTGTGCGCTTTCTCGACCACTCCTTGCCGACCCTGCTTGGTTACTCCATGAGTGTGCTCGCTTTGGGTGGAATTCAGTCACGTGGCCAGCGCCTTATGAGTATGGTCGCCAACAATTAATCCAACAATCGAAAAGCCGTTAATGGCGCAAATGCGAGAGGAGGAAACACCATGACAGCCCACTCCCATGAAATTCAGTCCCATGACCAATACAGAGAAAATGTCGCAGGACGCGCAGATGTGGAAGATACACCAGAGTTGTTGGCGTATTACAAGCAGTTAGATGAACTCAAAACGGGTGCATTGTGGACGGTTGCCAACAAAATTGAGCCGTGGCAGCCAAAATCTCAATCTGTGCCTGTGTTATGGCGCTACCAAGATTTACGTGAGCATGTTTTGCGTTCGGTGGATTTGGTGACTCCAGAAAAAGCGGGGCGCCGTGTGATCTACTTAAACAACCCTGGTCGTCAAGATGTGGCCGCGGCAGTGGGGTGGTTGTATTCCGGTTTACAGGTGATGCATCCGGGGGAAGCGGCTTCTGCTCATGCTCATTCATCATCAGCATTGCGTTTCATTATGGAAGGGCGTGGCGCCTACACCATTGTGGAAGGGCAAAAAATGATTCTAGAAGCCAATGATTTTGTACTAACGCCTAACGGTACTTGGCATGAACATGGGGTGGAAGAAGGCGGACTACCGTGTATTTGGCAGGATGGTCTCGATATTCCATTAGTCAATGCGATGGAAGCGGGTTTCTACAAGGTTCACCCTGATTTACATCAAGCGCAAACTCGCCCAATTGATTATCCCGTTGGTATGTGGGGAGCGACAGCATTGCGCCCACACCATGTGGGATGGGATAAGCCGTATTCGCCATTATTCAAATATCAGTGGGGGCCAACTTATGAAGCATTGCAACGCGCTGCAAAAGTGACGGATGGCTCGGTGTTTGATGATGTTTTAATGAACTACACCAACCCATTAACGGGCGGGCCTGTGATGCCAACGATTGGGGCTAGTATGCAGTTATTACGCCCTGGGTTTGTCGGTAAAGCTCATCGTCATACGGGCAGTTTTATTTACCAAGTGGCGAAAGGAAAAGGGTATTCGATTATTAATGGGCAGCGCTTTGACTGGCAAGAGCGAGATATTTTCTGTGTGCCATCATGGATGTTCCACGAACATGTGAATACATCCCAGAGCGAAGATGCGTGCCTGTTCTGTTTTAACGACTTGCCAGTGATGCACTCCCTTGGTCTCTATTATGAAGAGGCGCTTGTGGACAATGACGGGCACCAAAAAGTGATTAGCTAAGTTTTTATTCTAACTATTTATTTTTTTAGCTATTTATTCCAATTATTGATTTTAATTATTTACGTGAAGATTTCAGTTAGGTCTTAAGACCTGACTCAAGGAGAAAAATTATGCGTCTTATTACTTACCGTTCAGATGTTACCGCAGCAGCACGTTTAGGGGCTATTGTTAACGAGCAAGTCGTGGATTTAGCGAGATTAGCGGAAGAGAACGGCCAATATCTCCCTGATAATATGCTGGATTTTATTGATTTAGGCCCTCAAGGGACCCGTGCAGGTACTGAATTATTAAATGCACATAAAGGCCAATTTCCTGCGGGAACGGCATGGCCAGTACAAAACGTAAAAATTCTAGCGCCAATTCCACGTCCAAGAAAAAACATTTTTGGGATCGGCTTGAACTATGTTGAACACGTTGCGGAATCAAGCCGTACGCTGGACACTTCTAAAGAGCTACCAAAAGAGCCAGTTATCTTTTCTAAACCGCCAACAACGGTGATTGGCCCAGGTGATGCGATTGAGCACAACAGTAAAATCACTCAGCAGCTGGATTGGGAAGTGGAATTGGCGGTGATTATGGGGACGCGTGCTAAAGGGGTCTCTGAAGTAGACGCTCTGAATTATGTGTTCGGTTATAGCTTAATGATTGATATGAGTGCGCGTGATTGCCGTCGTGCGGGTCAATGGATCTACTCAAAAGGTCAGGATACTTACGCACCATTTGGCCCGTGCATCGTAACGGCTGATGAAATTCCTGATCCTCACTCACTGAATCTGAGTTTGAAAGTTAACGGCGTAACCAAGCAAGATTCCAATACTCGCCACATGCTGTTTAACGTGAATGCGTTAATTGCTGATATCAGCAAAGGCATTACCTTAGAGCCGGGGGATATTATCGCAACGGGTACTCCTGAAGGGGTTGGTGCGGGTCGTTCTCCACAAGAGTGGGTATGGCCGGGTGATGTGATTGAAGCGTATGTCGAAAAAATCGGTGAATTACGCCATCCAGTGGTTGCGGTATAACCCAAGGGAGATAGCAACATGTTGAATCTACCTCAATTTAAAGCGGCGGCAGTACAGGCCGCCCCTGTATTCCTCGATACTGATGCGACAGTTGATAAAGTGTGTCGGTTGATTGAAGAAGCGGCTGATAATGGTGCCAAATTAGTGGCATTTCCTGAAGTGTTTGTCTCTGGCTACCCGTATTGGAGCTGGGTGATGAACCCAATTGATGGCAGCCCTTGGTTTGAGAAACTGTGCAAATCTGCCATTGAAGTTCCGGGGCCTGAAATTAAACGAATCGCCCAAGCCGCTGCTCGTCACCATATCAACGTGGTGGTGGGGGTGAATGAGCGTAATCCGAACGGGATTGCCACGCTATACAACACTTTAGTAACGATTTCTGATGAAGGTAAAATTTTAGGGCGTCACCGTAAATTAGTCCCAACGTGGGCGGAAAAATTGACGTGGGCAAATGGGGATGCCTCCTCGCTGAAAGTTCACCAAACCAGTATTGGGCCTTTAGGGGCGCTGGCATGTGGCGAAAATACCAATACGTTGGCGCGCTTCTCGTTATTGGCTCAAGGCGAATTGGTTCATATTGCCAGTTATATTGCATTGCCAGTGGCACCAAAAGATTATGACATGGCGGATGCGATTCGTTTACGTGCTTCAGCTCACTGCTTTGAAGGTAAAGTGTTTACCATCATTTCGTGTTCAACAGTTTCTGAAGAAATCGTTGAAGCGATGGCTGCGTCGCATCCAGAATCCCGTGAGCTGCTCGCGCGTCCAAATAGTGCATTCTCCGGCATTATTGGCCCCGATGGTCGAGTGATTGGGGAACCATTGATTGATAAAGAAGGCATTGTATACGCTGAAATTGATTTGAATCGCTGTATTCAACCTCGCCAAATGCATGATATTACAGGACACTATAATCGCTTTGATATCTTTGACTTACAGGTCAATAGACGCCCATTAACGGCAGCTCGTTTCCATCATAGTGGACAAGATGTTGATGAACTTAATCAGTTTGCTGAATCGGATGACTCTTCAGTGGAGAAAGGACTATGAGCTTAGCACGTACATTTCGTATTGGTCAGATTGTGCCTTCATCAAATACCACGATGGAAACTGAAATTCCGGCCATATTGCGCGCCCGTGAAGCGATGTTTGCCGAGCGTTTTACGTTCCACTCTAGCCGTATGCGTATGCAGAAAGTCACCAAAGATGAATTAGCAAAGATGGATTCAGACAGTGACCGTTGTGCCATTGAGCTTTCAGATGCCGATGTTGATGTATTAGGGTATGCCTGCTTGGTTGCTATTATGAGCATGGGGAAGGGCTACCATCGTGTTTCGCAAAAACGCCTTCATCAGTGCACTATCGATAACGGGCATCCAGCACCAGTAGTCACCAGTGCAGGCGCATTAGTCGAAGGGTTACATGCCATTGGCGCAAAAAAAGTGTCGATTTTGACGCCGTACATGAAGCCATTAACGCAAATGGTCATCGACTATATTGAACATGAAGGTATTGAAGTGGTGGATAGCATTTCGTTGGAGATCCCTGACAACCTCGAAGTGGGCAGACAAAACCCATTAGCGCCAGTGGAAATCACCAAAAAGCTGAACACCAATGTGGATGCGATTGTGGCATCGGCTTGTGTGCAAATGCCATCATTACCATCGATTCAACTGATTGAAAATAGGGTGGGTTTACCAGTGTTGTCATCGTCTGTGGCAACAACCTACATGATGCTAAAAAAATTGGGGCTAGATACGCGAGTGGATGGTTTTGGCTCGCTACTTAGCGGAAGATTTTAGTTAAATTATGTTAAGAGTTCGGTTTCCTTCTGCTACTCTGCTAGCTTCTAATGTCATAAAACCAGAAGCGAGAAAAGAGGAATTGATGCCTGAATCGAAAGTCTTCGTTGATAATTACCTGCCTGCTCTTTTGGGGCAGGCATGGATGCTAGTTTCATCTGAATTTCATGCAGTTGTGGAAGCTAATGGGCTATCGGTTTTAGAATGGCGGGTGCTTTCCACATTAGCGAATAATGGTTCGATGGGGATCACCGAGCTGTCGCAAAAAACTGTCAGTAAGCAACCAACAATCACGCGGGTATTACAACGATTAGAGCAGCAAGGGCATGTGATCCGCCACAATAACCATACGGGAAGTGACCGCCGTGTGACTCTCGTGAGTGTGACGTCGAGTGGTGTCGAGCTAGTCGAAGGGTTATTGATTGCTGCGGAAGAACACGAAAGGCAGGTTTTGGCTCCTCTTGGTGTTCGTAAAAGCAAAATGCTCAAGCAAGTTTTACAAGAATTGATTGATAGACATAGCCCAGAAATCAAATAGATAAGTTACATTGAAATACTCGGAATTATCCGTTTTTGATGAGTGATAAGGATTTATAACAGAAGAACAGATTAAATCCTTATAAAACACTAGTGTATTGAATAGAAATGTAATGTATTGGAAATTAAGTAATATCCTGTAACACAATGATTGCTATCGTAGTTTTTGATTTGTTTTATTTTTTTATTCGGTAATAAATTGATGCTTTACATTGATTTGATTTATCTATTTACTGCAAGGCAGATAACTAAGATAAACCATTATGGAGCACTCAATGTCAGTAGTGACACTTGTACTCGTTTTTTTACTTGCAGTCATCGTGAGCGTATTTGTTTCTCGATTACTTAAAGACATCATTCCATTACCCATTATCCAGATAGCGCTAGGGGCTGCCTTGTCGTTATACGGATTTACAGTGGAATTCGAACCGCATCTTTTTCTATTTTTATTTATTCCTCCATTGCTATTTCTTGATGGATGGCGAATTCCAAAAGAAGCCTTATTCCAAGAAATTAAGCCAATTATGTCATTGGCGATTGGCTTGGTGGTCGTCACCGTTATTGGGATGGGGTTCTTTATCCATTGGCTGATCCCAACGATTTCACTGGCGGTTGCCTTTGCACTGGCGGCTATCCTTTCCCCAACTGACCCAGTGTCGGTATCTGCAATGACAGTGAATTCGCCACTGCCATCGCGTATGGCGCACATTCTTGAAGGAGAATCTCTACTCAATGATGCGACGGGCTTAGTATGCTTTAGCTTTGCGGTTGTGGCTGCGCTGACGGGGGAGTTCTCTCTGGCATCTGCTGCGGGCCAATTTGTGCTGGTGGCATTTGGCGGGATAGCGATTGGTTTATTAGTCGCATGGGCAATCGGCTGGTTAAACCAATTCTTGGTCAAGCGTACGGGTGAAGAGCCGGCTATCCAAATTATGATTAGCCTATTGATGCCATTTACAGCGTATCTGCTGGCTGAGCATCTGCATGTTTCTGGGATCCTTGCCGCCGTTGTTGCGGGTATTGCGATGCACTACGAAAAAATCGCAGGGCGTATGCAAGCAGCGACTCGTATGCAAAGTAAGGCCGTTTGGGACACGGTACAGACAGGCTTAAACGGCATGATCTTTATTCTGCTGGGTGAGCAGCTACCGGGTATGTGGACGAACCTACCGCAGGTAGCCGAAGCCGCAGGTGCTAGCCATCCTTGGATGTTGTTTGTGTATGTTGCGGTTATCACCCTTGCATTAGGTGCGCTGCGTTTTGCTTGGGTATGGATATCAATGACCTTGACCGTTTTCCACAATCGTCGTCGTGGAAAGCAGGCAGATGAAGTGCGTATCCGTATGATGGCAGTGATGGCAACAGCTGGGGTTCGCGGGGCAATTACCTTAGCAGGTATTTTAACATTGCCATTCTTAATGCCAGATGGGTCATTATTCCCTAACCGTGATGTGGCTATCTTCCTTTCGATGGGCGTGATCCTGTGTTCGTTGTTAATTGCTAGTATCGCATTGCCGATTTTAACCAAAGGTTTGGTGCAAGATTTACCTTACGATAACGATGAAATTCGTGCACGTTTGGCATTAAATGAAGCCGCAATGGCGCATATTCGCGAATTAATGAATCACCCTTCTGACGATATGGATGAAATTGCGATGCGTACCGAAGTGGGGGCTCAACTGTTAGAAATCTATGGTCGCCGTTTGGATAATACGGATGAAACGGAATCGGATGTGTTTGATTTACATAGAATGATCGAAATGGAACGTTCGATGTCAGATTCTGCTCTGAAAGCGAAGCGTGAAGCGCTATACCAAATGCGTAAAGGGAAAAACATCAATGAGCGTGTGTATCATCGCTTACGTGATGAGCTTGATTTAAAAGAAGAAACATTAAATCACCATAAGAGTTCAAAACACTAGTTTTTGTGATTTTTGTATATCAAATCATGCTCTGGTATTTTTCGAGTGCTTTGACTGTCATCGGCAATCCTTGGCGTAACAAGGCGGCAAAGTACTCGTTAATATTTATTTCTGGCTTTGTTAAGCTGAGTCGTTGTCGGCGCACAGCGGATAAAGCCAGAGCATGGTTTAAATCAAATAAGTCTGAAATAAACTCATCTGGATGCAAGGCTTCTATTTCTAATTGATCCATAGATTCTTTTGGAAAATCTTTTAGATTGAGCGTCACAATGATTTTTGCATGGCATTTTATGGCTGCAGCAACAACATGCCGGTCATTAAGGTCGGGCAATTCAATACCTTCAATTAATGGTTCATATTGACTGACTCTAGCGTCTGGTAGCGCATTATTCATTAGTGAGGCGGTTCTGATTAACTGTTTTTGGGCTAAATCAGGACGGTTACTGAGTAGATTCCGTTGCCATTCGTCTTGAATAGTATCGGTCCATTTTGCTTGATACAGGCCTGTAATGGCTAGATGCATGAGTAAATCCCGTAAAAGGGATGGATATAAAACACATGCATCTAGTACAACAGGAAAAGGGGAATGGATCATCAGTAAAGACCAAGCTCCTGACTTTGGTCTACCAGCGCTTGCATTGCCTGTAAGCTCTCTTTCTCTCGTTGAGCTTTGAATTGCATTAAATCTGCAAAAAGAATACGGCGATGACGACCTGTTTTATGAAAAGGAAGTCTACCTTCTTCTAGCAGTTTCACCATATGTGGGCGAGAAACATTAAGAATATTAGCCGCTTCCTGCGTTGTTAGCTCTGCATGTACGGGAACAACTTGTACTGCATTACCTGCTGCTAGCTCACCCAAAATAGCCATTAACAATGTGAGTGCTGATGTTGGTAACTCAATTTGATGAATATTGTCATCAGCATCTTTAATGGATATTTGCTGGGTTTCTAACTTAGTGGAGAGATAAGTTGCAAGCTCTCTTTGTCCGCGCACTGCCGCCTCAATCTCCTTTGGAGCCGGGAGGCTCATACTATTAAGAATTGAGTGTGTCATTGCTATTCCTACTTATAAGGTTAATTGCTATCAATTGCTTAGAAAAAATGTTTAAAAACCGATCAGAGCATAATCGAAATAAACGAAAATCGCAATAAACGAAATGATGCTGGAGGTGAATAAATTATGAGCATCCTGACTTGACTGTAGATAGATAGCTGATAATGTAATCTCTAATTATATTCAGGAAAAAATTATGTCACAGCATGTAGCTCACCTCATTATTATGATGACCATCACTTAACTGGTGGGAGTTTGCTGCATCCTCAACCCGCCAGATAAGGCGGGTTTTTTGTCCTTGTCTGGTTAGCATTCAACAAGGAGCCCTCTATGAATCTTTTCGAAAATACTCAAAAACATACGCAAGAACTTGAAGCCCTAATTGCTAACGCGGATCGAGCTATCACAGAAGAAAATTTCAGCTATTTAATGAATTTTTATTCTGAGAATGGCTCATTAGTGGTGAAAGACGGTTTACATGTCCATGGAAAAGAGAGCCTAAAAAAAGCGTTTTCAGCCATCGCTGAATTTTTTAATCACAGCTTGCAAGTGTCTCAAGGTGCGGTGAAAGTTATTTTTGGTGAAGATTGTGCCTTAGTCTTGGCTGAAACCATTTTGAGTGCGCAAATGCAAGACGGTACGTCATTTAACACAGTGCGAGATGCCACCTACGTTTTTAAACTGATCGACGGTAGGTGGCTATGTGTGATTGATAATTCCTATGGAACTTCATTGCTGAAATTCTAAGAAAAGCTTTTGCTCTTCACCATTTGTTTCATGAAAAAACAGCGAAATTCAGTTTACGTAATAAATGGTTTTTTATTGTAATTATTAAGCTTTACTGTTGTCTTTGGAGTTAAGTCTAAGGTTTATACTCGAGACAAGAATAACGGTGGAGGATATTTATTATGTCAATTTTCAGCTGGTTATTTAATCTCGGTAGAAATCGCTATGACTCGAAACGCGATAGTCAATATCGAGGTCATTCAGGACATGGCAGTAGTTCTAAGCATGGTTCTAGAAGTCAACATGACTCTCGAGGTAAACACGGCGGGGGTTATCAATACAATGATGGTCGAAGCGAAGATAATTATTTTTCACAGGGGCAAAATCTTCAAAAGATAAGATGCCGACAATGCCAAAGAGCCGTAGACCCAAATGCCAATTTTTGCGGTGAATGTGGAGCATCAACTTAAGGAAATAGAAAAGGTACTTCTGATTCAGGAGGAAGCATGGCGGAATCATTTTTTTCTCATAAAAATCATTACCAGCTCTATGTTAAGAATTTCATTGCATCACCAGCTTCGATGGGAACGGTATTCCCATCATCTCGTTGGTTATGCAATACCATGGTCGATAATATCGATTGGGCGCAGTGCAACCAGATAGCGGAAATTGGCGCGGGTAATGGCGTGATGACTCGCTATATTGTGAATAAAATTACGGCGCAAACACGTTTAGATCTCTATGAAATTAATCGTGATTTTCTTGATATTTTAAATCAGATTGATGACCCGAGAGTGGCGGTTAATCCCTGCTCTGCAGAATATTTATTGGGTGATTATGATTTGATTATTTCAGGAATTCCTTTTCTTTCCCTGAATAAAAAAACCAGTATGCGGATATTAAAACAGGTGCGTCAGAGCCTGATAAAGCATCAGGGTAAATTGGTGTTATTTCAGTATACTCAAGGCTGTGAGGCGTTATTTTCGCGTTATTTTTCATTTACAAAGGAACGCGTATATCGCAACTTTCCACCTGCTTGGGTGTATACCTGTGTCCCCAAATAACGCATCTTAGGCCAGCGTGATAGAAACTGGCCTAAGGCTTTTTACGTTATTTAGGGCGATACATTTCGAGTTTTTGTTGCTCTTCAATCCAGTAATAATCCGCAGGTCCCCCCGCCCGCATCAGAGGTTTTTGGCGGGCACTGTTATATAAGCCTTGCTCTAAGGTGGCTTCATCGATATGCACCATCACCACTTCCCCCATGACCATCCACGTATCCAGTAGGCTGCCGTCTGCACGCTTTAATTGTTGATATTCAGTGACCACACACTCCATGGAAACAGGCGTTTGGGCGATGCGTGGAGGAGTAATTAATGTAGACGGTAAGGTGGAAAGCCCAGTTAGGTCAAACTCACTTTCTCCGTGAGGTAACATCGCACTGCTTGAATTGACCTGCTGCCCAAGTTCAAGAGTCGCAAGGTTATAAACGAACTCACCTGTTTCGATAGCATTGGTGACGGAATCTTTTTTTCCAACACTTGAAAAGACCAAAATAGGGGGGGAGTAGTTAAAAATATTGAAGAAGCTATAAGGCGCAAGGTTGGTGTTGCCTCGCTTATCACATGTGGAGATCCAACCAATAGGGCGCGGACCAATTAATGAGGGAATAGGATCATGGGGAAGCCCATGACCTTGTTGAGGTTGGTAGCTGTAAAACTGAGTTTTCATTATTGGCTCCTTTTTTCGTTATCCTAACGGATTAATTTATTCTAGTTAATATTAGAAAATGAAAAGTGCACGATATGCATAGTTTAAGCATGATATGGATAATGGAAAAATTGTCATGATGAACATGGCTGAGATTAATGAATTTAAATTATATTTAAATTTTTATTAATTGAATTTATAAAACACAAAAAATGAGTTATTTAAGTTTATTTTCATATTTTATGAAAACATTAAGATTTTATGTTTTATATTGTTTGTTTTTAATCTGGAGTAGATTTTATTAAGTTATTATTTGCAGTGTTTATAATTGGATTGCCTTCTCTTTTTTTAATTTTAAATAATATTATTTTTAATAATTTATAATGATGAAAGAAGGCGGATTTTTAAATTATTAGCTAATTATATTATATGAATTTGGTTATTTAATTCATTGATAATTAATGTTATATAAATTTGATCATGATATTTAAACGATCAATAAAGTTAATTTGATAGGTATTAACTATTGAATGATATAATTTCGATCGATATAAACGTATTTACAGATTTATTTACTGTATCTATATTTTAATAAATTAAATCTCCTGCACTTTGGATATATCCATTTTTTATTGCGCTATTTGCTCAATGAATTGGCTAACTTTGAGTAAATAAAATTAAAGCTATTTAAATTGGTTTTAATATTATGAAAAACAAATATCGATTACGTGAAGAAGTTGGTTCATTTATCAGAGAAGCACGGCTTAATTGTTCATTAACTGGTGAGGAATTAGGGCGTATGCTTCATATTAGTCAGCAACAAATATCTCGCTATGAACGTGGAATTACAAGCATAAATATAGAGACGCTTGATGCTATATTAAAGGAACTAGGCAAGGATTGGTCTGAATTCTTTTTCAAGGTTATTGCTAACTATTCAGATGAAATAGCAGAGATAAAACTACAAGATAATTTTTTATTTCAAGATAAAAAATCAAAATATTCCTATTACGATAAATTAAAGTTCAAAGCCTTACATGATCTTTAATAACGAATAATCAAATTCAAACATTCTTCATTAAGTGTGTAATTAATTGTTATTTAATGTTTTTTTGTTCCATTAATTATTTAATGGTGTATTGCGTTTCTTTAATTTTTAAACGAAAGGAAAGTCATTATATGAAACTTAATCAGTTAGCAATCATTACACTGCTGGCAACATCAGCGACTTCTTTTAGTGTTATGGCGGAGAACACAGGTACAGTGAATTTTATCGGTACAGTGGTGACTTCACCCTGCAATATTGCTCAACCATCATTAAAACAAACTATTGATTTTGGTCAGCTTTCTCGCAGAGGTTTAGAGAATGGCCGAACGGCTGAAGTGGATTTTAATATTGAATTAACAGGGTGTGATTTTTCAGATTACACCAAAGATGGTACAGGGGCGGCAGCGGCAGTGAAAAACATGGAGCTGGTCTTTACGGGGCAAAACTACGCTGATGCGGGTAATACTTTGCTTTCAACTTCTCCGGGCAATGCAAACAACGTGGGTATTGGTATTGATGGTTTTGAATTTGGTAAAGCCAAAGATATTTTATCGCGGATTATCAATAAGAAAGGGGATAACACCTTAACCTTCAAAGCATTAGCGAAAGCAGTTGATACCACAAAAGATGTCGCTGAAGGTAAATTCAGCGCAGTGACTAACTTCCGAATTACCTATCAGTAAGCATATGAGTCTACCGCCAGTGAATACTGGCGGTATCAGGACTGGATTGAAGGAGAACGTTGAGGGAGACAATTGTGATTGTTTATCAATGGGTAACTCGCCAATTAGCTCAACTGATGACGATGACCATTCTGGTATGCCCGATAACTTCAGGGGCTGCAGTGAATAAAAAAATAGAGCTTAATGGCAGCGCAACGCTGAAAGGTATTGTCATCGCGACACCGTGTTCGGTTGTCATGGAAAATAGATTTCAAACGATTGATTTTTCACCTTTGGCAATCCCTCTGCTGGGTACGAAGTTGCAGCGTGAGCAGCATAACCAACCTTTTATTATTGAGTTACGAGACTGTGGAAGCCTTTATTCTTCACTCGACAGTAAAACATGGTTCATTCGATTTGCAGGGGAAACAGCGGAACACATTGATACATTTGTACTACGAGGCGCGTCACAAGGTCTCGGGGTTTCTGTCCTTGATAGCCGTTTGAACACATTGATTCCAGGGCAATATTACCCTTTAGCAAATAATGTATTACGGCAAGACAAATCAGGAAAAGCGCTCTATCTACAGTACTTTTTACGTCTAGAGCTAACTGGGCAACCTATTCAAGCGGGTAACTATCAAGGGTTAATCCGTTTTTTTATCGATTATCAATAACATAGATTATCAATAACGTCGATTATCAATAACTTGTAGATAAACATGATCTCGAAATCATTTTCGAGAGGGGCACACTCGTCGCATTTGGGATGGTATAGAGCATGATGTTCAAACATAGCAAACTAAGACAGACGATTTTATTGGCGCTAAGTATGGGGATTGGCAATAGCTACGCTGCTGAATTTAATACCGATGTGTTAGATGCCGAAGATATGAATAACATTGATATGAGCCAATTCTCTGTTGCGGGATATGTTCCACCTGGAGACTATATTTTGACGGTTTTTGTCAATGGTCTGCGTTTAGGTGAGCCACGAGATATCGCTGTTTTTGATGATAAAAGTGCAAAAAGTGTAGGTTCTCAGCAAGTGTGTCTGGCACCTCAGTTGCTGGATTTTATGGGGCTAAAAAAATCTGCAGAGGAAAAAGTCACATTATTTCATGACGAAAAATGTTTGAATTTTTCAGCTCTGGCTGGGGTGCAAACCAAAGTGGATTTGCCTTCAATGTCCCTAAAAATGACCATTCCCCAAATGTGGATGGAATATCGGGATCCTTATTGGGTTCCCCCAAAATTATGGGAAGAGGGGAGCAATGGTCTATTTGTGGACTACAGCGCGAATATTTCTGCTACAAAAGAAACCGATGGTGATAAGCGTGTTTACTTATCCGGTAATGGTACATCGGGCATTAACATTGGGGCTTGGCGGTTGCGCGGCGATTTCAATGGAACTTATCAAAAGCAGCATGGTGGCAGTTATTCGCAAGAAAAACATAACTTTGATTTCAGTCGGTTATATGCGTTTCGCTCATTGAAAGAAGTAGCTGCACTACTTACGTTCGGGGAAAGTAACTTTTATTCGGACGTGTTTGATTCTTGGCAATATACAGGGATTTCCGTTGAAAGTGATGATCGTATGCTACCGCCAAAATTGGTGGGATATGCCCCTGAAATTATTGGGGTAGCAAAAACCAACGCCATTGTGATCGTCCGTAGTCAGGATCGGGTCATTTCAGAAACCTCTGTACCACCAGGGCCTTTTCGTATTCAAACACTGGATAGCGGGATCCGCGGTGTGCTGGATGTGACGGTGCGCGAAGAAAATGGGGAAGAGAATAAATTTAGCCTCAGTACCGTATCGCTACCCTACTTAACCCGTCCCGGCCGGATAAACTATAAAGCGGCAGTGGGGAAAACACGTTATGACAATCGACATTTAACGGGGGAACCCGTCATTAGTGGTGAATTGTCATACGGTGTATCAAATGCTTGGTCGCTGTATGGAGGAACTCAGCTTAATGCCTATTACCAAAGTGCGGCTTTAGGGATTGGGCGTGACTTGTTCTCTTTCGGGGCGGTCGCGGTGGATATTACCCAATCTTTTGCTGATTATTCAGATGACGATAAAGGACACTTGCAAGGGCGCTCTTACCGTTTTAATTATGCGAAGTCATTCGAGGATCTCCGTACCGATATTACCTTTGCGGGCTACCGTTTCGCTGATAAAGAGTATCGAACGCTGATGCAATATATGGATGAAGACAGAACTGGGCACTCACCGCGAGCCACCAAGGAAAACTACCAAGTCTACTTAAATAAATATTTTGATGATTTTAACCTCTCGTTAAATTACCAGTACAGCACCTATTGGCAGGATGACCCGCAAACCCAGTACGGTTTATACGCCAATACGAGCCTGAATTTTCCTTCTCTTTCCCAATATAGTGGCAATATTGCACTCTCTGCGACACGAACGGAGCGGAGTAATGGTTATGAAGATGATGCCATTAACCTCTACTTGACGATCCCGCTGTACAGCGGGCATAGCCTAACATTTTCTGAGCTGTACTCTCGTTCCAATAAAAAGAATCAATATAACCATAATGTGGGATATAGCGGTTATGGGGATAGGGATAATTACAGCCTAACGATGGGGTATAACCACGGACAAGATGTGGATAGCCAAACGAGCTTGAGCGGCTTTTATTCCCGTGATCTCTCGGATGCCAACGTGTCCGTCAATGGCAGCTATGTCCCTCATCAATACCGCAGTATCGGGGCATCGATTAATAGCGGGATCACGATAACGACCAAGGGAGCCGCGCTGCATCGCTCAGCCCACGGTGATACTCGCTTAATGGTGGAAACCTCAGATATTGGCGGAGTTCCGCTGAATAATGGCATCACAAAAACTAACCGCTTTGGTTTGGCGGTGATCCCTAATGTGAATAGTTACCGTAAATCCTCGGCTTCCATTAATACCAGTAAATTACCGGACAACATTGAAGCACTCAGTGCCACCAGCGATATCACGCTCACAAAAGGCGCTATTGGCTATCGAAGCTTCCCCGTGATGAAAGGGGAAAAACTCTTCTCGGTGATTACCTTACAAAATGGCAAAAAACCACCGTTTGGCGCCAGTGTACGTAATGAAGCGAATCAAGAGCTAGGGATAGTTGGAGAAGACGGGGTGACTTGGTTGGTGGGTATCGAGAAAAATGCGGCGTTATGGGTCTATTGGCGCAACCAAAAACAGTGCCAGTTAACTTTGCCTGACTCATTAAGTAGCCCTTCTTCAATGCTGTTACTGCCATGTCAGAAATAATCGGCATGCCAAAAATAACGAAATTTTTATTATCTTTAATCTATGAGGTTGATTATGCTGAATTTTAAACTTATTTCCGCAGCATTGATAAGTCTGTTTATTGGGATACCACAATTTTCCTATAGCGCGGTGACTCTGGATAGAACGCGAATTGTTTTTCCGGGCAATGAAAACTCTATTAATGTGCGCATCGCGAATGATAATCCTGAAGAAGCCTATTTAGCACAAAGTTGGATTGAAGATCTTCAAGGTAAAAAACTGACTCAAGGCGCAATCCTTGCCACACCACCATTACAGCGGGTAGAAGCCAATAGTCACAGTTTAGTGCGTTTGAGCAAAACACCGTTATTAAGTCAATTACCTGATGATAGAGAGTCCGTTTTCTATTTCAATTTGCGTGAAGTTCCGCCGAAATCCACGGAAGAAAATACACTGCAAATCGCCCTGCAATCCCGCGTCAAACTGTTTTATCGCCCTGAAAAAATCCTCGAAGCTTCCCAAACTAAATGGGCGCACAACATTACGTTGCAAAAAACGGCCAAAGGCTACCGTTTGAATAACACCACGCCGTTTAATTTAACGGTGATTGGGGTGGGCAATAGCAAAAAACAGTCGGAAGAGAGCACTTTCGAAGTCGTGATGGTCGCCCCAAAATCCACATTCGATATTAACAGCCACACACTGACAACGCCGTATTTAACCTACATCAATGACTATGGTGGCAAGCCAACACTGGTATTTCGTTGCCAAGGAGACACCTGCACGGTCTCTGGGGAACAGTAATGAAACCAAGGCATAAAAAGGGAGAATGTGGATGAATATTATCCGGTTAGCCATCGGGATTATCACAATGACCGTAAGTGCTTGGGGGCAAGGCGAGGAATTTTTAGGCAGCGTGCCACCTACTGAATCCCATTATGAATCTTCCCATGCGGGGTGGTTTTTGGTGAATGCCACGTTGTTCAATGCACCATGCAGTTTAGAGGTAGGGAAAACGCTGAAATTGACCCATTGCGGTGCTGGGGTTGTATTTAGTGAAAACAAGAATGGAGCAAAAACTCCCGCACTTTTGCGGGTGGTGGATGCCTTAACGGGGGAAGAAACGGTGCGTTACCCCGTGGTACTTATTGATGGAAATAACCCCGTTCAGCTCCCTTCTGTGATTGATAAAGCACACCCACTGCGACTGGAGGTGAGTTATGAGTAAGCTAACCCTGTTTTGGTGGCTGATGGCGCCCCTTTTTTGGAGCTTTTCGACTCAAGGTAATGCGCAATTTCTGGATGTGGAGTTTAGCGGGGAGTTAGTGCATTTATCCTGCAAAGTGAGTGCCGGTTCTGTCAAAAAAGAGATCCAATTAGACGAGTTACGCATGGAGTCTCTTAATCTGGGGGAGATCAGCCCTATCACGCCATTTTCTATTGAGATCGACCATTGCCAGCGTGCAGAGCTGGGGAAACTTATCAAGATGACGTGGCATGGGACGCAGTTAGTGAATATCGATGGGGATAACTACCTTATTACTCAAGGCGATAGCGGCGTGGTGCTGGGAATTATGGATAGTGAAGATAAACCCATTGCTTGGGATGAGCCGATTGATGTAGGCAGCGTTGCGATGGTGAATGATGAGCAATCTTTATCCTTTGGGGTGGTGGCGCGCAAGCCCCCTTATGGCTACGTCAGCACAGGGCAGTTCTCCGGTTGGGCTACGTTTTCCGTGGAGTATAAATAGTGAAGCAAATCAATAAAATCAGAAAGTATTGGTGGGGTTTACTGTTATTTATCTCACCGGTGGTTTATGGGGATGTGTTTGTGGATGTCGTGGCAACAATGGTCGACCCTGCTTGCCACGTACGCAGTGAAAATAACGATTCACCACTGCAAATTAATTTTGGGGTGGTCGAAATTAATGGTGCGCCAGGGGTTTCGTTAACCAAAGATTTTCCGGTGTATATCAGTGGGTGCTCAGGAAGAAAAACGTTATCGGTTCTACTCAACCCAAAAGGCTATGGAACAGAGGAGTACCAAGGTCGGCAAGTTTTATCCACTAGTGCAAAAGGGTTGGGAATCGATTTTTCTGATATCACTGATGGATTAATCTTTCCTTTAGAACTCAATCAATTACAAACTATCACGCCACAGCCTATCAGTGCGACGGAGCACCGTATTAATCTTCAAGCAAAGTTGGTGAATACACGACCACTCAGCCAATTACCCGCAGGAAGATTCACGTCGGCAATGATGATCTCAATCACTTATCATTAATGGAAATACTAATATGTTGAAAATAAAATCCATCGTGCGAGCAGGTTGTTTGGTGGGCGGAATGCTATCGGCAGCGATGGCTCATGCGGATTATGCGGCGCAAATTATCGATCCTAATACGGGTTACACCATACGCGTGAATAACAGCAGTACGCTGGCGGATCATCCTGATAGGGGGTCTGACGGTCAAAATTACTATCAAGTTGGGGAGCCTTTTGTGGTGGATAGTAACCTTGCGGAACCGACTGGTATGGTGAAGTGTGTCGGGCGCCGCTGGGGAAGTACAAGTACGCAAATTTTGCCAGCAAATGCGTTTCATCGATTATTTATGTATGTGCCTGAAACAGGATTTTCGATTGCAGGACTCAAAGCGTATCGATTGAACGCCAACCTTGTGATGACGGTGCAATCCGACATGATGGAATGGACGAACCGCAGCTCCGGTGTGTGCTCAATGTCTTATGCGGATACAAAATTTGAGGTTCCTCGATTTAATAACCATTTTCCTATCACCATGACGTTTTATATCAAAGAGCAAATTATCGATGGGCAGTTGATTATTAGTGAAATGCCATTAGCGGGTTACGTGCGTGCATTTACCAATCCCAGCGTGGCACCCCCTTATGATAGCTGGCCACTTCACGAATCTTCTGTGCCATTACGCTTGGCGGCTTCGCAAATTAATATCGGTGCAAAATGCACATCCAGTACCAGTAGCGGGGAGCAAGGGATATTAAATCTACGCCATGGGCAGTTAAACAGCTTGTATTATGACAACCGTGCTAGCGGCCAAGTTACTTACAGTTGCCTCTTCCAATCAGCGACCAAAGTGCGGTTACGATTGGACTACACGCCGGATGATGACCCTCAAAAGCGCTTACCGATGAAAAATGAAGCGAACGATACGATTTACAGCGATTTGGTGATCACCGATCTTGAAACGGGGCAATCTGGCAAAGAGATCAACGCGGAAATTCACAGCCTGAAAGAGTTCGAAATCAGTAGCCACCTACAAGGGGAAAATGCCCAAGCGGGTGACTATCGCGGTTCTGCATGGCTGATTGCCACATTGGATTAAGGCTAGGATTCAATACGTTGAATAAAGCTCGATGGGGTTTGTCCAAGCCATTTTTTAAACATGGTTGAGAACGAACCCACATTGCTGTAACCAAGATCAAACGCCACTTCCGTGATCGACTTGCCTGCTGAAATCTGGCTAATGGCACTCAGTAAGCAGGCTTGTTGTCGCCAATCTGAAAATGACAACCCCGTTTGCGCCCCAAAAAAGCGGCTAAATGAGCGGTCGCTTTTGTGCAACTTTGCAGCCCATTCTTGGGGAAACGAGGTAATTTGCGGTGATTTTAAAAATTCGCGGCACAGGGCAGCGAGGCTTTCATCTCGCGGGATCGGCGCAAAAAACGGCAGCGGCTCGGCTCGCACCACTTCATAGAGGATCAACTGCATCAATGATCCATCGCGTCCGTTAAGATCATATTCCAGCGGCACATCAACCGCTTCTAATAACAATTGGCGAAGTAAAGGCGTGACGCGCAAAACTTCGCATCGATTGCCTTGGCGGGGCGCTGCCGCAGGTTCGATATATAAACTGCGGGTGCTGACATTCAGCATCCGTGTTTCATGAGCCGTATTCTCCGGGATCCACACGCCACTGTCAGGGGGAATAACCCACTCACCATCTTCAGTACTCACCTCAATTAGCCCCGTTGCACCATATAAGAATTGAGCGCGGCGGTGCTTATGCGAATCCAACAGTACGTTGGGTAAGTAATCCGTCGCAAGTGCGATAACATCCCGGGCGACACTATCAATGGTACTTAGTGGAATATTTCTCATCGTAATTTTGGTTACCGTCGTTCATTGGCTGAAATTCAAACATAACGAATTATTTTCTGAATATAGGCAAAATTTATTGATATAACCACATGTTTCACGCGGTTGGCTGAAATTCCAATGCCTTTGGCGGTTTTTCAAAAGTTGGCTCAGTGGGAAATGTTTACGCTATCGCGGCAACCTAATGTACGCCAGAGGTAGAGTTATCATGAAAAATTATAATGATCAGAGTGAACATCTGATTGAATCATTAACCCGTCGTCGGTTTATTCAAGGCAGCTCTGCACTCATGGCTGTCCCATTTATTGCCACGAACACGGCCGCTTCAACACCAGAAAACCCCAATATTATTCCGACGACCACCTTGCCAAATGACGGTGAGCGAGTGGTTTCCACATGCAGCAGTTTTGACTGCGGCGGAAAATGTGATATTCGCGCCCACGTTAAACAGGGCGTTGTTACGCGCATCAGCACACGTCCCGATGGCGATCTTGATGAAGAGATGCCGATTATGCGTGCCTGTGTGCGTGGGCGCAGCTATCGCAAATTTGTCTACCATCCGAACCGCTTAAAATACCCAATGAAGCGCGTGGGCAAACGTGGTGAAGGGCATTTCGAGCGAATTAGCTGGGAAGAAGCCACCACGCTTATCGCTGAAAATATGCAGCGAATTAACCAGCAATATGGCCCTGCATCACGCTTTGTGAGCTTAAGTACTGGGGTGACGGGCGGCATTTTTTCAGGGGCGAATATGCTACGCCGCCTGTTTAATTTGACGGGGGGATTTCTGGAAAATTACCACTCCGTCAGTAACGGTAACACTATGGCAGTGACGCCCTACACTTATGGTACCTCGGCGAGCGGCAGTACATTAGATACATTGGAAGAGACCCCATTGGTGATTTTATGGGGGCATAACCCGAATGAGACTATTTTCGGGCACACCAACCATTACTTCCAAAAAATGAAGAAAAATGGCACTAAGTTTATTGTGGTGGATCCGCGCTATTCCGATACTGCCTCTTCGCTGGCGGATCAGTGGATCCCGATTTTACCGACCACCGATAACGCGATGATGGATGCCATGATGTACGTGATCATCAGCGAAGGTCTGCATGATCAGGCATTTATCGATACCTACACTGTTGGCTTTGATGAGCACCAAATGCCTGATGGAGTACCGGAGCATGAATCCTTAGTCTCCTACTTGATGGGGAAAAAAGATGGCGTGGTGAAAACCCCTGAATGGGCGGCGCCGATAACCAAAGTGCCTGCACAAACCATTCGCCAGCTTGCCCGTGAATATGCCACAACCAAACCCGCCGCTTTGATGCAAGGGTGGGGACCGCAGCGTCATATTTGTGGGGAGCGCTCTGCGCGTGGTGCGACATTGCTGGCAACCATTACGGGAAACGTCGGTGTGAAAGGGGGTTGGGCTGCTGGTTATGGCATGGCCGTGACGCCAGATCTTCGTAAAACACTGGCGGGTCCCAGCCTGTTTGAAAACCCAGTTAAAGCGAAAATTAATATCACCAACTGGGTACAAGCCTGTGAAGATGCCAGCCTAGTTACACCGGATAACGGCTTAAAAAATGCGGAAAAACTGGATACCGAAATCAAAATGATTTTTTCCCTTGCGGGAAATTACATGACGAACCAGAACCCCGATATTCGCCATGCCGCCAAAGTGCTGGAGGATGAAAACAAGGTTGAGTTTATCGTCTACAGCGACCTGTATATGACCCCAAGCGCCAAATATGCCGACATTTTACTGCCTGAAACCAGCTTTTTAGAACGTTGGAATGTTGGCGGGACGTGGGGTACAGGGAATTACATTATTCTGTCTGAAAAGGTCGCGGAGCCTGAATTTGAACGTCGCAGTGATTATGAGTGGCTCTGGGATGTGGCAAACAAATTGGGTGTGGGTGAAAAATTCAGTGAAGGGCGCACGGAAAAGCAGTGGATTGAACATCTGGTCAATGATGCTCATGAAAAACGTCCTGAAGATGGAATTCCCACTTTTGATGAATTGTTGGTTAAACGCCGCCATCTTTTGAAACATAAACCCCATACGGGGCATGTAGCATTTGAGAGAAATATTAAAGACTTAGCCAATAACCCGTTTGAAACCCCATCGGGCAAAATCGAGATTTTCTCGAAACGTCTGTATGACCGTAATGACCGCGATATTCCGGCGCTCTCCCATTATGTGCCTGCGATTGAAGGCCCTGAAGATGCTCTAACGCAGCAATATCCGCTGCAATTGATTACGTGGAAAGGGCGCAACCGCGCGAACTCCACCCAGTTTGCGAACCCATGGTTGCAAGAAGTGCAGCGCCAAGAGTTGTGGATCAACCCGATCGACGCGAAACGTCGCCACATTACAGAGGACGATCGCGTGAAAGTACATAACGATCGAGGTATCACGATGGTACCTGTCAAAATCACGTCGCGGATTATGCCGGGAGTAGTGGCATTGCAAGCGGGAGCATGGTGGCAGCCAGATGAAAATGGTGTCGATCAAGGGGGATGTGCCAACGTTTTAACATCTGCACGCAGTACGGCAATGGCGCACGGTAATGCCCATCAAACCTTATTGGTGGAGGTAGCAAAAGCATGAGTAAATTCCACGTTTATCCCGCAGTGAGTGACAAACAACTCGGGTTTTATATTGATTCGGCGCGCTGCTCAGGATGCAAAGCGTGTCAGGTTTCCTGCAAAGATAAAAATAATCTCGAAGTTGGACGTAAATTTCGTCGGGTTTATGAGATCACGGGCGGAGAATTTATCGAAAATGGCTGCGGCAGTTGGGAGAACAACGTGTTCGCCTACACCCTGTCTATCTCGTGTAACCACTGCGCCGACCCAATGTGCGTAAAAAATTGCCCAACTACTGCCATGCACAAGCGTGAAGGGGATGGCATCGTGATGGTCAATACGGATAAATGTGTGGGTTGCGGAACTTGTGCGTGGTCGTGCCCCTATGGTGCGCCGCAGATGAATCCCGAAACCAAGCAAATGTCCAAGTGCGATTTCTGTATTGATTTACAACTGCAAGGGCAAACTCCCGTATGTGTGGCGACGTGCCCACTCGGTGCAATTCAGTTTGGCCCTATTGATGAGCTGCGCGAGCGCTTTGGCTCGCAAGCGGATGTGAAAGGGCTGCCAGACTCATCCATTACTCACCCCAATTTAGTGATCCACCCGCACCAAGGGGCGGGGCGTCATACCGCGATCCAAGGAGCGAAAAAATGAATGAATGGCCACTATTAATATTTACCTTGCTGATGCAAGCCTCTATCGGGTTAAGTGTGATGCTGGGGATTTGTGCAAAAAGATTGGCGACGACTCTTGGTGGAAATATTCCTTCGAGCTTTCTGTTGCGCTATTTGTTTATCGCTTGTGTGCTGGCGGGTATGGGTTTGCTCTCCTCCATTACACACTTGGGGGTGCCGCTTAATGCACCCAATTCGTTATTAAACATTTTCTCCTCTTGGCTCAGTCGTGAAGTGGTTTTTACGGCGACTTACTTTACGTTCTTGGGCCTCACTTTTTTGTGGATGTGGTTTAAAAAACGACTGTCTTACGGGTTATTGGGGTTGGCGATTATCGCGGGACTGTGTGATGTGTATGCGATGGGGTCGATTTACCGTTATACCTCCATGTTAGTGTGGATGAATGACAATACCTACCTGATGTTTTATGGGGCGATGTTGACCCTAGGGGCGGCAGGCTACTATTTACTGGTTAGCCTTCTACTGAAAGATCGAGGTCAAAATAGGGCGCTTGCATTATTGATGGTGGTGGGCGTGAGCTTAGTGGTTCGTTTGATTTATCAACCATTCTACGAAAACTATTTGCTGGAAACCGCTTACACCAATGAATCCGTCACTTTTCCCATTGATTCAATTAATGCTTATCAACAGATTTGGTCACTGCGTTTAGCCAGTTGGGGGGTTGGGTTTATTGCCATTGTGGCTATTGGTATGGGGGCATTTTATCGCATTAAAGGCGAAGCACAGGGCGTTCTGGTTGGGCGTAGCCACTATGTTCTTGTGGTGGGCTGTGTTTGTGCGCTGATTGCGGAATTGATGCTGCGTTACTGTTTTTATACGATCCATATTTAAAAATGAATAACCGAGCCAGATAGGTTCGGTTATCTAATTTACGCTTAAAGCATGGGTGACTAAGCTACCTTGATCATTGATATACACCGCAATAAGTTTACCATTTTGCCGATGACTCCCTTCTAGCTTTTCGGTTGAATACGGTGGGATCATAACGCTTTTCGCGATGGGGGTATTTTGGCTATTTTCATAATAGAGCTGTGAAATATTCAAAAAATAAGGGGTAGGGTTTTTAATTGAAAGCTGATTCTCGGAATGTAAGGCACTCACGTTATTGATAAATGATTCTACGCCACTGGCAAGTGCTGCGGGTCGATAAAAAACTTTGATACGAATTTGTAGCGCTAACTGAATAATATTCATCCCTTCTTTATTTTGAGGTTTTGGCGAGATATCAAGTACATTCAGGTAAAAAACAGATTCTCTATCTTGCGGTAAATCCCCTCCAATAAATCGAATCCGTAATTGCGCGCCATCATGAGCGGCGATTTTGGTCACAGGCGGCGTCACAATAAACGGCGCCTCTGTTGTTTCAGGGGTGGAATGGATATTGCCCTCATCAACCCAACTCTGGACTAAGCTTGCTTGTTCACTGTCGTTAATGGTTTGAATATTGGCAGATTTTTGGTCGCTTAAGTAAATCAGACGCGTTTTTTTGAGTATTAAGCTCGCGTGCGTCTGTGAGCTGAGAAGGAGCAACATAAAACTGTAAATAATCCCTTGAATATACCGCATTTTTTCATCCTTCTAATTATAAGACATGACCACAGTTGCGGTGCTGGATACAGGGCCTTGCGTCACGATGGCAGGGGTATAAGGGTAATAGTAAGCCCCCATATTGAGGGTAAATGATGGGGATATCGGGCTCCCTTTTGTTACCGTGAAAATAGAGGTTGCGGTATTTTGTGCAGCCACGCTATCGGAGAGGGTAATTGGGCTGGTGGGATTACTTGCAGCGACCAAGCGAAAACCTACACCTGCGGCGCCTTGGCTGGCAGTATTATTCATGGTGGTTTTATCTGTCGCGAGTAAGCTGCTGCTGGATAAAAAGATATTGATATCTCTTGATGCATTGCCTCCTGCAAGAAAATCACTGCAAGTGAAGTTGAGATTAAAGGGAGTATAGCCTGCACGTGTTGCTGATTTGACGGTACTGATGCTGACGGGGGGCAGGGTCACTACTAAACCTTGGTTTGCAAAGTTACAGGTGGTGGTAATAGGGCTATAAGTCACTTGAACGGGTTGTAAATAGATATCATCGGGCTGAGTTGTCCATACAAATCCCAGTAAAAATGCTAAGAGTCTAGCCACCACATCAATAAGCCATTGTACAAGACCTAAAGTGGATGCATCCGAAGCAAAAACAACGGGGTTAATCGTTGCTGTGCTTCCTGCAATTTCAATATAGTTCGAGCTCGGTTTGACGGTCACCAGTGTAAATTGCATGGTGAAATTTACATTGAGTTCATTGGCGTTATGGGAACCAGGGGACAAGTTTGACACATTGTTTTTTTCTAATTGGGTGACGGTGACTTCTACTAATTGCTTACCTCCATTGAATCCCACGGTCGCTTTTCGACCTTGAAATGGTGAGGCAATACCTACGACATTAGGGAGTAATCCATTATTGGTACAAGTAAATGTACCGGAAAATATGGTTCGAGAGTCTTTGGTTACGACAGTCGATGAGCTGGTTAAATCGTTTGATAAATCAAAAGTAATAGGGGATGCCGTGACGGTTGACGCTTGTCGACAGTTAGCAGAGGCATACTGGCTGACGGCAAGTAAACTTGAAAATAATAGTGCCAATGTGGTTTTTTTCATTGGATTTTCCTTTATTGACAGCGGTTTTTACCTTTATCCATCGTGCTAACTGGTTGATGGATCACGCACTCTCTCTCCCCTTTCAGCTTGATGTGTAAGGCTGAAGGTAGCTGTTCACTCTTAAGGTACAGCACGCCAGATTGCCCTACATAGCCAATATTTTGCTGCTGTGGATCGACGACTTCAGTACCGAATGGCAGGCTGTGACCATCGGCTAATTCACCGCGTAAAATAAAGGTTTGTCGAGTATCTGTTTCTAACTTGATGTAGTTAACCGCGCCTTGGTACGGGCTGATGTTTGCCATATTTCCGAGCACTTCAGCGCCAGCCGTGTTTTCGGTATCAGAAAGGGTATAAGAGTTAGCGCGATAAGGGGTACTGTTGGTCACGAGCACCACACCGCGCTGATTGGTTAGCGTGGTTTTATCGTCATTAACCATCATATTATCGGCCATTGGGGCATCAATGATGGTATAGGTATCCCCGGTATCACCCGATAAGGCGATATGGTTAGGAATAGCAACCAAGGTACCTCGGGCACCTAACCCTGCCTGACGATAATCATTCGCTTCGGTATAAGAGCCGGATAATGTGGTGTAAGGGTGCTTATAGGTAATATTTCCACCGAGGACATTGTTACCCCCAGACTGATTCGTGCCTGTCACGGTGTAATTAACTTGGTTATCTTTCCCCGCGATGCCACTGACACTCATGGCAGTTTGTTCATAGTGAGAATCAGTAAAATAGCTGCCTAAGCTCACGTTAGCGCGTTTTTCGAATAGGTTAATAGGAACGCTGATGTTCATATAAACGCGAGTTTCTTCTTTATTATCATAATTACGCATCCGTGATACGGATACGCTGTAGGAGATATCGTTGTAGTTGTTGGCATAACCGACTTGGTATTCTCGGCTACTGCCGTGAGTGTTCCAGTAATCACGATGGGTTCCAGAAACAAAAACAGAGCCATAATCGTCGCCAAGTTGCTGATTCAAGTTAACGGTGAAGGTATTTTTCGCCCGTGAGCCTCGTAAGGCATCGAAGTTACTTAGCGAGAGATCGGAATTGCTATTATTATTGCCAATTTGGTTGGCATTTTCGTCTTGATATCGCTGCCAGGCTTTATAGTTATCATGAGAATAAATTGAATCGACAAAGCTATAGTAGCCGCTAGTGGAATAGCGGTATGTGGCAAGAGTTAAACTGGTCGAGGTGGCGTCAATAAATTTACTGTAGGTTAAACGATAGCTTTGGCCACTCTTATCTCCGCTATCCAGTTTAGTTTTGGCATGAGTGATGTCTGCGGAGATAGCACCAAAGCGAAAGTTCCAACCACTCCCAATGACGGCGGAGTAATATTTCTCACTGAGCAGAGCGCCGGAATAGAGTGTTACTAAGTTATTCAAGCCGTAATGATATTCACCTTGAATAAATTTAGGTTGGTATGAGGTATTGTCGATTTTTGCTTGCCCAGCAAGAACGTTATAGTTGGAAACACCCTCTTTAAGCATATCGGGTACGGCGGAGTAGGGAACAGAGAATGATTCTTTTCGGCCATCCGCTTCTTGTATTACCACCAATAAATCACCGCTTCCCGCGCTAGGCTGAATATCATTAAATGCGAATTCACCTGGCGGCACGTTTTCTTGATAGACCAAATACCCATTTTGATAAACGGTGACTAAGGCGTTGGTTTGTGCGACGCCTCGAATAATCGGCACAAAGTTTTGGCTTGAGTTCGGCAACATACCCACTTCCGTTGCGAGCATTATTCCTCGCATACGGATGCTATTAAATAGCGCCGTTGGTGTATAAAAATCGCCAGCCTTCAGCCCTGAATTAATCTGGCTGATTGGGCGGTATACATAGCGGGTGTTATTGCGCCATTTTTGCGAGCCATGGGATGAATAGCGATAGCTTGATTCATCACGGAATTGCCATGCACCTAAATTGACACCCGAGTTGAGGGTGGCATAGAAATTCTCATTATTTCTCTTCTCGTGTTTCTTCTCTTTATAACTGTAATAGTTTGTATTATAAGCAAAAATAATGGCTGGCACGCCATGTTGCCACAAGCTGGGATCGACATAACCAGATTCAGATTGTTTAATCGACACTTGTGGAACAGTAATGTTTAGTCGCAAATCACTGATTTTAAATTGGTAATGTAGGTTGGGTGCCAGTGAGCTGAGTTGAACATATGCGTTATCTTCAGTCTGATCTGTTTGGTTAGGTGTGGTTTTTAAGCCGAGCTTAGGGACATCACTTTGCGCAATGCTGATTTGCTTACCATTATCTTCAACATTGATGTCAAACTGTCCTTTCCAAACCTGATTAACATAGATGTCCGCAAGCTGTTTGCCAGCTGGAATTTGTCCATCAGAATAGAAACGAGAAATATCTCCTTTTGCAGATTCACCCACCAAAAGGGAGGTATCAAATTCATCTGCAAATGCATTTTTTAGATAAGTCTGTAGCCCTATTAAAATAAGGATGTAGAGATAATTTTCTTTTTTCATGATGGTTTCTTCTGTTAAAGCTGAAGGTTTTTAGATTTGAAAACACCATAATCATCAACATAAGTCAGAATAAGATTGCTACCTTTTAACTGCTTTTTTAACGGCAGCGTTTTGGATGTGTGTGGTGGAACCATCTCGGAATCAACAAGCGCTGTTTTTTTATCTTCAGGCGTTGTAATAGCAGCGATTGTAAAGTGGTATTGGGAGTTATTATTCACGACAATACCGTTATTATTTAGCTGGTAACTAATATTGTCCGTGATATTTTCAGGTGATTCAGTTAATCCCGTAGGTCGATAAAATAATTTTATTCTTGAACGTGCCGCTAATTGAATTCCATTTTTACCTTTCATTGAATCAGGTGCTTTAGGAATATCTAGGACATTTAAATAAAAAACACTTTCAACATTATCTGGAAGTTTTTTATCTGTTTTTTTGATTTTTAATTGTTGCCCTTGTAAACCCTCTATTTTGATAATGGGAGGATAAAGATAAAAAGGTGCGTCTGAATTTTCAGGCGTTGAGTTTATATTTCCATCATCAATCCAAGATTGAACTAATGATGGTGTTTTACTGTTATTAGTTAATTGAATGGACATGCTTTGTGCAGCTTCTGGATATATAATCCTTGTTCCTGTAATAATAACGTTTGAAAATGTTTCTTTAGAAAATAATAAAAGAAGTAAGAATAATAATTTTATTTTCATAATAAATTCTCACTAAAAGCTAGGCTCAGAGGAACCTAGCTTGAGTTTATTGTTATAGATATGAAACGGTATAAATAACGTTTGATTGCAGCGCACCGACAGATGCGGCAGTCGCATTTGTTTTGTAGTAACTCGCAATTAAGTTCAATGTTGCACCCGCAGCTGAAGTGGTATTGGCTGCAGTTAGCTGAGTATCAAAGGTCGTATTTAATGGAATAGCAACAGTTGGTGATCCAGTTTGTGATAAGCTGAAACCTACGTTGCGAGCAACGGTCGGGTCATTTTCGTTCACTGTTGTATTCATTAAATACAGGCCTGAAGGCGAAATATTACTTGAAGAGAAGTGAAGTTTTAATGTTCCTGCTGGTGTACCTCCACCAACAATTGCACAGTTTGAAAAGGTAAGCCCAAAGGCTTTTTGGTTTTTTGTAATAACTGTACTTGCCGTTGTTCCTGCATCAGAAGATATAATCGGATCTAAAGCAATCGACATATCAGCGCTGTTATTACCATTAATCGTACAGGTAGTATCACTAATTGCACCGGAGAAAGAAATAATACCTCCAGGGCTATTTGTGGCAGCAATTACTGAGCCAGATAACACGGATAAGGACAGTATTGATAGAGAAAGTATATGTCTAGGCATAATTAACCCCATCGAGGTTCTCGATTAATTAAAATAAGTGATTTTTTTCGCTAACCAGAATTGACTAGCTTTTTAAGCTTAGACAAGGTTTAAAGATCTTCAAGATATGTAAAGTGGAATTCTTAGGTTTATAAAACCAATGATTTTAAATTTTCAGATTAAAAATCTGCATTTTTTGTTTTTAATTATCTTATGTACTATTTTTTTGCTTGTAATGAGTGATGTTACTTAGTTAAGTATAGATAATATAAGAAAGATTTTATTTCTTGGTTTTTTCCTATTTTATTTTTATTCTGGCATTTTTTGTTTTTATTTCTTCTCAACATTTAAACAAGTAAAAGGAGTATTATTATTTTCTAATATTTTTGTTTAATTAATTAAAAATTTATTGAGTAATTAGTCTTGTTAATTATGTGGTTAATTTTTGATGGGGTACTTTTCAATTTAACTGCACATTGAGTAGCGGGGTTCAAAAAATTAGTTCAAAAAAAGAGAGCATAAACGCTATTTTTGAATAAGAAATAGTGCATTAAAAATAACTAAAATTACCTTGATATAGATGAATAAAATGAAAATTAAAACAATTCTCATTTCTGATTTTTGAACCATAATGATAAGTAACATAACGTAGAGAGATGGGGTGCAAAATGGTCGGACTTTTCAATCGTTGTTTGTCACATGAAGACGCAGGAAAATTGCTGTTGCGCTTAGCGGTGGGTGGGTTAATGCTATTTCACGGAATGAGCAAGTTGCTAACAGGTGCGAGTGGCATCAAAGGGTTGTTAGCCTCTTATGGTTTACCTGAATTTATTGCTTACGGCACAATTTTGGGTGAAGTGGTTGCCCCTATTTTCATTGTGTTGGGTATTTTAACCCGACCATCTGCGTTGTTAGTGGCGTTCACTATGGTTGTTGCATGGTTAATGGTGGGATTAGATAAAACGTTTTTACTGGATAAAACAGGGGCATGGGCGATTGAGAGTATCGCTTATTTCTTTGTGAGTGCACTGGCGATTGCTTTGCTGGGTGCCGGGAAATATTCCGTGGTGAAAAGCGAAAATTGGCGATAATAAATAGTGTGGAATAGTGAAAAGGGCATCGAAATCGATGCCCTTTGTTTGATAACGAAAACTGCTATTTAGCACTAAATTCTAAGATGGTTTTCTGTAAGAACGTATCTAACAGGCGACTATCTCTACAAGACGGCTCTGGAAATTGGTAGCGTTCCATGTTGTCTATCGTTTCCTGGATTAATGCATCAATAGCGGGTCTGCGCGTACCATAAAGGCTTTCTTTGCCTCGACCTTTTATCTCTAGCAGCGTATTAATTTCTGCTAATACATCCTTTTGGCTAACACATGCCGCGACTAAATCACTAAAAGCCATCGGTGGCATATTTTTATGGTTCTCTATCCATCGCAAGGCTAATACGGATCGTAAGATATAAAAGTATTTTTTTAATCTCACTTCTTCGCCCTTAAAATCAGTGTGTAAGTTTCTTTTACTGATAGAAAGGTAGTGATAACGCGCTTTTAACGGCGAGTAAAATTGTTCAGCTAGTGATTCTAACTGAGCAAAGAAGCCCTCATCTTTATGATAAACAATCGGTGATTGTAACCATTCAATTAATGCGGGATTGGAATTACGCATCAGTTTTAAGGCTTTTGATAATTCCCAACCCGATACATCCAGTTCATCGTCAATCGGCTTCTCTATCACATCACGCTTTCTATCTAGTGTTAAATACCAATCAAGGGAATGCACATAGATAAAGCGCACATCATAATCACTGTCTTGTGAGGCGAATCCCCAGCCGCGGCTACCAGATTCACAGGCAAATAATATTTTGACTTGGTGAGTGCGTTCTATCTCGCTTAATGTTTCACGTATCCTTTCTTGCATAAGCATGGATACGCCATCACTTATTTTTTCCATGCTGCTATTTTCCATTTGAATTCCTAATTGGGGAAAATTACCCCTTCACACACACCACTTGGCGTAGCGTATGCACAATTTCTACTAGCGACGATTGGGCTGCCATAACTGCATCAATGTCTTTATAAGCCATTGGAATTTCATCAATCACATCGCTATCTTTTCGGCATTCAACATGCGCCGTCGCTATCTTTTGGTCGCTCACTGAAAAACGTTTTTTAGCCTCTGTTCGGCTCATTACACGTCCTGCGCCATGACTACAGGAACAAAAACTCTCTTCATTTCCAAGACCGCGAACAATAAAGCTTTTAGCTCCCATTGAACCTGGAATGATCCCCATTTGTCCTTTTTGGGCAGATACCGCCCCTTTTCGGGTTACTAGGATCTCTTCACCAAAATGTTGCTCTTTCTGCACATAGTTATGGTGGCAGTTTACCGCTTCTTGCTGGGTCATAAACGGTTTGGTGATTTCTTTCGATAGCGCTTCCAGTACGCGGTGCATCATCACTTCACGGTTATGGCGAGCAAAATCCTGCGCCCAACCTACGGCTTCCATATAGTCGTTAAAATATTGGCTTCCTTCTTGGAAGTACGCCAAATCACGGTCTGGTAAGTTGGCGATATGCTGCTGCATATCTTTTTGCGCTAAGGTAATAAACAAGTTACCAATCGCATTTCCCACACCGCGAGACCCGCTATGTAGCATCACCCAAACGCGGTCTTGCTCATCCAAACACAGCTCAATAAAGTGGTTTCCCGTTCCCAACGTTCCTAAGTGATTGTAATGGTTAGTTCCACGCAGTTTTGGGTATTTATCGCAGATGCGTTTGAACTCTTCATCCAGTTGCGCCCAGTGGGTATCCACAATATCAGGGGCGCGATGCCAAGCGCCTTTATCTCGACCATGTCGATGGGTGGTTCGTCCGTGAGGTACCGCCGCTTCAATGGCAAAACGGATATTTTGCAGGCTATCTGGCAAATCCGATGCAGTTAATGATGTACGCACCGCAATCATCCCACACCCGATATCCACACCAACCGCCGCAGGGATAATCGCTCCTTTAGTTGGGATCACGCTCCCAATGGTGGAGCCTTTACCGACATGCACATCTGGCATCACTGTTAGGTGTTTAAAGATAAACGGCATTTTTGCGGTGTTTTGCAACTGGGTCACTGCCGCAGGATCAACTGGAACTCCGTGAGTCCACATTTTTACTGGCGCACTATTGGGTTGCATGATTTGGTTAAAGTTATTGTTATTCATTGTTATTCCTTAATTTTTACCAATCCGTTTAATACTTGATCCAATCCACCATAAACGGAAATTTGGTCGATTCGATGTGCAATACTTTCTAAGGTTTCGAGCTCTTTTAAACGCAAGGCAACGGGATTGTTTTCCATCACTTTGGCGGTATTTAACAGTGAGCGTGTGGCAGCGGTTTCTTCGCGGCGACGGATCACGTTGGCTTGCGCCGATTTTTCGGCTTCTACAACCTGAGACAAGATGGTGCGCATGTCTCCTGGTAAAATAATGTCTTTTACGCCAATGCTATCGATTTCTAAACCGAAGGTGAGGGCGGTTTGTACCACATGCTCCATCATCAGCTGGTCGATTAACTGCTTGTTTTCCAACAGTTCATCTAAGGTACGTGTGCCGATAATTTCACGCAGGGCAAATTGCAGCTCGCGATATAAATAATCCACTGGTTGGCTTAATTTGGATAACGCCAACAAAATGTCGGCATAGCGCCAGTTTGCCGATAAGTTAACACGCAAAGTGACTTTATCTTTGGTCAAGATTTCCTGACCGCTGACTTCCAAGGCCTGTAATCGCGTATCAATCACGTCCACTTCAGGCTTACGACAAATCTTCCAGTAACCGTAAGTGCCGGGTTGTAAAATTGACTGGATCTCGCCATCCAACTTAAAGATACCGACATGCCATGCAGGGATTTGGCTGATTAAGGCCAGATCAGTGCCTTTGATGCGTTTTTTACCTGACAAACGCGCCAGCAATGTTGGGTTGATAACGACATCGTCAGTTAATTGGGTTTCGATGCGTAACGTATTGCCAGTTTTCCAGTACAGGCGGCGCGTTGCGGGCGCTAAAATTTCCGTCAGGCTGTTATGCAAATAAACAAAGCCCATTTCATCATCTGCGAGAGTGATGTTCACGCAGTATTCTTCAACCCAATCAGGATGAAACTGGCGTAAATGCTCAGCAAGTTTCTCTTCAATTGGGTCATTATTCAGTTCAAACATAGAAACCGTCAGTTTATTAAACCAATCATTGAGGCGATGTTCGCCAGCCACGAACAGTTGCTTGAAATCGCCTTTATTTGAAGTCAGTGCAATGTATCCCTGTGCCACGTTAATTTTTGTCATTGTTATTTTCCTTTTTATTTATTGAGGTGTTATCGAAATCATTGACGAAGCGAGGAGGGAAACAATCGAGCGCCATACGGCTGTCTACTGTTTTGCTCAATGCCCGGTGCGATGACTCGGATAACACTGTGTGGCGAAACGGCAACCACGTTTTATTCATTTGGTTTTGAATGTCGGGACTCGAACCCGATAGCGCATGCTATTACCAGATAGGTCTTACCAACGGCGGAATACAGACCATGAAGTGGGGCTAGCCACCATGTCTGCACCGGTAGAACTGAAGTTCTGACAAATTCCGGTAGTGGACGATTAGACTATTGCCAGATGCGTGCCAACTTTTGAAAGATAATTAAAAATATTTATAATTACTTGATATTAAAAAGATAATTATTTTTATGGTTTTTCTGATGCCATTTTGTGGCTTAATGATTTATTCTTTTTTATATATTTTCATATCGCCTTTTATAAATATTTATAAATATGAATCAAAAAAGAAAAGTGGTTATTGGCGTATTGGGTACTGTGCTTGATAGACGCGGTAAAAAAGCCAATCGCTGGAAAAAATGGCGCCCTACTGTGGGACTGTGCCAGCAAGCAGATCTAGATATTCACCGTTTTGAGCTAATTCATCAGGTGAACGACTACTCGCTCGCGTGCCGGGTGAAAGAAGATATTGAGCAGGTATCGCCGAAAACGGAGGTGGTGCTGCGTGAAGTGGATATTGCGGATCCATGGGATTTTGAAGAGGTCTACACTTCACTGCTGGATTTTTCTGCGGAATATCCTTTCGATACAGAAAACGAAGAGTATTTGGTGCATATCACCACGGGCACCCACGTGGTACAAATCTGTTGGTTCTTGCTGACGGAAGCCCACTATTTGCCCGCAAAACTGATCCAAACTTCACCAACTCGCGGGGAACGGGAAACCGATCCGGTGGGTATGTATGCGGAAATTGACCTCGATTTAAGCCGTTATGCGCAGATCACCAGCCGCTTTGAAAGCCAGCAACAGACTCAGTTGGCGTTCTTAAAGGCGGGTATCGCCACCCGTAATCGGGCGTTTAATACCATGATTGAGCAGATTGAGCGCGTGGCACTGCGTTCTAAAGCACCGATTTTGCTCAATGGCCCTACGGGTGCAGGGAAATCTTTTCTCGCTCGGCGAATTTATCAATTGCGCCAAGGACGCCACCAAGTTAAAGGGCGTTTTGTGGAGATCAACTGCGCCACTTTGCGTGGTGATAATGCAATGTCTACGTTATTTGGGCATGTGAAGGGCGCATTTACAGGGGCACTTAATCCGCGTCAAGGGCTACTAAAAGAGGCCGACGGCGGCATTTTATTTTTGGATGAAATTGCCGAATTGGGTCTTGATGAGCAAGCAATGCTATTGAAAGCCATTGAAGAAAAAAGCTTTTTTCCGTTCGGGTCAGACAGTGAAATTCAAAGCGATTTCCAGTTGATTGCAGGAACCCATCGCAACCTTGCCGAGTGGGTGGAAGAGGGGAAATTCCGCGAAGATTTATTCGCCCGTATTAATATGTGGACATTTGCGTTGCCGGGGCTGGCGGATCGCCGTGAAGATATTGAGCCGAATATCGATTATGAATTGGCAAAATTCTGCCAAGCGGAGCAGAGCCAAATCCGCTTTGATAGAGAAGCTCGTCAACACTATGTTCAGTTTGCTTGCTCCCCTCAAGCCGCATGGCGTGGTAATTTCCGTGAATTAGGTGCTTCAATTTCCCGTATGGCAACCTTCGCGGAACATGGGCGTATCACCCAGTCAGTGGTAGAGGAAGAAATTCAGCGCTTAAGCCAGCAGTGGCAGCCAAAATCTAAGCTACAACTTCCTGAACAAGTGGGGGAAATCGACCTATTTGAGCAGCAGCAGTTGGCCACAGTACTGGATGTGTGCAGGAAATCTTCTTCCTTGTCTGAAGCGGGACGCACACTATTTGCGGTTTCTCGCCAACAGAAAAAGCAACCGAATGATGCAGATAGGCTGCGAAAGTATTTAGCCAAATTTGGGTTGGATTGGGATGGGGTGAAGGAGTGATGAAATAAAAACCCCACGCTAAAGCGTGGGGTTATCAATGGTGAAAATAAACGCTTTAAAGAAACTTTCCTTGCTTAGTTAAGGTCTTCAACACAGACGGCATTAAGTATTTGATTTTTAATCTCTACATCAACAATGAGTCCACCAAATGGGTTGTAGATGCTATTGTGCGTAGAGGTTTGATTATCAGCCAACCAGAGGAATTCCCCAAAGCCAAATTTACCAGAAATATATTGGCTTCCCCATTCATGGATAAGGGCTTCTCCAACTAGGCGTTGGTGCATACCAACAGTTTGGAGATCCTTATATTTAATTAATCGACTTGGAGCTTGGCAAATCGATTTTGAACCGTATGCACTGATTTTACCCTGAAGGGAATACCACTTTTTCAGTGTAAAACGGTAATCAACAGTACGTTTATATCCTGTATGAGCTTTAGGAGCGCCTTTAAATATTGGGATCATTGCATTACCTTGTGCGATTGCTGTTGGTTGGCGGTGCATAGTGACAACACCTTTTTCATCAATAGATAGCCAATCAATGTCCACACTCCAGTCGTAATCCTCCTGCTGGCCAATAGGCACGGTGATTTGGAATCTAGCGCCTTCAAATCCAGTATTAGGGAATCCTTCATTAATAGGGAATTTCTTAGGATTATCAATGGTTTTTACTTCAATTTGACCATAGGTAATCACAGTGATAGGTGGTACTGCTCCTGCATAATCAATGGACTGGCTATCAAGGGTAATGGTTGATTTGCCCACCTGTGGATTATTAAAGTTACTGACATACACACCATCATGGGTTTCATTCATGGCAGCTGTAACCGTTCCCGCACTCGCAGAAACCTGCGGTTTTTTCCCTTTAATTGGGTTTCCATTAGCATCTTTTAAGACTAATTTAACAACAACGTTGGCATTACTGCCTTCATCGATTTGATCAGAGTTAACCGAGAATTCACTCTTTCCTGTGGCAAAAACAGGGATACCGCTTTGTACAGAGATGCTAATTGGTGAGCTGGTTTTTGTGCCGACTTTTGCTGTAATGACATAATTACCGCTAGCAGATAAGGTGAGCGCTCCTTTGTGTTGCGCACCTTGTAATTGCCATGTCGGTTGACTCAAAGCACCATTAGCATTCTGCATAGAGATATCCGCCGAGTTTATGATGACGTTGTTTCCATAAATATCTTTAGCCGCCAATGTAAAATTCACTTGTTCATCCATCGAGATATCATTGTTATCAACAGATAACTCAACGCTATTAATGTGCTGTATCTCTGTGAAGGGTTGAACGGTAACTTTTATAGCGTTATCAATGCTATTCACGTTTGCCGTTAGTGTATGCTCGGCAACTTTTTTCAAGTTAACCAACGCGGTATATACACCCGTTTGGCTACCGTCTTCAGCCCAATTTGGAGAGACAAAGTTTTCAGGTGAATGGCTATCAGACAATGAAATATCGGTATTGCGAATGTCTTTCACGGCGTTCCCATAGGTGTCTTTCAGTATTAGTGTCAGTGTGGTTGATTCATTAGGTAAGAATTGGTTTGCACTGGCTGAAAGTTGAATGGATGCGACGTTATCTTTACCACTTGGTGAATTCACACGAAGGCTTTTCGTTCCAATAATGGTATTCACGTTGACAGTCATGGTGTAGTCCCCAACCTGGTTTAATGTGAGGTTGGTTTGATATGTTCCATCTTGGTTCTCAATCCAAGTGACAGTTTGACGTGTTGAACCTAGCATTAACTCAATATGTTGATTTTCAACTGCCATGACGTTATTCCCAAATTGATCCACGAGAGCTAGAACTAATTTGGTTTGTTCTGCCACTTCAGATGTTGCTGGAGCTTGCAGTGTAACGGAGGCCACATGGAAATACCCTTTCAGCGGGGTTACGTTAATTTGTGCCGTTTGAGTTTGTCCATTGACCTTGGCGACTAAGGTGTGTGGTTTCACATTATTGAGCTGTATATCCGTGACGTAGGTACCTAATGTTGTTGGTACTTTTACCCATGTTGCTTGGGTTGGGATTTGTGTATCAGTATTCGTTAGTTCAATATCTGAGACGGATATATTATCGACTTCGTTACCAAAGCGATCTTGCACTTTTAAGGTCAGTGCAGTTGTTTCTCCAGCAGAAACTATATTTTTTGACGACGTTAGGATGATTTTGCTGACATTAGCCGCACCTTTGAGGGCATTGACAGTCATTTCAGGCGCTTGGGCCTGCTGCTGGTTCACCACGGCTCTTAACGTATGTTTTCCTATGCGTGACAACGGCAGGGACGCTTTATAAATACCGACAGTATCCATGCGCCAAGCTATCCGGCGGTTATCAATGGTTTCAGCGGTATGGCTATCATTCAATGAAATGTTGGCGCCATTGACACCTGTAACGAGGTTACCGTATTGGTCTTTGAGTTCTAAGGTTAGTTCAATGCTCTCACCAGCTTCTAACGCGGTGGTATTCGTGGTTAATTGGGCGTGAGCGACCTTAGTGTGACCCGTGGGTGCGGTGACCTCAATGGTTTCAATGCGGCTATTTTGCTGGTTGACGGTTGCGCGTAGCGGGTAAACACCAACCTGATTAATTTGCAATTGCGTGGTATAGAGGCCATCGATGGCTGATGACCAGGCTTTATCAAGTTTGGCATTTTGCTGTGCTAAGTGAATATCGTTATCTTGAATATTGATGACGCCATTATCGACCAAGTCTTTTAGCGATAATGTTAACTCGGTGGTATCTCCAGCTTCGATGACGGCATCTTTGATCGTCAGTGCGGCGGTATTGACGCTGCTAGCTCCACTCAAAGCTGAAATATCAAGATCCACGTCATTACTCAGTACATTTTTCACAATCGCTTGCGCGGCTTGTGAACCTAATCGGTTCATCAGTAATTCAATGGAATAGCTTCCATCACGGTTATCCTGCCAGTTAGACAGCTCTTTTAAGTCCGTTAATAAGCTTAAATGGGAGCCAGCCCCTGTGAGTGGGTTGTCAAATTTATCCATTAAATTCAGTGTTAAGGTCACACTATCTCCTGATCTCACTGATTTTTTACTGCTGTGTAGCGTCATTTTTTCTAATGCGCCTCGTTGCCCCGTTCTATCAAAGGAACTCAGCGAAATTGCTATCGGATTATTAATAATCCAATTTGAGGTTTCAACTTGGCCATTTACGGTGATTTTAACCGTATGCAGACCTTTTGACTGGGCAGGAAGTTGCCCTGCATATTGGCCAGTATCACCGAGTTCAGTTAATTGAATCGGGTGAGCCACACCATCAATTTCAATGGCAATATCGCGATTAAGCACATTATTCACGACATTTCCGTACCGATCTTTCATGGCAACGATAAGAGACGAGGCCTGCCCCGCTTCGACAGTCGTTATTGGGGAGATCTCCAATTGCGTCACCGAGGATGCTCCATGAGGCGGTGTGACGTGAAAATCAATATGGCGAGAAATAGAATTGACCGCCATGGTGAGTGCGTGATCCCCGACGGTATTTAATTGAACTTGTGCGGTATAAACACCCAAGTTACTCATTTCAACCCAAGTGGCTGGAATGGATGCGCCGGAATTATCAGTTAAGGCAATATCGGCGTTATCGACTTGAGAGACAGGATTACCATGCTGGTCTTTCAGCTCTAAGGTCAGTGTGGCAGATGAACCTGCAGTAAGACTTGCGGTGTTGGTGGTGAGCTGCGCATCACTCACTTGGTTATGGCCAACAGAGGTAATGGCATGAACCAGCACACTATGTTGTTTATGGTTAACGGTGGCTTTTAATGAGTGAACACCCCCTTTAGTGATGATGGTATCGGCGATGTAAACACCATTTTGTTGATGGTGCCATTGCAAGCCATTCAGTGAGTTTCGTGTATTATCATCATTGATATTGATGTCGCTGGCTAATACGTCTAACACCCCATTATCAAATTGGTCGAGCAAGGTGAGGGTTAATTGGATTTGTTCACCCACAACAAATTGTTTAGGGGTAGCATTGAGGCGGACTTGATGAACACGAATCGCCCCTTTTAATGCTGTGACATCAACATCAACGGTAGGGCTATCAATAAAATTAACCGTGCTAATGAGCTTATGGCGACCTAATTGATTGAATGGAAGCTCTGTGGTGTAAACGCCATTGCCTTGCTCTTGCCATTGAATATTCGACAGCGCCAATTTGTTATTTTCTAGCTTGATATCGTTTGAAGAGAGTTGCACGACGCCATTATTGTACTTATCACGTAAAATCAGTGTGAGCGTTGTGCTTTGCCCCGCAGATACTTGAGGATGCTGAGTTTGCAACTCAACGATGGTGATTGATGCTCTGTTCTGCTGTGGTGCTACTGTGATTGAAATAGCTTGGCTAGTGATAGTGTTGACGGCGGCATTCAGGGTATCACTGCCTAATTTGGTTAGCGGAAGCGACGCCGAATAAGTCCCGTCTTGGTTATCAGTCCAGGCTACAGCGCCCGCTTGGTTATGGCCCAATGTGATTGCCGAAGCCAGACCAGTTAATGGGTTTTTAAAGCTATCTTTGGCGGTGACGGTTAATGCCAAGGTATCGCCAGATTTAAGGTTGACCAGCGAGCCCGTTGTCAGTTCGACCGTTGCCAGCACCCCTTGCTCACCTGCGTTGCCATGGATATTCGTTGGAATCGGCGTTGGTGCTTGGACGGTTAAGGTCGCTTGGTTGGAATCTTTACCGTTGACGGTGACCTGAATATTTTTGCTGCCGCTATGCTGCGCGGGAAGTTCGACTGTGTAGCTGCCATTCGGATTTTGAGTCACTGGCAGGGTATGCGTTTGATTATCGATAGTAATATCAAGTTGTTGAACGCCAGTGATGGTATTGCCGTTGCCATCGGTCAGTTCCACTTTTAGTGTTGGCTTATCGCCGGCATTCGGGGTTGTATTGATTGGGGTGATCACCACGTTTTGCACGCCCGAGTGACCCGTTAGGTTCGCGACGTTAACGGAGATCGCCTTGCTGCTCACGGTATTGACGGAGGCTGTCAGGGTATCAATACCCAGTTTCGAGAACGCTAATGTTCCAGAATATGTGCCGTCTTGGTTATCGACCCATGTCACTTTGCCCGTTTGAGCGTGGGTGAGTGCGATCGCCGACACCAGACCAGTTAATGGGTTTTTAAAGGTATCTTGTGCAGTGACGGTTAATGCCAGTGTGTCACCGGATTTAAGGTCGGCCTGCGAGCTCGTTGTCAGTTCGACCGTTGCCAGCACCCCTTGCTCACCCGCATTGCCATGGATATTCGTTGGCATCGGCGTTGGTGCTTGGACGGTTAAGGTCGCTTGGTTGGAGTCTTTACCGTTGGCAGTCACCTGAATATTTTTGCTGCCGCTATGCTGCGCGGGAAGTTCGACCGTGTAGCTGCCATCCAGATTTTGTGTCACTGGCAGGGTATGCGTTTGATTATCGATAGTAATATCAAGTTGTTGAACGCCAGTGACGGTATTACCGTTTCCGTCGGCCAGTTCCACTTTTAGTGTTGGCTTATCGCCGGCATTTAATGTCGGATTGATGACGCTTAACGCCACGTGGTCAATTTTTGAAATACCGCTATTGTGAGAGACAGTCAAAACGGTTTTAGGGCTATATATACCGTTAATATTTGCGGTGATATCAAGATCGCCAATGGTGGTTAAGGGGAGGTTGACCATATAGTCACTGTGCCCTTCATCGCGCCAAGCCAGATCTTTTCCTTTCATATTGCCAAGATGAAGATGGTTGAAATCCACATTCTCAATTGCGTTACCAAAGCTATCTTTTAACGTGACGATAATGAGTGGATTGTCGCCAGATTTAAAGTTCGTACGGTTAGGATTGATGTCTATGTCAATGCTGGCAATAACACCTAAAGCACCATCAGGGCCGCTGCCATCTGTCGAACTTGATTGTATGGTACCCGCTTCGCGTGTCGTGAAGTTTCGTTCAAGGGAGACGATATTGTCCATCGCGACTTGGATAGTGTGCTCGCCGGATTGCAGTCCATAAACTTTCGCAGCATAGGTACCGTTATCGACATCAATGCCCCAAATTGGTGTTGAACTCACCTTTTGATCGATGGTGATGGTTGCGTCATTATTGGCATCAATAATCGGATTGCCTTGATTATCACGTATCTGGAAGACCACTTGGCTTTCTCTGCCTGCGTACACTTCAGGTATTTCTAAAATGGCGATTTGATGCGCTTTGCCACTTATAAACTCAACAACTTTTGTTTCACTGTGACCGTTGATAGAGAGAGTCACTTCACTGGCTCCCGCTTTTACGCTGGTTAATGTGACTTCCACAAGGCCGTTTTCGTTTGTTGTGGCTTTATCGACGATTTTTGCATTTGTGGCAGAAAAATTGACTTCGTGGTTGGGGATAGGATTTTTATTCTTATCTGTAATCAGCGCTTTTACTGAATGGGCCGAGATACCATCTGCAATTACCGCGGGACGGGAGACGGTAAAATTATGGATATAGGCCTCCGCTACATCTGGTATGAAAGTGACTTGGGTTTTCACTGGCGGATGATTGCCTGTGTAGACAGCGATTTCATAGGCGCCTGCAATTTGTGAGGTAAATTGCACCTGTGCTTCGCCTTTCGCATTGGTTGTTGTGGTGTATTCCACCGGTTTAGCCACTTTCATCGCCTGCATTTTTTTACGCAGTTCGCGTTGGATGTCTGGATGGGCTGCTGTATTGGCTTTTTGAGCAATTAGCGCGAGTGTGTTGGGTAAGACAAAGACGACTTTTGCGTTGGGTGCGGTATTACCGTGGGAATCTCTGACAATGGCGGTGAGACCGTTGATGTCATTACCATTGGCTAAGCCTTTTCCATAAAATGTGATATCGCGAGGGTTAATGCTGAGGACGCCAGAATCGGTTACTTCAACCAATGTTTCAGCCACTGGAGAGGCATTTCCGTTTACGTCATAGGCTATTGCACGCAAGCGATAGCGGTTTGCTTTTTGGGCATCTTGTGTGGTTTTGGCGGTCTTATAGGACGGTAAGATCAGAACTGCAGTGTGATCGGTTGAGCTAATTGAACCTCCCGAAGCCAGAAGTTCAGGGGCGTTCCATTCAATATGTTTGAGTGGATATTGGCTGGTGAAGGATTTGACCAATGGGATAGATTGCCCGGTTTCACCTTGAATTTTGGTTGGTAATGACAGGCTCAGCAGCGTTTTCTTTTGGTAATCAAGAATAATGCTGTTATTACGCTCCACAAAGTCATAACGATTCCCCGAGAGGCGACGCGCTTCTGCTACTTTGGTTGGATCTACATGATGGGCTAGGCTCTTACCAAAAATCCACGTAAATTGAAGTTTGGCTTGAGTTTCGGATCGGTTTTTACTGCCAAACTTATGATTAGCATTCAATGTGAATAATGGGAATGGTGTCCAGTGAGCGCCGATAGTTGCAGCGCTCGGGTTTTTCTGGCGTTGATTTTTTCCAAATAGAGCAACGCTATCACCATAATATTGTTCATATTTTAGGTTTCCGCCCAGTTGTGGATAAGCAGGAAGCCAGCTTTCGATTTGGACATCCCAGCCATGAGCGGGTTTCGCGTTATAATCATGGTTGAGTTCTGGAGCGCTTTTCCACGAGGTTAAGCCCAAATAGCCATTGGCATTAAATTTTAGGTAGTCTTGCCAGTATTCCACGCCTAATCCCGCGCGAGTGTGTGCGTGTGAGATGTCGTGGTCGATAAAAGCGTTAATTCCAATGGTATTTTTTTCATCGAAGTGGCGTAGACCGATCCCATTGTTTGTATGCAATCGCTCATCACTACGGTGAATACTGTGCTGGGTAAATAGCAGGGCTTTGGGATGGTCATACCAAGGGATCAGCCAGTCTAGCTTTGAATTCTTAATGGAGAAATTTTTATCTATATTAATATTGAGCCTGGCATTACCCGCTTTGGATAACCAATTTTCAATTTCTTTAGTAGCTTCACTCGCCACTTTATTGCGAACATAGTTTTGCGCTTTATCCGACAAGTTTTGCTCGTTTTTGTTTTGGGATAGGAATGAACCAAGTGTCTTACTGTATTCGGCGACCAAACGTTCAGTATTATCTTCTGTGACGTTATTTTCACTGGCCAATGATGGTAGGTCGTTGTTATCCAACATTTTTGCATAACTTGGGATAACAGGCATAATGGCTGATGACCAGATAGCCGTGAAGATAACAAAACCGTTAGCTAGCTTTTTTTTAACCGTTAAAGACGCGGAGCTCATTCAATCTATTCCTAATAGTAAAAATTAACGCGGCTATTCTGGAGATGTGAGAAAGTAAGCGCTTGTGAATTAATTGGACTTAAAGTGAAGCCGGATTTGCCTGTTGGAAAAGCTGAGAATTCCATTAATAGAACGGAAATTTCAGCGACGAAAATTACAAGATAAAAATCGTGACGTAAAAATGAAGGTTAGCGATTTTGGAAAAGTTTGGAATTTCGGTTTAATCAATTAAAAACAAAAAGATAGGAAAAAATGGGATGGAACTGACTTTTCTCGGAACTAGTGCAGGTGTGCCAACAAAAGATCGCAATGTCACCAGCATGATATTAAATTTAGTCGGTATCCGTAAAAGCTACTGGCTCTTTGACTGTGGCGAAGGGACTCAGCACCGAATTTTAAATAGCCCCTTTAAAACACCCAAAATCGAGAAGATTTTTATTACCCATTTACACGGTGACCATATTTTTGGGTTACCGGGATTGCTCTGTAGCCGCTCTATGGGGGGAACGATGGATCCCTTGACGTTATATGGGCCAAAGGGGCTGAAGCAGTATGTGGAAACTGTTTTATCAGTGAGCGACTCCTACATGACCTATCCTCTTGAAATTGTAGAAATTGAAGCGGGTAAGTTATTTGATGATGGGGAGCTAATTGTCACTGCGTATCGGTTGGATCACCGCGTAGAATGTTATGGCTATCGTATTGAAGAACATCCAAAACCGGGGTCGCTAAATGTGCAAAAACTGGAGCAAGATGGGATCCCTCGTGGGCCTTGGATGCAGGCGCTGAAGAAGGGCGAAGTTATTGAGTTAGAAGATGGTCGCACCGTGAATGGAGCCGACTACCTTGGTGAGCCAGTTACAGGTAAAGTGGTCGCGATTTTTGGGGATACTATCCCAACACCAGAAGCGTTGTTGTTGGCTAAAAATGCCGATGTCATGGTGCACGAAACTACGTTAGAAGTGGCGCTAGAAGCGAAAGCTAATGAGCACGGGCACTCTTCAACTCGCCAAGCGGCGCAGCTTGCCAAGCAAGCGGGGGTAAAACGATTTATCGCGACGCATCTCAGCGGGCGCTATGGCGCAGAGGATATTCCTCGTTTATTGGCGGAGTGCCAAGCCGAATTTCTTGAAACGCAGATAGCGGAAGATTATTTGACGGTTAAAATTTAGTGAGAAAACAAATCGACACGATTTCAAACGTGTCGATTTTGTTCGAATGAATAGTATCAGGTTAGTAAATCACTTTCACAAACCCATTGCGGCAGTAAGCTTCGTATTCATCACTTAGCTGTCGGTTTGTCACAATCACATCAAACTGAGACAATTCGCCCATATTGGCGGTCGCCACTTCATCAAACAGGTTATAAGGCGCTAATAAAATCTTACGGATAGATTTTTCCATACCTTTCTTTTTCATCGGTAAATCATCGAGATTATAGCAAGTCACCCCATACGCACTGTGAACGCCAGTGGCGGACATAAACGCTTTTTTGGGGTTAATGGAATCTAATAATGAAGGCAGCGTAGGGCTGTAAAACGAATCACTTTTGGGGCGATATTCCCCACCACACAGTAGCGCTGTGGCATTTTTTTTCTGGCTCAAGGCGAGAAAAACGTTATGGGAATAACAAATGCCAGTAAAGCTGATTTCTTCAGGGATCAACGCTATCAAGGTGGCCATTTCGATGCCATTGTCGAAAAAGATTACATCATCTTCACTGACCATACTGGCGGCTAAATTAGGGATATACAGCTCTTCAGTTTGATCGGGTGTGAAAACATCGGCATGGGGTTCGTGCGGAGCTAAAGCAGTAGGTTGAGTGACAGAAACAATATAGCCACCAAGCAGTGACATGGGGATAGGGCCTTCGGTGTCCGCATTGAGATCTCGGCGAATGGTCATTTCAGAGACTTCAAGTATTCTCGCGGCTTCTTTAAGATGAATGCGTCCTGAACGTTTAATACATTCACTTAATCGGCGAAGGCGTTCTTTTTGTTTAGTTTCTATCACCCTGCAATCCTTTTTATAATGGCGCGGACGAACCGCGCCCCGTTGTTTAGTAGTCACTTGGAGTGGTATTTTCTCCAGTCACAATAGCGACACTCGCGCTTGCACCAACGCGGTTAGCACCCGCTTCAATCATCTTAATTGCGGTTTCACGCGTACGTACGCCACCGGATGCTTTGACGCCAATTTCATTACCAACCACTTTACGCATTAATGCCACATGATGCTCAGTGGCACCCATTGTACTGAATCCTGTTGAAGTTTTCACAAATCCAACGTTAATTGTGCGGCAAATTTCACAAACCTGTGTAATTTCTTCATCAGTTAACAGGCAAGTTTCGAGGATCACCTTCAGTGTTGCTTTACCACAGGCCGCAAAAACGGCTTCGATATCTTGACGAACGAAGTCTAAATCACCGCTTTTCAGCATACCTACGTTGATGACCATATCCACTTCATCGGCACCACGGCGAACAGCTTCAGCGGCTTCAAACGCTTTAGCCTCTGTTAAACATGCGCCTAATGGGAAACCAACAACACAGCACACCATCACATCGCTATCTTTTAAACATTCGCTTGCCAATGGGACATAACCAGTGTTAACACACACTGAAGCAAAGTGATGTTGAGCCGCTTCTGCACATAACGTTTTGATATCGTTAACTGTTGCGTTGGCAGCCAATAAAGTGTGATCAATATATTTCGCTAAATCTTGCATTTAAACCTTCCTATATGAAGTTTTTCAGAATAGATGTGGAATAGGTAACAAAGAATGAGGAAATGTGGCAGATATAACACTTGATCATTCGTTATTCGAGATCCTAATCACAAATGATATTTTTGCAACATGATAATGTTAGGATTATATCATTATGTGATTTATTTAACACGAGGGACATTATGGATATAGCAGTTATCGGTTCAAACATGGTCGATTTGATCACCTACATTGATCAAATGCCTAAAGAAGGGGAAACCCTCGAAGCCCCAGCCTTCAAAATCGGTTGTGGCGGTAAAGGGGCAAACCAAGCTGTTGCCGCAGCAAAATTAAACTCCAAAGTCATTATGCTCACTAAAGTAGGCGACGATATTTTTGCGGATAACACCATTCGTAATCTTGAGTCTTATGGCATCAATACTCGCTATGTGGAAAAGGTACCGTGTACCTCCAGTGGTGTTGCGCCGATTTTTGTGAATCAAAACTCATCGAACAGCATTTTGATTGTCAAAGGGGCGAATAAGTTTTTATCCCCTGAAGATATCGACCGCGCCGCGGAAGATCTGAAAAAGTGCAAATTGATCGTATTGCAGCTGGAAGTGCAGCTGGAAACGGTTTACCACGCGATTGCCTTTGGTAATAAGCACAACATTCCTGTGTTACTTAATCCAGCGCCAGCACAACGCGCACTGGATTTAGATTACGCATGCCGCTGTGATTTCTTTGTACCGAATGAAACTGAGTTAGAAATTCTGACCAATATGCCAGTAGATACCATGGATAACGTGCGTCGTGCTGCACAATCCCTGTTAGACAAAGGCCTGAAAAACCTGATTGTGACTTTAGGTGATAAAGGTGCGTTATGGATGACTCGTGAAAGCGAACTGTTCATTCCTGCTATCAAAGTGAACGCGATTGATACCAGCGGGGCTGGCGATGCGTTTATTGGTTGCTTCTCTCATTACTATGTTCACACCGGCAATATTGAAGAGGCGATGAAAAAAGCCGTTCTGTTTTCAGCCTTTAGCGTTACCGGAAAAGGCACACAATCTTCTTACCCAAGTATCGAGCAGTTCAGTGAGTTTGTGCAGTTGAATAATTAGTATTAACCATCTTTCAAGCGCCAGAAGCATTACCTGTACCCACAATATTTGCTCTGAATTTGAACGATGTTGAGCATGACCGGTTGAAATGAAGGTTGCCATTAGAGCAAAAAAGCCCGTTTAACCGGTTAAAAATATTATAAAAACTATTAAGGGTTAATATGAACATCAAAAATATAACTCAGTTACCTGATGGGTACCTGAATAAGACACCTATATTCCAATTTATCCTACTTTCCTGCTTATTCCCGCTTTGGGGATGCGCAGCAGCATTGAACGATATTTTAATCACACAGTTTAAAAGCGTTTTTGAACTCAGTAACTTTGCTTCTGCATTAGTGCAAAGTGCGTTCTACGGTGGTTACTTCTTGATTGCCATTCCTGCTTCTTTGGTTATCAAAAAAACCAGTTATAAATACGCGATTATGATCGGGCTTATTTTGTATATCGCGGGTTGTTCTATGTTCTTCCCTGCGTCTCATATGGCGACTTACACCATGTTCTTGGCGGCGATTTTTGCTATCGCGATTGGTTTAAGCTTCCTTGAAACCGCAGCCAATACCTACAGTTCGATGATTGGTCCAAAACAGTACGCGACTCTGCGCCTAAACATCAGCCAAACCTTCTACCCAATCGGTGCCGCTGGCGGGATCTTATTAGGTAAATATTTGGTCTTCTCCGAAGGGGAAAGCCTGCAAAACCAAATGGCGACTATGGATGCGACTCAAATCCATGAATTCCGTTTAGCGATGCTGGAAAACACTCTTGAACCCTACCGTTATATGATCATGGTATTGGTTGTTGTGATGATCCTGTTTTTACTGACTAAATTCCCGAAATGTAAAGTGGCAGAAACGGTGGATCATAAACGTCCTTCTGCACTGGATACCTTAAAATACTTAGCTAAAAACAGCCGCTTTAGAAAAGGGATCATCGCTCAGTTCCTCTATGTGGGAATGCAGGTTGCCGTTTGGTCGTTCACCATCCGTTTAGCACTGGAAATGGGGGATATCAACGAGCGTGATGCCTCTAACTTCATGGTGTACAGCTTTGCTTGTTTCTTTATCGGTAAATTTATTGCCAACATCTTAATGACCCGTTTTAACGCCGATAAAGTCCTGATTATCTATTCCATTATCGGTGTGCTGTTCTTAGTGTATGTGGCTTTTATGCCAAGCTTCACCGCAGTGTATGCGGCAGTATTAGTCAGTATTCTGTTTGGACCATGCTGGGCAACTATCTATGCGGGCACTTTGGAAACCGTCGACAACGAGCATACTGAAATGGCGGGTGCGGTGATTGTCATGGCGATTGTTGGTGCGGCTGTTGTACCTGCAATCCAAGGCTATGTCGCGGATATCACTCACTCCCTGCAACTCTCTTTCTTAGTTTCCATGCTGTGCTTTGTGTACGTAGGCATTTACTTCGTTGGCGAACGTCGCTTTAAAGCGAAACAAGAAGCCAAATAATAGATTGCAATTCAGGGTAGGCGCTACGCCTACCCCTCTTTACCTCAAACCGTGAGTATGACAATGAACACAATTATCCCGTTACATAAACGCTTATTTACGGAAAAACCGACCTTAGTTTTGAAAAATAGCCAGTTTTCCGTTTCCGCATTTGTCTATCAATCAGGCGTGCAAGGGCTGCGTATTGAAAACTCGCAGGGGCATTTAACCATTTTGCCATTTTTAGGGCAGATGATTTGGGATGCTGAGTTTTGCGGGCAAAATCTGAAAATGGAAAATATGTTTTCAGAACCTAAGCCTGTTCCAACCGTGATAGAAACCTATGGTTGCTTCGCCTTCCATTCTGGAATAATCAGTAATGGTTGCCCATCGCCAGAAGATAATCACCCATTACACGGGGAAATGCCCTGCGCACCAATGGATAGCGCATGGCTTGAATTGACTGAAACTAGCCTTAAAGTGTGCGGTGAATATGAGTATGTGATGGGCTTTGGCCACCATTATCGTGCCGCGCCATCAGTACAATTAAATGCGGATAGTGCACTGTTTGATATCCATATGTCCGTCACTAACTTGGCATCCGTACCAATGCCGCTTCAATATATGTGCCACATGAACTACGCCTATGTGGACGACACCACGTTAACGCAGAATATCCCAGAGCAGGCGATTAAGCTGCGTGAATCCATTCCTGGGCATGTGCATCCAACCCAAAAATGGCTCGATTTTAATCAAGCGCTCAAGTCAGGCGAGGTGACGCTGAATCAGCTAAATCAACCGCAAATGTGTGACCCTGAAATTGTCTTCTTTATGGACAATCTGAGCCAATATACTGCAAATCCTGAATTTAAGATGACTTCACCAGCAGGTAATACCTTTGTGACTCGTTTTAAAGCCAATGAGCTGAATTATGCGACTCGCTGGATTTTATATAATGGCGATCAAAAAGTGGGGGCATTTGTGTTACCAGCAACCTGCCGCCCAGAAGGGTTTATTGCTGCTAAAAATAACCAAACACTGATTTGGTTGGCGGCGGGAGAAAATCGCCAATTTACTGTGACGACAGGCGTCGAACAGTAAATTTTGTTTTTGAGTTTTTATGAGGCTGCCAATGTGCAGCCTTTTATTCATATTGCTGGCACTCTTCTTGTAGGTCATCGAGCACGCTCTGAGCATCAAATATTGGGGTACCCTTGCCATTGGGTAGCATCATAATGGCCGTTTTAATATTGGCGCTCGCCATGTCAGGTAATATTTCCGTCATTAAATGTTCCAATGTCATAGGAAGCGGGGAACATCCGGCCCATTCATCGGTTAAGCATAATTCGGCATACTCTTTTGCGACCCATAACGGTAAAAACAAACACGGGCTATCATCTTGAGCCGTGACTAAACCCTCATGATTACCCAATGTCCATACTTGCTCCCAATCCGCAACCTTGCCGATAAAATAGTCATATCGTTGATGAGGATTCAGTAGTAGAACATTTTGGATTTCTTGTTTTTTAGGTGAGAAATAGACACTGTTCATTATTAGACTACCTGAAAAGTAATTGATAATTATTGAGAAAATTAAATGAATAATTGATATCTTAGCAGTTATTCACTCACTATTTAGAGTGTTATATTTTACACAGCAAATTAGTTTTCAATGTCAGTTTAGGGCAATAGACATGATAGAAGCATTACTTGAAAAATATGCCATTGGCATGACCATCATTGCCGTCTGTTTAGCGTTGTATTTGCTTTTTGAAGTTTTACACAAGCGGCATAAACATAAGCGAAAAAGCATTTTGGTGCATGTGATCCAAACCATGGTGCTGTGCGTGATGGTGTTAGTGGCGGCTCAATCGGTGGATATGGCAGCCAGTGACTTTGATTTAACCTTTATTTCAACACCACTGATTAATTTAGTCGCCATATCGGTGATCGCATTGATCATCACGCGAAAATTCTTCCAATTGGTTAACCGCCTAGAGAAGAAACAGATTAAAAAAGGCAGCGATCCAACTTCTGCTAGGATTATTGCTCGCGTATTTAAGACCGCGGTCATCGTCATCATTATGCTGTTATTTGGCGAACATTTTGGCATGAGTTTGTCAGGTTTAATGGCCTTTGGCGGCATTGGCGGTATCGCCATCGGTATGGCGGGTAAAGATATTCTGAGTAACTTTTTCTCAGGGATCATGCTCTATTTCGACCGCCCGTTTAATATTGGAGATTGGGTCAGTTCGCCAGATAGAAATATTGAAGGGACAGTCGTCGAGATTGGCTGGCGGATCACCAAGATTGTCACGTTTGACCATCGCCCGCTCTATATTCCTAACTCACTGTTTTCTTCCATTAGCGTTGAAAATCCAGGGCGCATGACCAACCGACGAATTAAAACGGAAATCGGTTTACGCTATGAAGATTCCGACAAAGTTAGCGCGATTGTGGAAGATATTCGCACCATGCTGAAGCAAGATGAAAATATCGATACAGGGCAAACCTTGCTGGTCTATTTCGATGCGTTTGCGGATTCCTCCCTGAATATTATGGTGTACTGCTTTACGAAAACCACCGTATGGGCTGAATGGCTGGATGCACAGCAAGCGGTCTATTTGAAAATTATTGAGATAGTTAAGCGTCACAATGCGGACTTTGCATATCCATCTCAAACCCTGTATGTGGAAAGAAACAAGTAACCTCGTCGTCCTCGAAAATTAACCGACTGATCCACTGTCATTATTGTCTGTTTCGGTCGGTTAATCTGCAAATAATCTATTTTTTATGGTTTATGACTAAAAAGCCGGTGAGGTTATCCGGAAATTTTTATACTATTAACCAGTGAGTTATAAAAAATATTCACCCTAGGCAAAACTGAATAATTTTGCATTAATTCTGACTATTTCAATCTCAGTATCTATCAAGTATATTGAGCCCCTCTTTACCTCAGCTAACCAAGAGCCAGACTGCTATGAAGAAAATCAATGTGGCATGTAGCCAGGGGGTCGCTATCTATTTTACGGGTCAATTCCAGTGGGTAGATATTCGCGATGCACAGTTAAATAATATCGCTGCGGTTGTGCTCTCAGAACAAGATGCCAACCAAGGGCTGTGGAAGAGAGTTGCAGACAGTAAACTCAATATTCCGCTGTTTGTCATTAGTGACAAGCAGCTACCAGACAATGCACCAACGCCTGACTATTTGACCGCATTATTACCGCCAGCGCCTGCTGCGCGTGAAGAGAATAGCCGCCAATTACGGGATGCTGCAAACCAATACCTTGAACAGTTATTACCGCCATTCTTTGCGCGAATGATGGATTATGCTGCGGGTCATAATGTGACGTTTGCCTGCCCCGGGCACCAAGGCGGACAATTTTTCCGTCGTCATCCAACGGGCGAACAGTTCTACCAATTCTACGGTGAAAACCTCTTTCGCACCGATTTGTGTAACGCCGATGTGGCGATGGGGGATTTGCTGATCCACGAAGGGGCAGCCAAAGAAGCGCAAAAATTTGCGGCGAAAGTGTTCAATGCAGATAAAACCTACTTTGTGCTTAATGGTACGTCGTCATCCAATAAAGTGGTGCTGAATGCCTTATTAACACCCGGTGATTTAGTGTTGTTTGACCGCAATAATCATAAATCTAACCATCATGGCGCCCTGATCCAAGCGGGGGCAACACCCGTTTATCTAGAAACGGCACGTAACCCATTTGGTTTTATTGGCGGGATTGATGCCCACTGTTTTACTGAAGAATACTTAAGAAACGCGGTGAGCGAAGTGATGCCTGAAAAAGCACAGGCAGAAAAACCGTTCCGCCTTGCTGTGATCCAGCTCGGGACATATGACGGCACGGTCTACAACGCGAGACAAGTGGTGGATAAGATAGGGCATCTTTGCGAATACATTCTGTTTGATTCCGCGTGGGTGGGTTACGAACAGTTTATTCCGATGATGCGCCAATGCTCGCCGTTACTGCTGGAACTGAACGAGAATGACCCCGGTATTATGGTGACTCAATCGGTTCACAAACAGTTAGCGGGCTTTTCCCAAGCGTCACAGATCCATAAAAAAGATAATCATATCAAAGGCCAAGAGCGCTTTGTTTCCCATAAGAAACTGAATAATGCGTTTATGATGCACGCCTCTACCAGCCCGTTTTACCCGCTGTTTGCTTCATTGGATGTGAATGCGCGTATGCACCAAGGGGAAGCGGGGGAAATGATGTGGATGGAGTGTGTGAGGCAAGGGATTGAAGTTAGAAAATCCATTATTAAACACTGCCGTCACTTTAGACCGTTTGTGCCAGAGTTAGTGGATGGCAAGCCGTGGCATGAATACCCAACCGAGCAAATTGCGTCGGAACAGCGTTTCTTTAATTTTATTCCGAAAGAGCGTTGGCATGCGTTTGATGGCTACGCGCAGGATCAATATTTCGTTGACCCTTGCAAGCTGATGTTGACGACGCCGGGGATTGATGTTGAAAGCGGGGAGTATGAGTCTTTCGGGGTTCCTGCCACGATTTTGGCGCATTTTCTGCGTGAGCACGGCGTGATCCCAGAAAAATGCGATTTGAACTCCATCTTGTTCTTGTTAACCCCAGCGGAATCACGTGAAAAGCTCGAACTGCTGGTTTCTCATTTAGTGCGTTTCGAGCAGCTTCTGGATGAAGATGCGTTATTTGAAGACGTATTGCCGTCAGTGTATCAGCGTTATCAGGAACAGTATCAAGGGTATACTCTGCGTCGATTATGCCAAGAAATGCATCAATTAAGCGTGGATTTTAATATTAAACAGCTGCAAAAAGAGATGTTCCGAAAGGCACATTTCCCTGTGGTGAAAATGAATCCACAACAGGCACACCTAGAGTTTATTCGTGGCAATGTAGAGTTACTGCCGCTGGATGAACTAGAAGGGCGTATTGCCGCAGAAGGGGCGTTGCCTTATCCGCCGGGCGTGCTGTGTGTGGTGCCGGGTGAAGTGTGGTCAGGGCCTGTTCTTCAGTATTTTAAAGCGCTGGAAGCGGGAATTAATGCCTTGCCGGGTTTTGCACCTGAGCTGCAAGGGGTCTATATTTCGAAAAATGAAAATGGGCCAAAACGCGTGTATGCGCATGTTTTGAAATAAATTTCCTCGTATTCAGACATCAAGCATAGATTTTGCCGAATGAGATAGCTAAATTGGGATCCGCGAAATGTGGATCCCGATTGACGATAAGGCAACCCTATGACGAAAAAGATTATTTTAGACTGTGACCCAGGGCATGACGATGCCATCGCTATGCTACTGGCTTACGGTAATCCAGACATCGATTTACTCGCCGTCACCACGGTTGCAGGCAACCAAACTCTCGAAAAAGTCACCCGTAATGCCCGTGCCATTGCTGAAATGGCGAATATTCGCGGTATTCCTTTTGCAGCAGGCTCTGCGCGCCCATTAGTGCGTGAAGTGGAAGTGGCACCCGATATCCATGGAGATTCTGGGTTGGATGGCCCTGAGCTTCCAACACCAACGTTAGCGTTGGATGAACGCCATGGGGTGAATTTGATCATCGATACGATCATGTCCCACCCACCAAAAACCGTTACCTTAGTGCCTACGGGGGCGCTGACCAATATCGCATTAGCCGCAAGGTTAGAACCTCGGATTGTGGAGCGCGTGAAGGAAGTGGTGTTGATGGGCGGTGGCTACCATGTGGGAAATTGGAGCCCAGTCGCGGAATTTAATATCAAGATTGACCCAGAAGCGGCGCATATCGTTTTTAATGAAAAGTGGCCGTTAACCATGGTCGGTTTGGATCTCACTCACCAAGCACTGGCAACGCCAGATGTGGTGGCGAAAATTGCTGAAATAGACACGAAATGCTCAAAATTTGTCGTCGAATTGCTGGATTTCTTCGGCAAAATGTATAAACAGGCTCAGGGTTTTGATGCGCCTCCGGTGCATGATCCTTGTGCCGTTGCCTACGTGATTGACCCGTCAGTGATGACTACCCAGAAAGTCCCTGTGGACATCGAATTAACGGGAACGTTGACTCTCGGTATGACGGTGGCCGATTTTCGCCATCCAGCCCCAGCGGATTGCCATACGCAGGTTGCCGTGAAATTAGACCGCGATAAGTTTTGGCAGATGGTCATCGACGCACTGAAGAATATTGGTTAATGGAATCGTATTTAACATGAATAGTGAATTAGAACAGATGCCTTACGAGGCATTAATTGAACGCAGCATGAATTCCCTGCAATTGAAAAACCAGTTCCATTGCGATAATTGGAAACTGGATGAAGCCAGTTGGTCAGTGGATCAAGATGAAGGCACCATTATTTTCCATGCACCGGACAATATAATGGTGACGGCACCCGTGCAAATCGTTGGTACTTATGACCAAAATGTGGGGAGCTGGATGTGGGGCTGGGCGAATAGCTCTATTGACCCATCATTAATGCAGGATGCGATTGCGGTTAAATCCTACGGCGAGCGCCAAGATAATAGCTTGCTAACTTCCCGAGTGAGTGATATCGAAGAGTATGATGCATGGCAGTTGGCGGCATTGGCTTGTGAGTTAAATGAGCAACAAGGTGTTTATCGTGGCGTTGCAGGTAGTACACTGATTTTTATGACATTCGGCCAAATTTCCCTTCAAAAAATCTAAGCCATAAACGCCTTTTTTATTGTTGATAAAAAGGGCGTCACTAACTCCTCAAAAACGACTTGCACAGTTTATTATGGCAATAGTTTATTATGACAAAAGAAAGCCAGCTGTTAAAATGCGGCTTTCTTTTGCTATTTCACAACAGCATAAGCCTTAAATTCGATATCAACGCCAAAAGACCAACATGCAACAAAATCAAACGATAGAACAAAATACACCATCAACAACAGATGGTTACAAAAATCTTAACCGCTTCTCGGTTGCGCCTATGCTTGATTGGACCGACCGTCATTGCCGTTATTTCCATCGCTTATTAACGAAAAATACGTTGCTGTACACCGAAATGGTGACGACGGGTGCGATCATTTATGGCAAAGGCGACTACCTTGCTTATAGCGAAGAAGAGCACCCAGTTTCCTTGCAATTGGGCGGCAGTGACCCTGCGGCTCTAGCGCAATGTGCAAAATTAGCGCAAGAACGTGGCTACGATGAAATCAACCTGAACGTCGGTTGCCCATCAGACCGCGTGCAGAACGGACGCTTTGGTGCGTGTTTAATGGCAGATGCTCAACTGGTCGCAGATTGTGTCAAAGCGATGCGTGATGTGGTATCTATCCCTGTGACGGTGAAAACGCGTATTGGGATTGATGAGCAAGATAGCTACGAATTTTTATGCGAATTCATTGATACGGTCTCCACAAAAGGGGACTGTGACATGTTTATTATCCATGCTCGCAAAGCGTGGTTATCTGGATTAAGCCCAAAAGAAAACCGTGAAATTCCCCCTCTGGATTACCCTCGCGTATACCAATTAAAACGCGATTTTCCGCATCTCACCATGGCGATTAATGGGGGCGTTAAAACCCTCGAAGAAGCCAAAGAGCATTTAAAATATTTAGATGGCGTGATGGTGGGTCGTGAAGCGTATCAAAATCCGTCAATTTTAACCGCGGTAGATAATCAATTGTTTGATGAAACAATGCCAATTGTCGATAGCGTTGCTGCTGTTCGCAGTATGTATCCATACATCGAAAAAGAGCTGTCTAACGGGGCTTATTTAGGGCACATGACTCGTCATATGTTAGGAATTTTTCAAGGAATTCCGGGGGCTCGTCAATGGCGTCGCCACTTAAGCGAAAATGCCCATAAACAAGGTGCTGACTTATCTGTGGTCGAACAAGCGCTCGCGTTTGTAACTCGCGGCGAGTAAACATTACTTAAATGAAACTGCAATTTTGGTTGATGCGGGCTGAATAGGATTATCTGCATGCTATGATAAAACTCATGAATGAATGGGGGAAAAGCAGATGAAAATATTAATAGTAACTTCTTTGCTGCTAGTTGCTGGATGTTCGGGGTCAGGTGGGCAGATGCGAGAACCACCAAAGCAAGATCCCTATGAAGGAACGGTGCTAAACACCATTAAAGAGAACCAGCAGATCTACAAAGAGCAGCAAGCACGCAAAGGGCATTATTAATTAGTGCAACTGAAGTGAGTAAAATTGCCGTTGTTAGAATTTTAAAAGCGCCAGTTATTGATAGCTGGCGCTTTTTTATGAATTAAGGAATGAGCAAGCTTGAGCCTTGGGTTTTACGTTGTTCCAGTGTTTGATGGGCTTTTTGGGCATCTTTTAGCGCAAAAATTTGAGATGCCGGCACATCCACATTCACTTTGCCACTTAAAATCATGTCAAACAGGGCTTTGCTGGCTTGGTCTAACTCTTGTCTGTTAGTGACATAGCCACCTAATGATGGGCGGGTCACGTACAGGGAGCCTTTTTGATTTAAGATCCCTAAGTTAACCCCAGTTACGGCGCCAGACGCGTTACCAAAGCTCACCATTAAACCGCGACGTTTCAGTGAATCTAAAGAAGCCAGCCAAGTCGCTTGACCTACAGAGTCATACACCACATTCACTTTTTCGCCATGAGTGATTTCTTTTACGCGTTCAGCGATGTTTTCGGTTTGGTAATTGATAACTTCCCATGCGCCTGCTGCTTTCGCACGCTGCGCTTTCTCTTCAGAGCCAACGGTACCAATCATTTTCGCACCTAACGCTTTTGCCCATTGGCAAGCAATTAGACCAACACCACCTGCTGCAGCGTGGAATAAGAAAACTTCATCTTTTTGAACTTGGTAGGTTTGATTGAGCAGATAGTAAACTGTCATCCCCTTAAGCGAACAGGCTGCCGCTTGTTCGAAGGTGATGCCATCGGGTAAGTGTGCCACAGCATTGACGGGCACATTATGAACTTCACTGTATGCACCGAGAGGGCCTTGTGCGTAAACGACGCGATCACCCGGTTTGAAACCGGTGACTTGGGAGCCAGTTTTAACCACTACACCGGCCGCTTCTGTGCCTAGTCCACATGGCAAACTTGCTACTGGATACAGTCCACTGCGTACGTAGGTATCAATAAAGTTAATACCAATTGCACGGTTTTCGATTTGGATTTCATTTTCAGCCGGCGCATTCGGGGAATAGTCGACAAAATTGAGAACTTCAGGACCACCATGTTGCGAAAATTCAATACGTTTTGCCATGATCATCTCCAATGAGTGAGTTTGTTTTTATTAACAGTATCAATTGCTCCATCATAACGCGATGCTTTAATGAGAAGAATTATCGGTTTGTGCGCTGCGTTAAGATTGTGCCTGCAATAATATCTTGTGCAGATAACAATAAAGACGCCACATGACACCTAAGATTGGCGTATACTAACTGTTGGTTAATTATAGACGTGGATATTTCAAGTATGGCTAAAAAACCCTCCTCAGATTACAAGACAAACCCACCGCGCGATCAGCAAATGGAAGGCTTAAAACTTCCGCCGCACTCTATCGAAGCGGAACAGTCTGTATTGGGGGGACTGATGTTAGACAACGAACGCTGGGACACGGTCTCCGAGCGTGTCACATCAGCGGATTTTTTTAGTCGTCCTCACCGCACTATCTTTGCACAAATGCAAATCCTGCTTGAGCAGGGCAAGCCTATTGACTTGATCACCTTGTCAGAATCCCTTGAACAGCAAGGTGAATTGGACAGTGTTGGGGGCTTTGCTTACTTAGCTGAATTATCGAAAAACACCCCAAGTGCGGCGAACATCAATGCTTATGCGGATATCGTCCGTGAACGTGCCATTGTGCGAGATATGATTTCCGTCGCCAATGATATTGCTGATGCTGGGTATGACCCACAAGGCCGCAGCAGTGAAGATCTCCTCGATTTCGCGGAAACCAAAGTTTTCCAAATTGCAGAATCGCGCGCAAATAAAGATGAAGGTCCGAAAGGGATCGAAGCGATTTTGTCGGAAACCGTTGAAAAAATTGAACAGCTTTATCAGCAGCCTCATGATGGTGTCACCGGGGTTTCCACGGGCTATCAAGATTTAGATAAGAAAACCGCAGGGTTACAAGGCTCAGATTTAATTATTGTTGCCGCGCGTCCATCCATGGGTAAAACCACCTTTGCGATGAACTTGTGTGAAAATGCGGCAATGACCGAAGAAAAACCAGTCCTTATCTTCAGTTTGGAGATGCCCGGCAACCAGATCATGATGCGTATGCTTGCATCACTGTCTCGCGTTGACCAAACCCGTATCCGTACGGGGCAGCTTGATGATGAGGATTGGGCACGAATTTCGAGCACCATGGGCATATTGATGGAAAAACGCAATATGTACATCGATGACTCATCGGGGTTAACGCCAACAGAAGTCCGTTCTCGTGCTCGCCGAATTTATCGCGAACACGGCGGGTTAAGCCTGATTATGATCGACTACCTTCAGTTAATGCGCGTGCCTGCGTTGTCCGATAACCGTACATTGGAAATCGCTGAAATTTCTCGTTCTCTTAAAGCGTTAGCGAAAGAATTAAACGTGCCAGTGGTGGCGCTTTCCCAGTTAAACCGTAGCTTGGAGCAACGTGCAGACAAACGTCCAGTCAACTCCGACTTACGTGAATCAGGCTCCATCGAGCAAGACGCCGATTTAATTATGTTTATCTATCGTGACGAGGTTTATCACGATAACAGCGACCTCAAAGGGGTCGCAGAAATTATTTTAGGTAAACAGCGTAACGGCCCGATAGGGACGGTGAGGCTGACGTTTAATGGGCAGTGGTCGAGGTTTGATAATTATGCGGGGCCAGCTTACGACGACGAATAATCTCGTCATACTTCACACTGTGGCGTTGTTGGCTGCGTTCGCTAACCTGAGTCACATACTTATGTATGCTCCCCAGGCTTAGCTTCTCTTGCCGCCTAGCCCCAGTGCGAATTATTTAGAGGCTGGTAAGGCTCGTCATATTTTGAGCTGTAGCTGTGTTGGTTGCTCTCAACCACCCTAGTCACATACTTGTGTATGCTCCTAGGGATGGCTTCGTTTACCGCCTTGCTACAGTTCAAACTATTTAGAGATTGGTAAGCCTCGTCATACTTCACAGTGCGAATTATTTAGAGATTGGTAAGCTCGTCATATTTTGAGCTTATAGAAAATTGAAGATTGAAGACTAAATAAATTAAATTTTAAAATGAATAATTAAGAGGAAGAAATGAAAGCGGCAACCGCATTAATAAACCGCCGCGCTCTGCGACACAACCTGCAACGCGTGAGAGAATTGGCGCCAAATAGCCGTCTGATTGCAGTTGTTAAAGCAAACGCTTATGGTCATGGATTAATTGGAGTTGGCACCGAAATTCAAGGAATTGTCGACGGTTTTGGGGTGGCGCGTTTAAATGAAGCCCTACTGCTTCGACATCAAGGCGTGACAAAACCGATTGTTTTATTAGAAGGTTTCTTCGAAAAATCCGATTTGCAGTTGATGGTGGAATACAACATCGATACGGTGATCCACTGTATTGAACAACTGGAAATGCTGGAAAATGTCCAACTCGCCAAAAAAATCAAAGTATGGATGAAACTCGATACTGGCATGCATCGCCTTGGCGTACTTCCTCAGCATGCGGAAAGTTTTTACCAACGCCTTAAAAGCTGTAGCAACGTTGATTTACCTATCAATATTGTTAGCCACTTCTGTCAGGCCGATGCGCCTGAACTCCCAACCACCAAAAAACAAATCGAATGTTTCCAACAGTTTGTGTCTGACAAACCAGGTGAAAAATCCATCGCAGCATCCGCGGGGATCCTCTTATGGCCAGAAGCTCATTATGACTGGGTTCGCCCCGGTATTATGATGTATGGCGCCTCACCACAGGAAGGCAAAAGCGCTGCAAGCTTCGGTTTATTACCCGTCATGACCTTAAAATCCAGCCTGATTGCGGTGAGAGAACATTCAGCAGGGCAGTGTGTTGGCTACGGCGAAACATGGTGCAGTGAACGTAATACCCGCCTTGGGGTGGTAGCGATTGGTTATGGCGATGGTTATCCGCGTAACGTACCATCAGGAACGCCAGTTCTAGTAAATGGACGAAAAGTGCCGATTATTGGACGAATTTCCATGGATATGACTGTCGTGGATTTAGGGCCAGATGCCACCGATAAAGTGGGGGATGACGTCATTCTGTGGGGAAATGCTCTGCCAGTGGAAGAAATTGCCACACAAACAGGCATCATTAACTATGAGCTTTTGACGAAATTGACCTCACGAGTCGCAATGGAATATGTAGACGAATAGGTTTTAAAGGGTTATTTTCACAAGACAAAAGTAATAAAGAAAACCTACAAGTAGGAGATATCCTGTGTACCAACATGTTGATGCTTATCCGGGCGACCCAATTTTATCGCTGATGGATGAATTTAATAAAGATACTCGTGAAGGCAAAATTAACCTGAGTATTGGTCTTTATTATGATGCAGAGGGGAAAACCCCTGAGCTGGAAACCGTCGGCACAGCGAAAGCTGCACTGAGAAAACTTCCGGCAAGTGCATCGCTTTATCTGCCAATGGAAGGTTTGAAAGATTACCGTACTGAATTACAAAAATTGGTGTTTGGTGAAGATTGCCCGCTAATTGCTCAAGAGCGCATTGCTACCGTACAAACCATCGGTGGTTCTGGCGCACTGAAAATTGGGGCTGATTTTTTACACCACTATTTCCCGAATTCAGAAGTCTGGTGCAGTAACCCAACATGGGAAAACCACGCTTCTATTTTCTCTGGCGCTGGCACAAAAGTGCATTATTACCCTTATTTTGATGAAAAAACCAAAGGGGTTAAATTTGATGAAATGCTAGAAACTTTCAAGAAGTTACCAGAAAATAGCATCATCTTAATGCACCCATGCTGCCATAATCCAACAGGCTCCGATTTAACGCCAGCTCAGTGGGATGAAGTGACGAAAGTGGCACTTGAACACAAATTGATCCCATTCTTAGATATCGCATATCAAGGTTTTGCGGAAGGTATCGATGAAGATGCTTATGCAATTCGCACGATGGTAAAAGCGGGTCTGCCAGTATTCGTCAGCAATTCATTCTCGAAAATCTTTGGTATCTACGGTGAACGTGCGGGTGGTTTATCTGTTATCTGTAAAGATAAAGATGAGCGCGATCGCGTGCTGGGGCAATTGAAAGCGGGCGTTCGCCGTCTGTATTCAAGCCCACCGTCTAACGGCGCAAAAATTGTTGCGGCAGTACTGACTGATAGCCAACAAAAAGCCAAATGGCTAGACGAAGTGGAAGAGATGCGTCTGCGTATTTTAGATATGCGTACTGTTTTGGTGGATGAGCTGAAAAAAGCGCTGCCAAACAAAAACTTCGACCACCTGTTAAAACAGCGCGGTATGTTCAGCTACACCGGATTTTCTCAACAACAAGTTGACCGTTTGAAAGATGAGTTTGCGGTTTATTTAGTTGGAACAGGTCGTGTGTGTATGGCAGGGGTGAACCGCCATAATGTGAAGCGCATTGTGGAAGCATTTGCAGCAGTTAGCCAATAACAAATTGTTATTCAAGCATAAAAAAGGGAAGCTGAGCTTCCCTTTTTTCTTTAACGTCATTTAGTATCCACGCGCTAAGATAGGCTTCAAGAAACGTGCAGTATGGGATTTTTTACATTCAGCCACTTGTTCTGGGGTGCCTGAAATTAAAATTTCACCGCCACCGCTACCGCCTTCAGGGCCTAAGTCGACAATCCAGTCTGCCGTTTTGATAACATCCAAGTTATGCTCGATGACGACGATGGTATTGCCTTGGTCACGTAGCTGATGCAAGACCACAAGCAGTTGCTGGATATCGGCAAAATGCAATCCAGTGGTTGGTTCATCTAAGATATAGATGGTTTGTCCGGTGCCGCGTTTAGACAACTCGCGAGCTAATTTCACGCGCTGAGCTTCACCACCTGACAAGGTTGTTGCAGATTGACCTAAGCGAATATAAGACAGACCCACATCCATCAGCGTTTGCAGCTTACGCGCTAGCGCAGGCACGGCATCAAAGAATTCACGGGATTCTTCGATGGTCATATCCAACACTTCATGGATGCTTTTGCCTTTGTATTTGATCTCTAAGGTTTCGCGGTTATAGCGCTTGCCTTTACATTGGTCACACGGCACATAGACATCGGGTAGGAAGTGCATTTCGACTTTAATCACCCCATCCCCTTGGCAGGCTTCACAACGACCGCCTTTCACGTTAAAACTGAAACGCCCTGGGTTATAGCCACGAGTCCGTGACTCGGGTACACCTGCGAACAGCTCACGAATTGGTGTAAAGATACCCGTGTAAGTGGCTGGGTTCGAACGTGGAGTACGTCCAATAGGGCTTTGGTCGATATCGATCACTTTATCGAAATGCTCTAAACCTTCGACATTGGTATACGGCGCAGGGTTAATCACTGTAGCGCCATTTAATTGACGCTGAGCGATTGGGAATAACGTATCGTTGATAAGCGTCGATTTACCGGAACCAGAAACCCCGGTAATACACGTAAATAAACCAACCGGAATATTCAGGGTAACATTCTTCAGGTTGTTGCCTGTTGCGCCAGAGACAGTCAGTACTTTGTCTTTATTAAACGGAACACGAGTTTGTGGAATATCAATCTTGCGCTCGCCACTTAAGAACTTACCGGTTAACGATTCAGGGTTAGCAACAATATCTTCCAATGTGCCTTGCGCTACAATTTGCCCACCGTGAACACCGGCTCCTGGGCCAATATCAATCACATGGTCGGCTGCGCGGATCGCATCTTCATCATGCTCAACTACAATGACGGTGTTCCCCAAATTACGTAAGTGAATCAAGGTTTCCAGTAATCGGTCATTATCGCGCTGATGGAGCCCTATAGACGGTTCATCCAACACATACATTACCCCAACCAGACCCGCTCCAATTTGGCTTGCTAGGCGGATACGCTGCGCCTCACCACCGGATAAGGTTTCTGCGGAGCGTGAAAGACTTAGGTAATTCAGCCCCACATTCACTAAAAATTTCAGGCGGTCGCTGATCTCTTTCAGGATTTTTTCGGCAATCTTGGCTCGTTGTCCGCTGAGTTTTAAGTTTTGGAAAAATTCCATCGCATGACCGATGCTATAATCTGCAATTTCAGGCAGCGTGGTATTTTCCACAAATACAAAACGGGCTTCTTTACGCAGACGGGTTCCTGCGCAAGTCACGCAAGGGCGGTTGCTAATGTATTTTGCTAACTCTTCGCGCACCGCGGTGGATTCCGTTTCTTTATAACGGCGTTCCATATTGTTAAGCACACCTTCGAACGGATGGTGGCGTACGGTAATATCTCCGCGATCATTACGGTATTTGAATTCAATAGTTTCTTTGCCAGAACCATACAAAATGACTTTTTGAATGGCAGGGCTGAGTGAGTCATAAGGGGCTTCAACATCAAACTTATAGTGTTCGCCCAATGACATTAACATCTGAAAATAATAGAAATTACGACGATCCCAGCCGCGGATAGCTCCGCCTGCAAGGGAAATTTCGGGATTTTGAATCACGCGCTCAGGGTCAAAAAATTGCTGAACCCCTAAGCCGTCGCAGCTTGGGCAGGCCCCTGCTGGGTTGTTGAATGAGAACAGGCGAGGCTCTAATTCCATCATGCTATAGCCACAAACGGGGCATGCAAAGTTAGCGGAGAACACTAATTCTTCAGCTTTCGGATCATCCATATCTGCGACAACAGCGGTGCCGCCAGACAGTTCCAGTGCAGTTTCAAAGGATTCAGCAAGACGCTGGGCGATATCGTCGCGTACTTTGAAGCGGTCAACCACCACCTCAATGGTATGTTTTTTCTGTAATTCGAGTTTTGGTGGGTCGGATAAATCACAAACTTCACCATCAATACGGGCGCGAATATACCCTTGGCTCGCTAAGTTATCGAGTAACTTAACGTGCTCACCTTTACGCTCTTTCACGACTGGTGCCAGCAGCATCATACGGCGATCGGTCGGCTGTGCGAGGACGTTATCCACCATCTGGCTAACGGTTTGTGCCGCAAGCGGAATATCATGATCAGGGCAGCGAGGCTCACCCACACGGGCAAACAATAGGCGCAGGTAATCATGGATTTCGGTAATGGTCCCGACCGTTGAACGCGGGTTATGGGAAGTGGATTTCTGTTCAATGGAAATAGCAGGCGACAGCCCTTCGATATGGTCAACATCCGGTTTTTCCATTAAAGACAGGAATTGACGAGCATACGCGGATAGTGATTCAACATAACGACGCTGACCTTCAGCATAGAGGGTATCAAAGGCGAGGGAGGATTTCCCTGAACCAGATAGCCCTGTAATAACTATCAGCTTGTCTCGGGGGATGATGAGATTGATATTTTTTAGGTTATGCGTGCGTGCGCCGCGGACTTCGATATTCTCCATTTACCACTTCCCGAATGAATTGATAGTGAACAAAAATGAACTTGGTCGTCTTAATTAATGAGCCAGTACTAATAAACGATTTAGTATTGCACAAAATTTGCTGAATGGATATACAGTATATGTGCTCTTTCTATATCATTTCATAGGGGGCTGATGGCAACTTATCTGTGACGCCAATAATTAGCGTCTATACTAAAAATCAGTAATGCAGATTTCACTTAAATTTGGAAAGCGCTTCGCAACTTCTCATCAGCAATCTCAATTTATGGTGCAATACAGATAGGTCGTGGTAAACTTCACGGTCAGTCCAGAGATTAAAAATTCAATGCATCAGGAGTAATAAATGGCCACCAGAGGCGTAAATAAAGTAATTCTTATCGGTAACTTAGGACAAGATCCAGAAATCCGTTATATGCCTAACGGCGGAGCTGTCGCTAACCTGACTCTGGCAACTTCTGAAAGTTGGCGTGACAAGCAAACCGGTGAAATGCGTGAAAAAACCGAATGGCACCGTGTTGTGATTTTCGGCAAATTAGCCGAAGTTGCTGGTGAATATCTGAAAAAAGGTTCACAAGTTTATATCGAAGGTTCACTGCAAACCCGTAAATGGCAAGACCAAAGCGGTCAAGATCGCTACACCACCGAAGTTGTGGTAAATATCGGCGGTTCAATGCAGATGCTTGGTGGTCGCGGCGGTGATGCACCATCACAAGGTCAAAGCGGTGGGCAAGGCGGTTGGGGTCAACCACAACAGCCACAAGCAGCACAACAATTCAGTGGCGGCGGCGCAGCACCAGCGCGTTCACCAGCTCCACAAACCAATGAACCACCAATGGATTTTGATGACGATATCCCATTCTAATTTCTACATTAGAAAATCAAAATCATCGATTAAAGCCCTTAATTTTAAGGGCTTTAATTTTTTGGAGATTAGTTAGCCATAAAATTATTATGAAATTAATTTTATGTGCATGTAACAATTTGATTATATAAAAATAAAATGCAATTTGAGCTTATTATCTAACATTTGACATTTACGAAATTTTTCGTAAATTAAGGGTGTTCTATGGGATTTAAGCAAGTCAAAAAGGATATTTTAACAGCGCTAGTCCATGGTTGTTATCAACACGAAGTACGTAATAATTATATTGATAAAAATAAGCTGCAAACGGGTGAAATTGACGTAGAGACGGTTATAGAGATCATTCATCGTAGTACAGGAAATGATTATTCAAAAAGTTCACATCACCAAGCTAATGAAATAGATGTACATATAATAAAAAGAGAAGGCTGGTATATTAAATATTATTTAATTGATGATGGTGAAATGGGGATATTTATTAGCGTCCATCAGTAAATGATAAGGGAAAATATGAAACTGTATATTCAAGGCGATAAAAGCAAGGCGATTTGTCAGGATTGTGGCTTAGTGACGACAACATTCGATTATAGAAATCTTGAAATTAAAGAAACCAGTAAAATTGTTAAAAATATCCTTGTTGGGGTTTGTGACTGCTGTGGAAGAACGGTTAGTACACCAGCACAATCAACGCTGGAGATAAAAAGAGAAAGAGAAAAGGACGTTATATCTATTGAAGCCATACTACCGTCTATTTATATCGAAATACTTAATTTAGCTTGTTTGAAAATAGATTCGAGTAGCAGTCAAGATATGAATAAGCGACTATTATTTTTGTATGTTCAAAATAATAAAAATGATGAATCAATAAAGACTTACATTGATAATTATGAAGCATTATTAAAGGTAATTCCAATAATGCCATCAATGCCGAGAAAAAGATTATCAATGAAAGTTTCATCAAATTTTGCAAATGAACTTAATGATTTAACGCAATCTCTAGATAGAAATAGAACGGAAACAATTAAAATCATTATCGCTTCAATAAAAAAAGATCTTATTGATAATGAAAATTCTTTTATGATTGATGAGCTCAGAAAAATCCATTCTCTGTGCGTGTGCTGATTAGAATGGAATTATCACGCCTCAACAACATTCTGTGATATGCCTCTCATTTGAAATCCACAACTAAGAAAAACGAAAAAAAGGGTTGTGAAGGTTAGGATTTTATGGTTTCTTAAATGCAGCAAACACAAAAATGAAAAATCAGACAGACTTTAGCTAAACAGGAAATTCATTAATTATGGATTTTTGCTAAATCAGACAGAATTAAATGACAGGAAACTCTCGTGAAAATGACCGCTAACCGTTCAAACCTACTACTTACCGCGCCACTAGCCGCGGTAGTCGTGCGTGTGGTGGTGGTCGTGGGCTTAGCGCCGTAACGGGAACAAATCACGCGATTTAGAAACCCCGCCGGCGCAAACCGAGCGGGGTTTTTTTATGACCTAAAACTCGGATCCGCAGGCTAGTGAAGGAATAAAAAATTATGAGCGAGTCGGGCACAACATCACCACAAAAAAACTGTTTTACAGGTGCAGAATTAATCGTCCATTTATTGGAAAAACATGGTATTACCATCGTTTCTGGTATCCCGGGCGGGGCAGCATTGCCATTCTATGATGCACTGGGACAGAGCAAAAAAATTCGCCACATACTGGCGCGTCACGAGCAAGGTGCGGGTTTTATTGCACAGGGAATTGCGCGTAGCACAGGCAAAGCGGCGGTATGTATTTCCTCGAGCGGTCCCGGTGCCACTAACTTAGTGACAGCCATTGCGGATGCTAAGTTGGATTCAATTCCACTGGTATGCATCACTGCGCAAGTGCCATCTTCGATGATTGGTACCGATGCATTTCAGGAAGTTGATACTTACGGTATTTCAATTCCAATTACGAAACACAACTATTTGGTACGCAGCATTGAAGACCTGCCTCGCGTTATCTGCGAAGCATTCCGTATCGCTGAATCTGGACGTCCGGGGCCTGTTTGGATTGATATTCCAAAAGATGTTCAGACTGCAACCATTGAATTAGATGCGCTGCCAGAGGTTTTACCGAAAGATAAAGCCCCAAGTTTCGATATGGAAAAAGTGATCCAAGCGGCGGAAATGATCAACCGCGCGAAGCGTCCAGTACTTTATTTCGGGGGCGGGGTGATTAGCTCAGATTCAACCGCGACGGCTATCGCTTTTGCCGAAAAAGCCTCTTTACCAACGACAATGACCTTGATGGCATTGGGTACCATTCCGATGCGTCATCCGCTGTATTTGGGCATGTTGGGTATGCATGCGGCACGTAGCACGAACATGATCATGGAAGAGTCTGATTTGCTGATTGTTATTGGTGCTCGCTTTGATGACCGCGCCATTGGTAAAGCGGAAAAATTCTGCCCGAATGCCAAAATCATTCACGTTGATATTGATAAAGCAGAAATCAGTAAAATCAAACGTCCAGACATTGCTATCCATGCGGATGCAGGGCAAATCTTAGAATTACTGTTACCGTTAGTTGAGCGCAATGATCGTCAAGAGTGGGTTCAGCAAGTTAATGATCTGAAAAATAATTACCCGCTGAACTTAGCGAATGCGGATGATCCATTAGATCACTACGGTTTGGTATTAGCCACCGCACGTGCTGCAGGGGAAGAGGCGATTGTTACAACGGACGTTGGACAACATCAAATGTGGGCGGCGCAAGCTTATCCATTGTCACGTCCTCGCCAGTGGTTAACATCCGGTGGTTTGGGCACCATGGGCTTTGGTTTACCGGCAGCGATTGGCGCTGCATTGGCTCACCCCGATAAAACCATCGTTTGTTTTTCAGGTGATGGCAGCTTAATGATGAATATTCAGGAACTGGCAACAGCGGCGGAGCATCAATTAAACATTAAAATCATTTTAATGAACAACCAAGCGCTGGGCATGGTGCATCAGCAGCAAGATTTATTTTTTGAGAATCGTATCTTTGCTGCGGCTTATCCTTATCAGACCGACTTTATTAAAATTGCCTCTGGGTTTGGTTTCCAAACGTGTGATTTAAATAATGAAGCTGACCCTGAAATGGCGCTGGAAGCGATTATGAATACTAAAGGACCTTGCTTAATTCATGCCTTGATTGATGTAAATCAGAAGGTATATCCAATGGTTCCTCCTGGTGCCGCTAATATTGATATGATCGGAGCGTAATTATGGTATTTGAACATCACCCAATCGCCTTAGAATTAATTGTTCGCAACCATCCGGGCGTCATGTCACATATTTGCGGGCTGTTTGCGCGTCGAGCATTTAACGTGGACGGCATCCTATGTATGCCAATTAAAGATAGGGACGAAAGCCGCATTTGGTTATTAGTTCAGAAAGATGAGCGTTTATCGCAGATGGTTAACCAAGTTGAAAAACTAGAAGACGTCCGTGAAGTTCGCTTTAGCGATGACCTGCGCGTGTTTGAAACCATGCAGGATTATTTGCAGTAATTCTGAATAAATAAGGTCGGCTTACAAGGAGCGTAGGCTGACGAATTACACGCCATCACTTAAGTGTGAATAGGTCATCACGACGGTGGCATGCACATCCCCCTCAATGCATAAGTAAGCATGAGGAAAGTCTCCGCTGAACGCGTAAAAATCCCCAGCCTCAAGAACGACATTTTGTTCATTTTCTAAGCGTAGCATTAGGGAGCCCGCGTGTACCATAATGTGTTCATGGGTACCGACCATATGCGCGGGGCTATTAATAATGGCGCCTCTTTTCATACTAAGTTGCCAAATTTCAGAGACGTTACCCATACTGATGCGGAATTTAAATTGCTCTAAATAATCGCCTTCGAGTGGCGTGGCCTTCACCAAATAGGGATAAGATTCATTTTGACGTGTAAATAAATCGCTGAGCGGAAAACGCAGAGCTGCCGCAATGGACTCCAAAGTATCGATGCGCGGATTTGAATCCCCTGATTCCAACTTAGAGAGGGCGGCTTTAGAGATCCCTGATAAATGAGAAAGCTCACTCAGAGAAAGGTTTCTCGCCTGACGTAGCAGACGCACTTTCTGGCCAATTTTTATATTTATTTTATTTTCCACGACACTGTCTTCCACAATATTATTTTTATAAATTCTCATTTCTGCTGCCAATTCTAACATCTTAAATATGAAATGTCAGAAACCCGATATTATGAAAATAATATTTTGCCGAATGAGAATAAATGGAAAAATAATCTAAAAAATTATTTTTTAAATACACAGTTATAAAAATAAGATTTATTGTTCTTTCAGTGTGTTATTTTGTTGAATAAATTCATGATATAATTTAATTTGTATTATTCTAATGACTGAATATGTTACAGCGTTTTATTTCAAATAAATAATATCTTTTCGGAGTTTATATCTGACAATTAATCCTAATTGAGCAGATTAATACAAAAATGAGCCCTGCTAATTCGAGTTTTCAACATTTTCGACGTTCTGCTTCTTTTGCTATTTTTACGATTACAACCAGCATCGCCGTTATCGGCATTGTGATTGGTCTCAGCATCCCTATGGTGGCGCTGCGACTGAATAATTTTGGTGTGGGTGAGCTGTACATTGGCATTATCTCTGCGGCTCCAGCCTTGGGGATGTTTTTGATTGCCCCAGTGGTACAGCGCATTGTGAAGTGGTGTGGAAAGCGCAAAGCGATGTTAATCGCGACGGTGATCTCCGCTATTAGCTTACTGCCACTATTAAGTTCCCTACCTTTATGGCTGCTTTTCCCTTTGCGGTTGATTACGGGACTCGCGAGCGGGGTGATGATTTGTTTGGGGGAAACATGGATCAACGAATTATCCCCTGAAAACAAGCGAGGGCGTATATTGGCGATTTACACGACGGTATTTACCGTTAGCCAATTATTAGGTCCGTCATTTATTGCCTATTATGGTGTGGAAGATAAATCGCCGCTGTTTATTTGTACCTTGATTCACTTAATTTCTGTGGCTTTATTCCTACTTATGGATCAAAAAGTGGGAGATAGGCTCGCAGAAACGGCGTCAGAATCTAACTTTTCAATTGTGCAGTTCGTGAAAGTTGCTCCTGGAATTTGTGCCGGAATTCTATTTTTTGCTTTTTTCGATGGCACTATCTTGTCAATGTTCCCAATTTACGGGATGGGCATGGGGCATACCGAGGCGGTTGCGGCGATGATGATCAGCGCAATTTTGGCGGGAGATGCGATTATGCAAATGCCATTTGGTTGGTTAGCTGACCATATGAATCGCGAAAAACTGTACCGAATTTGCGGCGTGGTGACGTTAGGGGCAAGTATGTTGCTACCGTTCTTAATTACGCACACTTACTTTATTTGGGTTTTACTGTTTGTGTTGGGGGCGACGGCCGGGGCCATTTACACTATTGCTTTAGTACAGATTGGCCAATACTTCAGAGGGAATGAGCTGATTATAGCCAACGCCGCAGCGGCAATGTTATGGGGAATTGGTAACCTTTCTGGTCCATTGTTGGCTGGCGCTGCAACGGCGATTTCGCCATCAGGTCTGCCGATATTATTGATTGGAATAGCGGGACTATTTTTATGGTTTACCCGTGAAAAATATGGCGCTCAAGCCATTGAGCAACAAGCTCAGTAACATTTTTTATCCTCAATATATAAAAAAATCCCCGAGTTCAGTTCTGGCTCGGGGATTTTTATTCGCTATCAACTATTCTGTCACTCGATAAACCACTAAATTCTCGCGGAATTCATCAGGACGATGATTTGACCAAAACAATTTCATGCCTTCAGGCGCAGGTTGAATTTCTTTGGATAACACAATCAGCCAGCGGCACTGTTGCGGCTTCTCAAATTCCAGCTGCCTTTGATGCAAAATACCCGTGTAGTAGTAGAGCATCGGCGCTTCGGATTCCCCAAGGTTTTCGGAAGCCATACAGTCATTCTGGGTAAATTGCCCTTCTAAATGATGACGAAGGTCTACAAAAACGCCTTCGTAGCCTTTTGAATAATCAATCCAACCAACAAACAATGTGAGAATAATGCTCCACACGCTCACCATCCCCAGAGACCAGTTTCTTATCGCTTGGAAAGCGCTGTCTGAAGAGGAAATAAGACGATTGCGGAAGAACCAAAAACAGGTAATAAAAATGCCCGCTATCAACGCAAACACAGAAAAATGCATTTGGTAATCAAGCGGTAACCAACGACCAAAAACAGGTAACCATTGGGCATGATGACCCGTTAATACGATAACGTAGCAAGCCCACAGAAAGAGAATTAACCCAGACCAGAAAAAAGCAGCGAAGCGTGCAAATGCGTTCAAGGTTTTCTCTGAAAACCAGCCAAGAGCCTGCACGCCGAGGATCGCCATCGGAGCAATAAAGGGCAGCAAATAGAGCGCTCGCCCACTGGCAGACATTTGCAAGAATGCGACGCCAAGGACAGGAAATATGGCAATCAAATATTCATTATGATCGCGCAGGCGTTTGAGTGGATGACGTAAAAAATAGGTTGTCGCTAGTAGCCCTGCAGGAAGGGCAAAGAATGCAATAGCGGAAGGAATTCGCGTGAAATTGGCTTTAGCTCCTAACTTTTCAACGGAAAATCCAAGGAAACGGCCAATATTATTTTCCCAAAACCAAGTCACGAACAGCTCGGGATGCTGCACATACAGCATAATTGGCCAAGGCAGGATAGCGATGAGAGAGACTAAGCCTGCGAATAGCGCGGGTAGCCAAAACTGTTTAGAGCGGCATTGAACAAGAAATACAGGCGCCAAAAATAGGCTGATCCACAGAACGCCAGGAATAAATACGCCTTTAGATAAGGTGGTGATAATGGTTCCAAGGCAGAGCCAGAAGGCGGACGTAGCAATTTTCTGTTGCTGAATTAACCCTAATAAGCCATATAAGCCGATGGTAGCCCCTGTAATTAACGAAACATCCGTGAACATTTCATGGGTGTGTCGCAATATTCCCGGCGCACAAACGTACAGTGCAAAGGCTGTCCAAATACGGGCATCAGAAAAACTGTCAGATTTAAAAAAGCGGCGAGCTAATAAAACAAAAAAATAAAAATTAATAATAGAGAAAAATAAACTGGCGCTGCGTGCGGCATCGTATAGCGGCATCACTCCCGATAATAAATGAGAGAAAATCGTCGCCGTCCAATAATAGAATGGCGGTTTTTCCATAAAAGGCTCGCCCGCATTGGTCGGTACCAGCCAATTTCCAGTTTCATACATGGTTTGAATAATACCGAAACTGTAGTTTTCATCTTGCTTCCATGGGCTATGCCCATAAATCCCGGGAAGGAGATAAATCAGTAAAAATACAGCAAAAAGTATTAAGGCACTTTTTGGCATTGTTTTAATTGAGGCTGTAATGGTTGACATAATATTTATAGCGAGTGTTAAGTATTATTAAAAAATATATTTATAAAAATAATCACCAGAGAAATGAGTTATTTAATTAGTATTAGAGAATAAATACTTTCATAAACAGATTATTTATTAAAAACTCAATATTAGTGGGGATTTTAGCAACACTCTTCCGCATGTATTTAAACAAAGGGTATATAGAACGAAATATGACTGACTTTTATGGAGGATTGTAAAAATACGGCGTAGTTTTTATGGTTTTTTGGCTAAAAAGCCGCCAATCATAAAACACTTGATCAATTCCCCCCTTTCGAACGATAATTACGCTCTTCACAATTCGCCTCACTTTGTTCTGAAAGCCAAACGTTTGCGCACTGTCCCTAGAGAGTCATTCTGTTTACCAGTTATCTCGGTTCAGTAAACATTTTTTCAAAAAGGTAATCGTTTACGTGAGTTTCAGTTTGAGGCGATATTCGCTAAGTCACCAAGCAAAAAATGAATAAATGCTTATGAAAAGCTTAGCAAAAATAGTGACATAGAATTTTCTAAAATTAATAGCAGAGGTATACCATGGCAGGCCAACAGGCTTCATCCAATTGCAAATTGGATTCATATTTTAAGATCACAGCGCGTGGCTCATCAGTGCGTCGCGAAATCATTGCGGGATTAACGATATTCTTAGCGATGGTTTATTCTGTCATCGTGGTGCCGGGTATGTTAGGACAAGCAGGCTTCCCCCCTACTGCAGTATTTATCGCAACCTGTTTAGTCGCGGGTTTCGGTTCTTTATTAATGGGGTTATGGGCGAATCTGCCAATGGCAATTGGCTGTGCAATCTCATTAACGGCGTTTACCGCCTTTAGTTTGGTGTTAGGGCAACACATTAGTATTCCAGTTGCGCTGGGTGCCGTGTTCTTAATGGGGTGTTTATTCACCATTATCTCTGTAACAGGTATTCGTAGTTGGATTTTACGTAACATGCCAATGGGCGTGGCTCACGGTACGGGTATTGGTATCGGCCTGTTTTTACTCTTGATTGCAGCAACGGGCGTTGGCTTAGTGGTTAAAAATCCAAATGCAGGCTTACCCGTTGCGCTGGGTGAATTTACTTCATTCCCTGTTTTAATGTCTCTGATTGGTTTAGCTGTAATTTTCGGTTTAGAAAAACGCCGTGTACCGGGCGGAGTGTTATTAGTCATTATCGCGATTTCGATTATTGGTTTGATTTTCGACCCTGCCGTTAAATACCAAGGTTTCTTTAAACTGCCTTCATTCGGTGAAGATGGTTTAGCGCTGATGTTCAGCATGGATATCATGGGCGCCCTTCAAGCAGCGGTTCTGCCAAGTGTTCTGGCATTAGTGATGACGGCAGTTTTTGATGCAACGGGGACTATCCGCGCTGTTGCGGGTCAAGCGAACTTGCTGGATAAAGACGGTCAGATTATCGATGGTGGAAAAGCGTTAACCGCTGACTCTGTCAGCAGCATTTTTGCTGGGGCGATCGGCGCATCACCAGCCGCGGTATATATCGAATCTGCAGCAGGAACCGCAGCAGGCGGTCGTACAGGTTTAACCGCTGTAGTTGTTGGTGTTTTATTCTTATTTATCTTGTTCTTATCGCCATTGTCTTATCTGGTACCTGCCTATGCAACGGCGCCAGCACTGATGTATGTGGGTCTGTTGATGTTGAGCAATGTCTCGAAATTAGATTTCGATGATTTTGTGGATTCGATGTCAGGTTTACTGTGCGCGGTATTCATCGTATTAACCTGTAATATCGTCACCGGTATCATGCTAGGTTTCGCTTCACTGGTTATCGGGCGTATCTGTGCGGGTGAATGGCGTAAACTGAATATTGGTAGCGTGGTTATCGCGGTTCTATTGGTAGCGTTTTATGCTGCCGACCTCGCTATCTAAAGGTAATTCTAATGATAGGGCGGCACCTGTTGTCGCCCTTTAACGGATTGTTGCGATTCGTTCTAAACTCCAAATTATTTTCCCGTCAGATAGCCTGTTAAGGATAGAATAGTGCTAAGGCGGTAAATGAAGTGAAAATGCCTATTTTCAACCACTGGCTGCCTTGACTGAAAATCTCATGGTCTGGACGGTGCTATCTCTTACTATGCGGCGGCAGGCAAATTTTGGGTTCTCCCGTTATACTTTAAGCTGCGATATTTAGGGTATGCATTAGTTAATAAGTAAGGGCAACATGGAAATTTTCTTTACTATTCTGATTTTGATCTTGGCTGTCTCTGTTTCTGGTGTGGTGACGAAAGTCATTCCCATCCGTATTCCCCTTCCTCTTATTCAAATTGCTATCGGTGCATTATTAGCGTGGCCTCAATTTGGGTTGCATGTCTCTTTTGACCCCGAACTCTTTATGGTTCTTTTGATTCCACCGCTGTTATTCGTCGATGGTTGGAAAACCCCTACCCGTGAATTTTTCCAGAATGGACGAGAAATTTTCATTCTGGTATTAGTGCTAGTGTTAGTAACCGTTATCGGGATTGGTTATCTGATTTACTGGTTGATGCCTGGTATTCCACTTATTGCCGCCTTTGCGCTGGCTGCGGTACTTTCCCCAACAGATGCGGTGGCATTGTCCTCTATCGTCGGGAAAGGGCGAATTCCCAAGCGCATGATGAGCGTACTCGAAGGGGAAGCGTTGATGAACGATGCTTCCGGTCTGGTGGCGTTGAAGTTCGCCGTGGCGATTGCCATGGGAACGATGGTCTTCAGCGTATCGGGCGTTACAATCGAATTCTTTAAAGTCGCAGTCGGTGGCCTGTTGGCAGGTGTTGCTGTGACGTGGTTATACAGTAAGTCTCTGCGCTTAATGAGCCGCTGGAGTGGGGATGATCCCGCAACACAAATCGTCTTCATGCTGTTGTTACCATTCGCTTCCTACATGATTGCGGAACATATCGGTTTCTCAGGGATTCTGGCGGCGGTTGCTGCGGGTATGACTATCACCAAATCCGGTGTTATCCGTAATGCGCCTTTGGCGATGCGTTTACGTGCTGATAGCGTCTGGTCGATGTTAGAGTTTGTCTTTAACGGCTTAGTGTTCATTATGCTCGGTTTGCAATTACCGGGGATTTGGGAAACGTCAGTTATTCAAGCAGAACTCGACCCAAGCGTTGAAACTTGGATGTTGTTTACCGCCGTCGTTATTATCTATTTTGCCTTACTGATTTTGCGTTTCTGCTGGCTATGGTTGATGAAGAGATTCAGCCGCCTGTTCCTGAAAAAACGCCCATTACAGTTCGCGAGTTATACCGTCCGTGAATTGTGGTTAGCGTCGTTTGCCGGGGTTCGTGGGGCAATTACCTTAGCCGGTGTGCTCTCGGTGCCACTGTTTCTCACCGATGGTTCTCCGTTCCCTGCAAGGTACCAGCTAGTGTTTATCGCCGCAGGGGTCATTTTATTCTCCATTTTTGCGGGCGTTGTGGCGTTACCGCTTCTGCTGCGCAATTTTAAAGTGGGGGATAAAGAGGCGGATATCAACGAGATCCGTATGGCGAAAGCCGCAATGGCCGAAGTGGCGATTGTCAGCTTGAACAAGATGCAAGAGCGTTTATCGGCGGATGTGGAAGAGCAATTAGACTCGGAAGACATCAACGAAGTCGCGACAAGGGTGATTGGTCATTTACGTCGTCGAACTGCCGACCAAGACGAGATGGAACACAACTTGCAGATTGAAGACCTTGAACGGCGTTTTCGCTTAACGGCGCTACGTGCAGAACGCGGTGAGCTCTATCACTTACGCGCAACACGAAAAATTAGCAATGAAACCTTGCAAAGTTTGCTGGTGGACCTGGATTTATTAGAAGCCGTACTGATCGAAAAAGAGCATTAAAACGAAAAAACGAGTATTCTACGGGCATCTTGTTTGTTAAATCATTGTGCTTGAGAGTGAACAACAATGTGGTTACTCGTTTTCACGACGCTGCTCTGGGCAGCGTCTTTTAGTTTAATGGGGGAATACCTCGCAGGGCAGGTGGATAGCTGGCTATCTGTGCTTATCCGTGTGAGTTTAGCCTCTTTGGTATTCCTACCTTTCCTGCGTTGGCGCAACTTCAGTGCCAAAGTGATCTCACTGTATATGCTAGTGGGCGCTTGCCAGCTGGGGATCATGTATTACTTTGTTTTCCAAGCCTATAAATACCTGAGCGTGGCAGAATTTTTGCTATTTACGGTATTAACTCCGCTATATGTCACGTTGATTTACGATCTTTTAGAGCGCCAGCGACTACGTAAAGGCTACCTGTTTAGCTCGATATTAGCCGTGATTGGTGCTGCCATTATTCGTTATGATCACCTTAGCGAATCATTCTGGATTGGATTGATGTTTGTGCAGCTTGCCAACATCTTCTTTGCACTTGGACAAGTGGGCTATAAGCGCTTAATGGAAGTGCATCCGATCCCCCAGCATCAAGCCTTTTCATGGTTCTACCTCGGTGCGACGTTGATTGCCTTGGTGGGATGGCTACTGTTTGGAAATAAGGCGATGGTGCCGACAAGCCAAGCTCAATGGATAGTTTTACTCTGGTTGGGCGTGGTTGCGTCGGGGATTGGTTATTTTCTGTGGAATTATGGCGCCACAAAAGTGGATGCCGGAACCCTCGCGATAATGAATAACATGATGGTTCCAGCAGGTTTATTAGTGAATTTTGCCATTTGGCAGCAACATCCTAATTGGCTCAGTTTTACCATTGGGTCGAGCCTGATAATTGCGTCTCTGTGGGTGCATAAGCGCTGGATCCTCGCACCGGCTTCACGTAAGACAAATTCTCCACCGCGTGATCAGTAGCGGTATTGGTAAATGTTTCAATGGCTGGCTGGCGCTGTTCCCCTTCACGACATGCAGCGTACAGTCGGCTCCATAACCCACTTCCTAAAGTTTTCGTTGTAATCAAACCTTGCTTTTCAAAGGAATCTACCGCCCAGTGTGGCAGTGCCGCAATCCCCATTTTAGCTGCCACCATCTGAATTAAAATCAGCGTATTGTCGACGGTTTTGATATTGGGTGAAATACCGGCTGGCTGTAAAAAATGACGCCAGATATCAAAACGTTGACGCTGAACTGGATAAATCAGCAATGTCTCTTTGGCAAGATCATGAGGCTCAATTAACGGTTTTTTAGCTAAAGGGTGGTCATTCGCTACCACCAGTTTCACTTCATAATCAAACATCGGCGTGTAGTGCAAATCTTGATCCGCCAGAATATCAGAGGTCATCACGATATCTAATTCCCGCGAAAGTAATTCAGGCTGCGGGTCAAAGGTCACGCCAGATTTAAAATCAACGGTCACTTGTGGCCATGCTTGCCTAAACTGTTGCAATGCAGGGGTTAGCCACTGAATACAGCTGTGGCATTCAATCGCGATACGTAGAGTACTGACCGTCGGTTCATTGCAGACACGAATGGCATCTTTCACCATTGGCAAAATACGTTGCGCTAGTTGCAGCAGAACTTCCCCTTGCGGCGTGAAATGGACGGGCTGAGTTTTACGAACAAACAGTTTGTAGCCTAAGCGATGCTCTAAATCACTAAATTGGTGAGATAGCGCAGACTGAGTCTGGTGCAGGTGCGTCGCAGTGGCAGCTAATGATCCGTATTGGCTGAGCGCCTGCAACGTTTTTAAATGTTTTAATTCGATCATGAGAAACCTTCAAGTAGACGATGAATAATTTGCGCTTGTGCTTTATACAGTACCTGTTGATTATAGATGTGTAAACATCTAGACGGCTAAATATTTTAAGGGGTCAATATGTCTGTTATAAATCATACACTTGGTTTTCCACGTGTCGGTCTGAAAAGAGAACTCAAACGTGCACAAGAAGATTATTGGGCAGGCAAAATTGACCAATCTGCACTTCTTGAAACAGGTTACCAATTACGTGTTCGTCACTGGGAACAACAAAAAAATGCAGGTGTAGACCTGCTACCCGTCGGTGACTTTGCGTGGTATGACCAAGTGTTAACCACTAGTTTATTACTAGGAAACGTTCCGCCGCGTCATCAAAATGAAGATGGCTCTGTTGATTTAGATACCTTATTCCGTGTAGCTCGGGGTCGTGCGCCAACAGGCAAGCCAGCGGCAGCGGGAGAAATGACGAAATGGTTTAATACTAACTATCACTATATCGTGCCGGAATTTCAGCAAGGACAACAATTTAAACTGTCGTGGAATCAACTGTTTGACGAAGTCGACGAAGCGTTAAAACTCGGTCATAACGTTAAGCCTGTCGTCATTGGCCCGATTACCTATTTGTGGTTAGGAAAAGTGAAGGGACCTGCCTTCGATCGCCTATCGTTACTGAAAGATTTACTGCCTGTTTACCAAGAAATTCTAACTAGACTGGCTGAAAAAGGCGTGGAGTGGTTGCAAATTGACGAGCCCGCATTGGTACTCGATTTACCTCTCGAATGGCAGAACGCGTATCAACAAGCGTATCAATCCTTAGCAGGTAAAACTAACTTATTGTTAACCACCTATTTTGACGGTATTAGCCATCACTTGGATGTGATTAAACAACTGCCAGTGCAAGGACTGCATGTGGATGTGGTTGCGGGCAAGGATGATATTGCGGCACTACATCAAGCGCTTCCTAAGGACTGGGTGCTTTCGCTAGGGTTAATTAACGGCCGCAACGTATGGAAAGGGGATTTAGGCGAGAAATTCCAACGGGTGAAACCGCTGCTAGGGGAGCGTACTCTGTGGGTCGGTTCATCTTGCTCGTTACTGCATAGCCCAATTGATTTAAATGATGAAACGCGTCTGGATGCCGAAGTGAAAAGCTGGTTTGCATTTGCGCTGCAAAAATGTGAAGAACTGGCGCTATTGACGAAAACACTCAATCAACCAACGGCAGAAAACATCGCAGCGCTAGAAACCTATAGAGCGCCAATTCGTGCTCGCCGCACCTCTTCTCGAGTCAATAATACGCAGGTCGCTCAGCGCTTGGCGGCAATTAACGCGAAAGATACCGAGCGTACTCGCCCTTATGTAGAGCGTGCTGAACTTCAGCGCCAACGATTTAATCTGCCATTGTGGCCAACCACGACGATTGGCTCTTTCCCGCAAACCAGTGAAATTCGTTCTTTGCGTCTTGATTTCAAAAAAGGCAATGTGGATCAACTGAATTACCGTACCAGTATCAGTGAGCACATCAAACAAGCTATCAAGGAGCAGGAGTTACTGGATATTGACGTCCTCGTACATGGTGAAGCTGAGCGAAATGACATGGTGGAATATTTCGGTGAACACTTTGATGGCTATGTCTTTACGCAAAATGGTTGGGTACAGAGTTACGGTTCTCGCTGCGTGAAGCCACCAGTGATTATCGGTGATATTAGCCGCCCAGAAGCCATTACAGTGGAGTGGGCCAAGTATGCGCAGTCGTTGACGGATAAACCGGTGAAAGGAATGCTGACAGGCCCGGTAACAATCCTGTGCTGGTCATTCCCTCGGGAAGATGTCAGTCGTGAAACAATAGCCAAGCAAATTGCGCTGGCATTGCGTGACGAAGTGGATGATTTACAAAAAGCGGGTATTGGCATCATTCAGATTGATGAGCCTGCATTACGTGAAGGGCTGCCGCTGCGTCGCGATGAATGGAATGACTATCTGACTTGGGCGGTAGATGCCTTTAAATTAAGTGCCGCTATCGCCGATGATGAGACACAGATTCACACCCATATGTGTTATTGCGAGTTCAATGACATCATGGATTCGATTGCTGCGCTGGATGCTGATGTTATCACCATTGAAACCTCGCGCTCGGATATGGATTTATTAGATGCATTCGAAGATTTTGATTACCCAAATGAAATTGGTCCGGGGGTTTATGATATTCACTCGCCTAACGTCCCAAATGTAGAGTGGATTGTGGCGCTATTACGTAAGGCTGCACAGCGCGTGCCGGTGGAGCGTTTATGGGTGAATCCAGACTGCGGTTTAAAAACCCGCGGATGGACCGAGACTCGCCAAGCACTGGCTAACATGGTGGAAGCGGCGAAAAAACTGCGAAATGAGTATCAAAGCTAGTAACAAGTTAGTTTAGTAAAAAGCCCACTTTAAAGTGGGCTTTTATTTGTGCCAAAGACTGGACTTAACCGAACAGTTTTTGTTTCAGTAAGTTCATGCCAATTGACGCTAAATCGATATTTTCTGGCAGCACACCATTCGGGCTCGCGCTATCCACGATAGTCGGTAAATATTTCGCGACCATATCTGTTGCTTGTTGTGGATCTAAACCAACGCGTTGAGCGAGTTCTTGGATCCCTGAATCACCGAAAACTTGCATTAGCTGGCTAGCATTAACTGGCAAATTTTCACCTTCAGCAATCCATGATGAAACGATCCCGCCTAAGCCTTCAGTGTTAAATTTATCGACGACACCGGAGAGCCCGCCTTGCTTTTCAACCCAATCAATAACAGATTGAAACTGTTGCATTTTATCACCTGCAACCATGCTTAACACTTGATCAAACAGACCCATTTTGACTCCTCGATAACGTAATTGATGCGTTCAATACCAAGTATGGAACATTTTACAAAAAATAATAGGCGGCTATTTTGGGGAATTTACTCAACAGGTCAATGAAAATCAGAGACAAAGAGGGAATTTAATCGGTATAAAAACCAATGGATTAAAAAACAACCAAATTACTCACAGTTTTTATCACACTTTCTTGTGAAGGGTAGTATCAGATTGTCAAATATAAAAACACTTAAATATCAATAAAATAATCAATAATTGTTTAAAATTTATATTATCTTTAGTGTGATGATAGTCATGTGTTTGTGAATTTGGTTATGTGAAAATTCACAACATTCACCAGAATTCACAGTATTTACCAAAACTAACCGTATTAACCAGAATTTATCATTTGTTGGAACTGACAACATCAGGGGGCTAGATGAAAAATACCGTTAACCATGTTGGCGTTATTGGTCTGGGTTCGATGGGGATGGGGATCGCGCAATCACTAATAAGAAATAAGATCCCAACCTATGGGTTTGATTTAAATCCACAAGCGTGTGAGACGCTACTCGAATATGGGGCACAAGCCACAGGGCAAGATGCCGCGCAGTATGCGCAACAGCTAGATGCGCTACTTATGGTCGTCGTCAATGGCCAGCAGGTTGAGGCGATTTTGTTTGGTGGTGAGAAACCACTGGTAGAGCAGCTTCGTCCAAATACGATTATTGTATTGCACAGCACACTGGCGGCGGAGCAGACAAAACAGATAGCTCAGCGCCTTGCCGAATACCAGCTTCTATTAGTCGATGCGCCGATATCTGGCGGCGCGATTAAAGCGGCAGAAGGCAAACTGACCGTCATGGCATCGGGTTCCCCCGAGCTATTCACTCAGCTTGCGACGGTATTTGAAGCAATTTCAGAGCGCCTTTATCGTGTGGGGGATGAAATCGGCCTTGGCTCAACCGTGAAAACTATCCACCAGCTACTGGCGGGGGTGCATATTGCGGTTGCTGCGGAAAGTATGGCGCTGGCGGCAAAAGCGGGCATCGATTTAGATGTGATGTATGACATCGTCACCCATGCGGCTGGTAACTCATGGATGTTTGAGAACCGCATGCAGCATGTACTTGACGGAGACTATACCCCTAAATCGTCAGTCGATATTTTTGTGAAAGATCTCGGTTTGGTGATGCAAACCGGAAAAGCGCTGAATTTCCCGCTACCTCTGGCGGCAACAGCGCATCAAATGTTTATCTCAGCCAGTAATGAAGGTTTTGGCTTACAGGATGATAGTGCCGTTATCAAAACCTTTAAGGGAATTACTTTACCGGAGAAAAAGGCATGACAGTGAAATTAGGCGTGATTGCTGATGATTTTACCGGCGCGACAGATATTGCAGGCTTTATGGTACAAAACGGCTGGAAAGTGGTGCAGCTACTGAATGAGCCGAATGAAAATACTCCAATCCCTCAAGATGTGGATGCCATTGTGGTGAGCTTGAAAAGTCGTTCTTGCCCTGTGGATGAAGCCATTAGTGCCTCGGTTAATGCCTGCCGCTGGCTGAAGGAATCGGCGCAGTGCCGGCAAATTTTCTTTAAATATTGCTCCACATTTGATTCAACCGAGAAAGGCAACATTGGCCCAGTGACTGATGCGCTGATGAAGCAACTGGGTACGTCATTATCATTAGTGTGCCCTGCATTGCCTATTAACGGTCGAACCGTGGTACATGGGCACCTGTTTGTGAATGGTCAATTGCTCAATGAAAGTGGAATGCAGCATCACCCAGTCACCCCAATGACCGATGCCAACCTGATGCGCGTCATGGAAAAACAGTCCGCAGGTAAAGCGGGGCTGATTAACTTGGCAACCGTACAAAAGGGTAGCGCCGCTATCACAGAGCAGTTAGAACAGCTAAGCCAGCAAGATATCAGCTATGCGGTTGTGGATAGCTTCACGATGGATGATTTACTGCCTATTGCTCAGGCTTCGCAATCACTGCCTTTATTAACGGGCGGGTCTGGATTGGGGGCTGCTCTTGCGAATATTGATAGTCAAGTAGCTTGGGGTCAGGGCGAAAGCCGTGGTGCTAAGCCGACGGGCAAAGAGAGAAAAACGGTCATTCTATCGGGTAGCTGCTCGCTAATGACCAACAAGCAAGTGCAAAACTATCAGCAAGTTGCACCTAGCAAAGCGCTAGATGTGGGCGAATGCATCAATAATCCAGACTATGCAACGGTATTAGCGCAATGGGTTAAAGAGCAGAAAATCACAGGGTTAGCGCCTTTGTTATATGCCACCCAACCACCAGAATTATTGAAGCAAACACAGGAAAAATACGGCGCCGCATTATCGAGTACCGCGGTAGAAAATGTGTTTGGGCAGGTAGTGACGTTACTTCAGCAGCAAGGTTATAACACTTTTATTATCGCGGGCGGAGAAACCTCTGGAAAAGTGGTGCAAAGCCTTGGAACTGAACAATTAAGTATTGGCTCACCTATCGCGCCGGGTGTGCCTTGGGTACAAGACTTAGCAAGCGGTAACTGGTTAGCACTGAAATCAGGCAATTTTGGTCAAGAGAATTTCTTCCAGTTAGCACAGGAGATGGTTAATGAGTAATGAAAAGGCGCTACGCCAAGAGTTAGTGGATTGGGCGAAGTCAATGTTTAATCGCGGCTACAGCAGCGGTGGTGCAGGCAATATCAGCGCCCGCCTGCCGGATGGCTGCGTTATTGTCACCCCGACTAACTCAAGCTTTGGCGATTTAGATCCTGAGCGCCTGAGCAAACTAGACGCGCAAGGTAACTGGATTGATGGTGACAAGCCAACAAAAGAAGTTTCCATGCATATGGCAATGTATTTGCAGCGCCCAGATTGCCAAGCGGTGGTTCATCTACATTCACCTTGGCTAACGGCACTGTCCTGTTTACCGAATTTAGATACCGCAAACTGCTTACCGCCGATCACGCCTTATTACGTGATGCGTGTGGGCAAATTACCGTTGATTGAATATTTACCACCGGGTGATGACCGTATTGGTGAAGAAATCGCAAAATTAGCGCCAAATCATAATGCTATTTTACTCTCTAACCACGGCCCCGTTGTTGGCGGAAAAACGTTAAGACAGGCGTTTTTCAATGCGGAAGAATTAGAAGATACCGCACGTCTATACATTACATTGCGCCCACACGGCTTCACCACGTTAACGCAAGAGCAGGTTCATGAGCTCGAAAGCCGTTATCCACAGAAATGAGGCGATAGACATGGCTAAATTTGCAGCAAATCTCAGTATGATGTTTAACGAAGTTCCGTTTATTCAACGCTTTGAACGTGCCGCTCAAGCTGGCTTTAAGGGCGTTGAGTATCTTTTCCCTTATGAAGAAGATGCGGATGTTATTGCGGGTGAATTGAAAAAACATCAACTTACTCAAGCTCTATTCAATATGCCAGCGGGAAATTGGGGCGCTGGCGAGCGTGGAATGGCGTCTATTCCCGGTCGTGAAGCAGAATTCGCTCAAGGGGTACAAACCGCCCTGAAGTACGCTTTAGCATTAGGCTGCAAGCAAGTGCATGCTATGGCAGGAAAAGTGGATGATAAATTCACGCCTGAAGAGCAAAAAACGTGTTTTATTAAGAATATACAGCATGCTGCGGATGTGATGGCTGAGCACGGCATTCGTGTGCTTATCGAGCCGATTAATACCCGCGATATGCCGGGGTATTTCTTAACGACCCAAAAGCAGGCTGAAGCGCTGTTACCTGAAATCAATCGCGAAAACGTGTTTATTCAATTGGATTTATATCACTGCCAGATTATGGAAGGTGACTTATTGAAAACAATTGAGCGTCTTTGGGGTAAATTTAGTCATATTCAGATAGCATCAGTACCTTTTCGCCATGAACCTGATAGCGGTGAAGTCAATTACCCATGGATTTTTAATCAACTCGATGAAATGGGATATGAAGGCTGGCTGGGATGTGAATACCACCCAGCAGGACGCACCGAAGACGGTTTAGGCTGGCTAAAGCAAGCTAATTCCTAGGAGAACCGAATGATCCCTTCCGAACGTCGTGATTTTATTTATCGCTATGTCTATGAGCACCAAACTGTGTCTATCAATGACTTAGTGGGTTTAATGAATGTCTCTCATATGACGGTTCGACGTGATATTCGCATGTTGGAAGAGGAAGGGAAGGTTGTCGGAATTAGCGGTGGAGTTCGGTTAAATGATGCGTTACGCCAAGAGCTTCCGTGGAGTGAAAAGGCAAGACTTCATCATCAAACGAAACGCGAAATCGGTCAATTTGCCAGCTCACTGGTTGAAGATGGTCAGGTGGTTTACCTCGATGCAGGCACCACCACCTTTGAAATTGCCCGTGTATTGGGTGAGCGTTTTAATCTCACTATCGTGACCAATGATTTTTCCATCATGCAGTACTTGATGAATAAATCACAACTGAACTTGTATCACACAGGCGGGCAGGTTGATAAACGCAATCACTCCTGTGTTGGCAATACGGCGGCCGCTATGTTGCAGACACTGAATGTAGACATCGCGTTTATTAGTACCAGCTCATGGGATCTGCAACATGGGGTTTCCACTCCTCATGAGGAAAAAGTCCAAATAAAACAAACTTTATTGGATGTTGCTCGTCGGTGTGTACTGGTTTCAGACAGCAGTAAATTCGGTAAATACGGTATGTTCCGTGTCTGCCCATTAGATCAATTGCACGACATCATTTGTGACCAACATTTACCGTCTGATGTGGTGCAACGGATACTCGAAAAAAACATAAAACTTCATTTAATAAATACATAAAAAAACATCTTACCTACTGATGCATAGCCCGACAGGGTTATAGCAAGGAGAATGACAATGAAAGTTATTATTACTGGTGGCGCAGGCTTTCTGGGCCAGCAGCTAGCCGCTGCTTTGCTTAAAAACAACCAAGGATTAAAATTTAACCAGCTCGTTTTAGCGGATATTCAATGCCCTACATCGCCTATTGAAGACTCTCGTGTGAGTTGCGTTGCATTAGATTTAACCCAGCCAGAAGCCGCAGATAAGCTGATTGACGCGCAAACTGACGTGGTATTCCACCTTGCGGCGATCGTCAGTAGCCATGCTGAAAGTGACTTTAACTTAGGCATGAAAGTGAACTTCGATGCGACTCGCCAATTGCTTGAAGTCGCTCGCGCTAAAAACCCTGCCATCAAGTTTTTATTCACCAGCTCCCTTGCGGTTTTTGGCGGTGAATTACCAGATGTGATCACCGACCTGTGTGTTGTGAACCCTCAGTCTTCTTATGGCGCTCAAAAAGCCATGTGTGAATTGATGGTGAACGACTATTCCCGTAAAGGCTATGTGGATGGACGCGTGATGCGCTTACCTACCATTAGTATTCGCCCGGGAGTCCCGAATAAAGCGGCATCTTCTTTTGCTAGCGGTATTATCCGCGAGCCACTAAATAGGATTGAGAGTGTTTGCCCAGTGTCTCCAGAGTTGGCGCTATGGTTATCTAGCCCAGAAACGGTAATCAACAACTTCATCCATGCGGTTTCGATTCCTGCAGAGAAATTTGGTCTTTCACGCACAGTGAACCTGCCAGGGATCACCGTGACAGTACAAGAGATGATTGATGCCCTGCGTGATGTCGCTGGTCAACAAGTAGTTGATTTAATTCGCTTTGAACCGGATGAATCCATCAACCGCATTGTGGCAAGCTGGCCGGGTAAATTCGATATTCGCCGTGCACTGGATTTAGGCTTTAAAGCTGATGGGTCATTTAGCGATGCGATCCGTTCCTTCATTAAGCACCATGGCTGTGCGAAATAGGAGATTAAATAATGTCCTATATTCCTATTATTGGCCTCGCGGTGGCCATATTTGTCCTTATCTTTTTAGTATTGCGAACGCGGGTTCACGCCTTGTTAGCGATGTTGATTGCGGCTGCAATCGCAGGGTTATCAGGGGGATTAACTGCGGCGGAAACCGTCACCGTTATTACAAAGGGCTTTGGTTCGACCCTCGGTAGCATTGGTATTGTTATCGGTCTCGGGGTAATGATGGGAAGGGTGCTGGAAGTGTCCGGTGCTGCTGAGCAGATAGCTTATAGTTTTATCAAATGGTTAGGTAAAAAACGCGAAGAGTGGGCGCTGGCAATTACCGGTTATATTGTCAGTATTCCTATCTTTGTAGACTCTGCATTCGTTATTTTGTATCCGCTGGCAAAAGCGTTAGCGAAGAATGGGAAGCGCAGTATTTTAACCCTTGGTGTCGCATTGGCGGGTGGTCTGGTTGTTACCCACCATACTGTGCCACCAACTCCGGGCCCTCTCGGTGTTGCTGGGATCTTCGGGGTTGATGTTGGTGCCATGATTTTAGCGGGAATGACACTGGCAGTGCCGTGTGTCATCGGAATTGTGTTCTACGCTAAATGGCTGGGAACTAAATACCCAGAATTCATGCCAGATGAAACGGGCAGCGAAGATTTAAAAGAAGTGCACGCGCGTTACATGGAAGAAAAAGCCAACAAACCATTACCGAGCTTATTCTTATCATTGTTACCAATTATCACGCCAATTCTGTTGATCTTCATTAATGCTATCAACGGATTATTACTGAAAACAGCCGCATTCCAAGGTATGGATGATAATTGGTACTTCCAATCATTCCAATTCTTGGGAGCACCGATTATCGCCTTATCTATTAGTGTCCTGATTTCGGTCTATACGTTAATGCCAAAAGCATCGAAAGAAGAAGTTATCGACCGTATGGAAGAGGGTTTACAAGCGGCGGGTATCATCCTGCTTGTGACAGGTGCTGGTGGAGCATTAGGTGCAGTATTGCGTGACAGCGGGACGGGAACCATTCTTGCGGAGCATGTCGCGAATTTACCGATTACGCCCGTATTAATCCCGTTTATTATCGCGACATTAGTGCGTTTAATTCAGGGGTCTGGAACGGTAGCAATGATTACCGCAGCATCGATTTCTGCGCCAATCATTAGCCAAATTCCTGATATCAACTTATTGGTTGCAGCTCAGGCAGCAACAATGGGGTCTCTGTTCTTCGGTTATTTTAACGACAGCCTTTACTGGGTGGTGAACAGAATGATGGGGATCAAAGACGTTAAACAACAAATGATTGTTTGGTCTATTCCAACAACAATAGCTTGGGCTATCGGGTTGGTGGGGGTCTTGATCCTTGATGTCGTGCTATAAATCTAGCATGTTGATATTGTAGTATTTTCTATATTCTGCCTATCTAAAGCGCCCATTCGGGCGCTTTCTTTCGATAATCACAAACATTCATCTATACTGGGTGTATCTCATTATTCACATTCATCTTAAGATAACTTATTTGTGATCATGATCTCGTTTTAATGAAATTCAAGTGTATCTGTTTCTATTAAAGTAGATATTGGTCACTAAATTAATCAAAGCTAAGCGCTATATTGACAATAACGTACTAATTCAATGATGCCATTGTGTAAAGGAGTTTGATATGTCTGACGTTTTCCACTTAGGTTTAAAAAAGAGTGACTTACAGGGTGCAACTGTTGCTATTGTTCCTGGGGATCCTAACCGTGTTGAAAAAATTGCACGTCTGATGGACAACCCTGTACATTTGGCTTCATTACGCGAATTCACTTCATGGCGTGGCGAGCTCGATGGCAAAGCCGTGATTGTCTGCTCAACGGGTATTGGTGGTCCATCAACTTCTATCGCAGTTGAAGAGCTGGCTCAGTTAGGTATCCGTACTTTCTTACGTATTGGTACAACAGGCGCAATCCAAGAAAACATCAATGTGGGTGATGTACTTGTCACCACAGGTGCGGTTCGTTTAGATGGCGCAAGCCAGCACTTTGCACCACTGGAATTCCCTGCAGTTGCTGACTTCACGTGTACTAATGCGCTGTATGCTGCGGCGACAGAAGCGGGTGCAACTGTACACGTCGGTATTACCGCATCTTCCGATACTTTCTACCCAGGTCAAGAACGTTACGACACCTATACAGGCCGCGTAATGCGTCACTTCAGAGGTTCAATGAAAGAGTGGCAAGACATGGGCGTGATGAACTATGAAATGGAATCTGCAACGCTGTTAACCATGTGTGCAAGCCAAGGCCTGCGTGCAGGTATGGTCGCTGGGGTTATCGTAAACCGTACTCAGCAAGAAATTCCAAATGAAGCGCTTCTGAAAAAAACAGAAGGCAATGTTCTGAGCATCGTTGTCGAAGCTGCTCGTCGCCTGCTGTAATCCTAATTAGCTGACCCGTTTACTGACTTCACTCGGTTGTGGATTTGCGGTAAACGGGTTCAGTTATCATCGTGCTACCCATGCATCTTAAATATTCTTGTATCTCTAATTGATCAGCGCAAAATTTATTTTCTCGCGTTTTTCTTATTCCCTTCATCGATGAATCTGTTATTGTCATTTAAAACAATTAATAGAAGCCTCTTAAGTTACTCAAATTACAAGTAATTGATGATTTCGTTTATTTTTAGTTTGAGCAATGACAGAGCTAAAAAGGGAAAACGTATGTCAACCAAACCTTACCTTCACCCCTCTGTACTGCCTTTAACAGGTGGAATTAACTTTCGTGATTTAGGGGGAAAAAAGCTTTCCAATGGCGGAAAAATAAAGCCCGGTGTTTTATTTCGTTCTGGGGCGCTCGACCGATTAACCCAAGATGATGAAAAAGTCTTACAGTCACAAAACCTTTTCCAAATCATCGATTATCGCGATGAAGCTGAAATTTTGGATAAACCAGATGTGGTGTGGCGTGGCGCTCATTATGTACATGCCCCTGCGAACCCGCTGGCAAAAGAAGTGAGTGCGAATCTTGATAAACTCACCCCAGAAGTACTAGAACAGTTTGATCCTCAAGCTTTTATGTTCCGCCTCTATGAGTTGCTTCCGTTGAATAATGCCGCTTATCACCAATTAGTGAACATGTTGAAGCAGCCAGAAAAAGGTGGGCTTGTGCAACACTGTGCTGTGGGTAAAGACCGCACAGGAGTTGGCTCGGCTCTCGTGCTGTTTGCGCTGGGCGCAGATGTGAATACAGTAATGGATGATTACCTTTTAACGAACGAGACGTTAGCGCCATTTCGTAATCATTTACTCGAAGAGTTCTCCAAGACCATGAGTGAAAACGTGGTGAAAAAATTCGAATATGTATTTTCTGTTCGTGAAGAATTTTTACAAACTGCATTGAAAAGTATAGAAAATAATTATGGCGGTGTGGATAGCTGGCTAGAAAAAGACTTTGGATTAGATAACGCTCAGCGCAGCGTATTACAAAGTTACTTCCTCGAATAAACCTCTGCGGAATTGAAGTTGCAATGCGCCAGTTTTGTTGCAACTTTATTTACTTCCAAGAACTATAATATATTCACTTAGCGGCGTAATAATTGCTTATCTTAATAACAGTTAATTAGCTGAATAATAGTTACTTAGTCTACTCATAGTTAACATACTAATCTCAAACCGTAGGAATTCGCCCTTGAGCATTAATGAAATTGTCACGGTCATTACAGAATTCACTCGCGCTCACGAAGTGTGGGCTATCCCTATTGTGTTCATTCTTGCGTTTGGCGAGTCCCTCGCTTTCTTATCGTTATTGCTCCCTGCGACCGTTATCTTGCTTGGGCTAGGGGCATTAATTGGTGAAAGTGAGATTGCCTTTTTCCCGATTTGGTTAGCCGCTGCATTGGGCGCATTTTTCGGGGATTGGGTCTCTTATTGGTTTGGTTTTCACTATAAAGATAAAGTTCGTGAAATGTGGCCGATTTCCCGCAACCCTGAAATGGTAGACAAAGGGCATCGCTTCTTTGAGAAGTGGGGTGTTTGGGGGATTTTCTTTGGTCGGTTTTTCGGGCCACTGAGGGCGGTAGTGCCGCTTGTTGCGGGGATCTGTGAAATGAAGCAGCGACATTTCCAAGTCGCTAACCTAGCCTCAGCGATGATTTGGGCGTTTGGTATTTTAGCCCCTGGCGCGCTTGGTTTACGTTGGTTTGCGAGTTGGATGGGATAAGCTGCGAAGCCGCTCGCAAAAAGTAGCCGTTGGGAGATTTACCTCTGGACACTTATACAGTATCCCATTACCTTACTCTAGATTTTAAAAAGTAAGGATTGAGTCGTGGATACCTCTCTTTTATATGCAATTATTGGCGCCTTGAGCGGCATTTTGGTCGGCGGTTTAGCGGTCTGGTTTTCTATTGTCCAAAAAATAGCGGGAAAAGAGCGAGAGCTACAAGAGGTATACCGCCAATTGGCGGCGAGCGATGAAAAAAATGTGCATTTAGCGCAGTGGAAAGATGAATGTGACAGGCTCGATCAGGAGCTACGTACACAGCGGGATATTAACCGCGAACAGGAAGCAGAGCTGCGGGAAGTGATGACCCGCTTTGAGCAGACGCAACTCGCCAATGAAGAAAAACAACGGATTTTACAAAACAGCGAGCAGCGCCTTACCGCTCAGTTCGAAAATTTAGCCAATCGTATTTTTGAGCAGAACGAACGTCGAGCATCTGAACAACATCAGAAAAATTTAATGGCGATGCTGTCACCGTTTCGTGAGCAACTTGAAGGGTTTCGCCAGCAAGTACAGCAAAGTTATGGTGAAGAAGCCAAAGAGCGCCATACACTCACTTATGAAATTCGCCAATTACAGCAGTTAAATAGCCAAATGACCAAAGAAGCGGTCAATTTAACCCGAGCCCTAAAAGGAGATAATAAAATCCAAGGGAACTGGGGGGAAACGATTTTAACGCGGATTTTAGAAGTTTCAGGGCTGCGAAAAGGCAGTGAATTTGAAACTCAGGTAAGCATCAATACGGGGTTTAATAGCCGCTATCAACCCGATGTGATTATCCATCTTCCTGAAGGCAAAGATGTGGTGGTCGATGCGAAAATGTCGCTGGTGGCTTATGAACACTATTTTAATAGCGATGATCCAGAACAGCAGCAGCAAGGCATCAAGGAGCATGTGGCGTCCATTCGTAACCATATGAAAATGCTCAGTCGCAAAGACTACCATCAGTTACCGGGAGTTCGCTCTTTAGATTATGTGCTCATGTTTATTCCGATTGAGCCTGCGTATTTATTAGCATTAAAAGAAGCGCCTGAACTACTTGATGAAGGATTAAAACTGAATATTATGTTGGTTTGTCCATCCACCTTACTGGTGGCCGTGCGTACCATTAATAATTTGTGGCGCTATGAACGGCAAGAGCAAAATGCTCAAGAAATCGCAGATAGAGCCGCTAAAATGTACGATAAGCTGCGTTTATTTATTGATGATATGCAGGTATTGGGCTCGAGTTTAGAGAAAGCAAATCATACTTATTCTTCAGCAATGAAGCGCCTTGCTGAAGGCCGAGGTAATTTGCTTGCTCAAGCGGAAAGTTTTAAAGAGTTAGGTGTGGAAGTTAAGCAATCTATAGACCCTCAGCTAGCTGAGCGGGCTGACAAGTCTAATTGTGCGGAATCTTAGAGTTATAATAGGGTTTTCACTCAAAGGCTGGTACACTTCACAAAAAAGTTTGAACGATTAACAGGCATAATAGAAATGACCGAACCAACAAAAGAAACCATCGATTTTGGTTTCCGTACTGTAGAGAAAGAAGAAAAAGCTGGCCTAGTCGCAAATGTTTTTCACTCTGTAGCCTCTAAATATGACCTGATGAATGACTTAATGTCTTTTGGTATTCATCGTATCTGGAAACGTTTCACAATCGAAGCGAGTGGTGTGCGTCGTAATCAACGCGTACTTGACCTTGCTGGTGGAACTGGTGACCTCACTGCAAAATTTTCTCGCCTTGTGGGTGAAAAAGGTGAAGTGGTTCTCGCAGATATTAACGATTCAATGTTAAAAATGGGACGCGAGAAACTGCGCGATTTAGGCATTGTTGGTAATGTTAATTACGTTCAAGCGAACGCAGAAGAGTTGCCATTCCCTGATAACTATTTTGACTGTATTACTATCTCTTTTGGTTTACGCAACGTCACCGATAAAGATAAAGCATTACGCTCCATGTTCCGCGTATTGAAGCCGGGTGGACGCCTATTAGTGCTTGAGTTCTCTAAACCAATTCTTGAACCACTGAACAAAGCTTACGATGCTTACTCATTCCATATTTTACCGCGTATTGGTCAAGTGATTGTGAATGATCCTGAAAGCTATCGTTACCTGGCTGAATCTATCCGTATGCACCCAAATCAAGAAACCTTGAAAGGGATGATGGAAAACGCAGGTTTTGAGCAAGTCTCTTATGACAATATGACCGGTGGTATTGTTGCATTACATAAAGGGTTTAAATTCTAAGATGGAAGCACCATCAGCGCATATTGAAAATCCTAATACTGTTTTGTATTCCTTGATGACGGCATTAATGGAAACTTCCTTGAACCACATGTTGTTCAAGGAAAAAGTCCTGCAACCTGCAAGAATGCGTTTAGCGGGTAAAGTGATGGGGATTGAGCTTAAAGAGCTGAATAAAACCCTGACACTTATTTTTGCTGAAAATCATGTTGATGTATTAAGTGAATGGCAAGAACCTGCAGATTGCACTATCAAAACGTCACTGTTTACATTGATTAAGTTGAAAGATAAGCAGCAGCTTTCACAACTCATCAATAATGGTGACATTGTGATTGAAGGCGATATGCAAATTGTTCAACACTGGTCTTCATTACTGGATTTAGCTATCTGGAACCCAGCTCATTATTTATCCCCTTATATTGGTGATGTTGCGGCAGAAGGCATCAGTAAAGTGTTAGGTAAAGGGGCTTGCCTCGCGTCTCGTTTAGTCAGTCGCCAAAAAACATACGTTAAAGACATTATTCTGGAAGAGTGGAAAATGGCGCCAAGCCAGCTGGAATTAGTGCATTTTAGCGATGAAGTTGAGCAGGTTTCAAATTCAATGAGTCAGTTAGAACAACGACTCAATCAGTTGGAGGAGAAGAATGACTCCCGGTGAAATAAAACGTCTTTACTTCATTATTCGGGTATTTCTCTCTTATGGACTAGATGAGCTGATCCCTAAAATTAAGCTGACATTGCCTTTAAGAATTGGGCGGTTAGGTTTTTTTTGGATCAAAAACAGACACAAAGATAAAGATCTTGGTGAACGACTGCGCCTAGCATTACAAGAATTAGGGCCGGTTTGGATCAAATTTGGTCAAATGCTTTCGACTCGCCGAGATTTATTCCCTCCTGCAATTGCTGACCAGCTGTCATTATTACAAGACAAAGTGGCGAGTTTCGATGGTAAATTAGCCCGTCGTTATATTGAAGAGTCACTCGGTGGTCCATTAGAACAATGGTTTGATAACTTTGATGAGCAAGCTCTTGCCTCTGCGTCGATTGCCCAAGTTCATACTGCAACATTAAAAGAAAATGGCAGAGATGTTGTTTTGAAAGTGATTCGCCCAGATATTTTGCCTGTCATCAAAGCGGATATTAAGCTGATGTACCGTATCGCCAATTGGGTTCCTCTTCTTCCTGATGGACGACGTTTACGCCCTAAAGAAGTCGTGCGTGAGTACGAAAAAACCTTAATTGATGAGCTAAATCTTCTTCGCGAATCCGCTAACGCTATCCAGTTACGACGCAACTTTGAAAACAGTTCTATGCTGTATATCCCTGAAGTTTATCCTGATTATTGCCGTGAAAACGTGATGGTCATGGAGCGTATCTACGGTATTCCTGTTTCAGACATTGCGGCATTAGAAGCGCAAGGCACGAACATGAAGTTGCTGGCAGAGCGGGGCGTCAAAGTCTTCTTTACCCAGGTATTTCGTGACAGTTTCTTCCACGCAGATATGCACCCGGGCAACATTTTTGTTAGCTACGACCACCCAGAAGATCCTCTCTATATTGGTATCGACTGTGGGATCGTGGGTTCACTTAACAAAGAAGATAAGCGCTATTTAGCTGAAAACTTTATTGCTTTCTTTAATCGAGATTACCGTAAAGTTGCTGAGTTGCATGTGGATTCTGGCTGGGTTCCGCCAGATACCAATGTTGAAGATTTTGAGTTTGCTATTCGCACCGTTTGTGAGCCTATCTTTGAAAAGCCATTAGCTGAGATTTCATTTGGGCATGTGTTATTGAATCTGTTCAATACCGCCCGTCGCTTTAATATGGAAGTTCAGCCGCAATTGGTGTTATTGCAGAAAACCTTATTGTACGTTGAAGGTTTGGGTCGTCAGTTATACCCGCAGTTGGATTTATGGAAAACAGCAAAACCATTCTTAGAGGATTGGATCCATAGCCAAGTGGGTATTCCGGCTATCACCAAAGCGTTAAAAGAAAAAGCGCCATATTGGGCGGAGAAAATGCCAGAAATCCCCGATTTGATTTATGGGGCATTAAAGCAGCACCGTTTCTTGCAGTCTAATATTGAACAGCTTACACAAGAGTTAAAGCACCAACGCACTAAACAACGTAAATCACAGTACCTATTAGGAATTGGGGCAACCTTTATTCTTTGTGGTAGCTTATTCTTTATTTCCGACTTAACCCGAATTGCAGCAGCATTTATGGCTGTAGGTGCATTGTCGTGGCTTGTAGGTTGGTGTAAAGGAGAGGATAATTAAGTAGACTTTGTTTTGCGACAAGTTTATAAGGCTGTGATCATTTCCGTATTTAGCGTTGGTTGTATATAATAGAGTTAGTTACAATTGATCCCAAAACTATAGAGGTATTAACAATGGAATCAACTTTTGCAATGGCTGCTTTCGGTAGTCCTTGGCAATTAATTATCATTGCTTTGCTTATCATTTTAATTTTCGGCACCAAGAAATTACGTTCTTTAGGTTCTGATTTGGGCGAATCACTTAAAGGCTTCAAAAAAGCAATGAGTGATGATGAAGCTGCAAAAGCGAAAGCAGAGCAAGAGAAGCAAGACGCTGATTTTGCACCAAAAAATATCACTGAACAACAGGCTCCTGAAAAAAAAGACAGCCCAGTTGAGAGCAAAAATAAAGAGCAGGGATAAACCGTGTTTGACATAGGTTTTAGTGAACTACTGCTAGTTGCGATCATCGGTCTTGTGGTATTAGGCCCACAACGTCTACCAGTGGCAGTGAGAACTGTTGCTGGTTGGATTCGTGCTATGCGCTCTATGGCTGCTAATGTCCAGAATGAGCTATCACAAGAACTGAAATTGCAAGAACTGCAAGAGACTCTTAAAAAAGTTGAAGAGAAAGCGGGTTTGGAAACTCTTTCTCCAGAACTTAAAAAGTCGATGGATGACCTGCGTCATGCTGCTTTGTCTTTACAAAGTGGTTATCAGGCAACAACCAATGATGTCCAATCTGAGTTGAACAAAGCAAAAGAGATCACAGAAAACTACGATGCTGCGGTAAAGGAATCCCATGCTAGTTCTTCGCAAACTCAAGAGTCAGACCCTGATCCTGAGTATGCTGCTAAGATGGCTGCAGTTGTTGAAGAAAAACCAGCTTCAGCAACACCAACAGACTCTAAGCCACTCGATGCTAAAGTAACAAACTCCAATCAAACAGAAAGTGAAAAATAACACATGGCTGTCAATGATGCTCAACCACTTATTAGCCACCTGATTGAACTAAGAAAGCGGCTACTAAACTGTTTGATTACGGTATTAATCGTCTTTGCGGCGCTCGCTTATTTTTCAAATGATATTTATCGCCTTGTTGCTGCGCCTTTGATTGATAAGCTGCCTGTTGGCTCTCAAATGAGTGCGACAGACGTAGCATCGACGTTTTTTACCCCGATTAAACTGACCATGATGGTATCTGTATTTGTTTCGATACCGGTCATTTTGTACCAGGTCTGGGCATTTATCGCGCCTGCGCTGTATAAGCATGAACGTCGATTAATGCTGCCGTTACTGGTATCAAGTAGCTTCCTATTCTATCTAGGAATGGCATTTGCTTACTTTGTGGTATTCCCGTTAGCTTTTGGCTTCTTTGTAAAAACAACGCCAGAAAGTGTTAACTTTATACCTGATATCAGCAAATACCTCAGTTTTGTCATGACATTGTTTATGGCATTCGGGGCTGCGTTTGAAGTGCCAATCGCGATTATTTTACTGTGCTGGACTGGCGTAACGACTCCAGAATCACTCAGACGTAAGCGCCCATACATTTTAGTAGGTGCGTTTATCGTTGGGATGTTCCTGACTCCGCCAGATGTTTTATCGCAAACTCTACTCGCAGTACCGATGTACTTGCTGTTTGAGCTTGGGGTATTACTGTCGAATTTCTATGTTGGCAAAGGTCGACGTAGAGGCGATGACGAAGAAGAAGAGCCAGAAGAATAGTCACGGTGACAACGTTATTGTGAAATAAAAAGCCCATTCAATGGGCTTTTTTTATGCCTGTTTGAAGCAAATATATCGCGAAAAACTTATTCGGACTCTTTTCTAAATTGCGTATTATCAATGACTTTTGCGACAGTGGTATTTAAGATGTTAAGCAAAAGAATAGAACGCGACTCACCATTTGGTTCATTGAAGATGGCCTTAACACCGGCAAAAATGCCTTCAGTAATAACAACACTGTCTCCCTGAGAAGGGAGATCTGGAGATTGAGTATGGCTGATAGGCGTCTGCTGTATGAGGTTAATTATCTCTTCAGGAACTTCAGCCGGTAATGCGCCAAAACGAATAAAGTGGCTGACACCACGTGTAGATTGGATAGTGGTTGTATGAATTTGCTCATGATCGAATTTTACAAACAGGTAATTGGGAAATAGCGCTTCAGTGATAACTGTGCGTTTGCCTCGAACGACTTTTTCCATTTCAGTCATTGGAGTCATGCAAGTCACATCTTGTCGAGTTAAGTGCTCAACCGCTCTATCCAGTTGCCCTCGTTTGCAATACAGCAAATACCATTTTTCCATTTTTTGATCCCATCCAACAAATTTATGCTCATGATAACAAATTAAGGCATAAGAATGTGACTAATGATGAGTAGCACAATATTATTCATCTACACAAGTATCGATTAATTCGATAGTTACGAAATTAGATACACAATAAACACAGCAGTTAATACACTTTTTGTAGGAGACACCATGGATATCTTTTTACTGAGTAATGGCAAACTTTCCGGCAACCCTGTATGGCTAAGTTACGCATTACCAAGAATTAGCGAAATGATTGAACGTAAACAGATTAAGTCTGCAGTATTAGTGCCTTATGCTGTTTTACGAGGTTCTCACGATGAGCGCGCGGAGCAGTTAAGCGATGCTTTAGGTATTAAAGTGACTTCGATTGAACATTTTGAGAGCCCAGTAGAAGCCATCGAACAAGCAGAATGTATTCTTGTGAGTGGCGGTAATACATGGTGGTTAAATAAATGCTTGCATGAGAATGGCTTAATTGTTGCTATCCAACGTGCAGTACGTGAACGCGGTGTACCTTACATTGGTTGGAGCGCAGGTTGCAACGTGGCGACTCCAAGCATTCGTACAACGAATGATATGCCTGTGAGTAATGCAGTTATCATGCCGTCCTTGGGTCTGTTCCCAATGCAAATCAACCCACACTATATTGATGCGCATATTTCTGGGCATATGGGTGAAACACGCGATGAGCGCCTACAAGAATTCTGTGTTATTAACCCTCATGAAGTGGTTGTTGCGTTACGTGAAGGTAGCGGATTACAGATCAAAGGTAATGAGTTAAGTTACTTCAGTGGCAAAAATGAAGGCTTCAAGTTGTTTCAGCACAACAAAACATTCTCTGAGCAATTTGATACCGTATCATTAAAGGATTATGTTCCGTTTGATTGCAAGTAAAGTGATATACTTAATCTGAAGATATTGATTATTAAGTATGTTTAACAGCAACTTGTAACCTTGGCTGGGAACCTTATAATGAGGTTCCCCCTGTAATAGTAAAAGAAGATAATGAAATACCGTGACCTTAGAGATTTCATCGCGCAGCTTGAAAAGCAAGGCGAACTAAAACGCATTACGATGGAAGTCGATCCTTACTTGGAAATGACTGAAATCGCAGATCGTACACTAAGAGCAGGGGGGCCAGCCTTACTATTCGAAAATCCTAAAGGCTATAACATGCCCGTTCTGTGTAACTTGTTTGGTACAACCAAGCGCGTTGCTATGGGAATGGGGCAAGAAGATATTAAAGCCTTACATGATGTGGGTAAGTTACTCGCCTTCTTGAAAGAACCAGATCCTCCGAAGGGTTTTCGTGACTTAATGGACAAATTGCCGAAATTCAAGCAAGTGCTGAATATGCCAGCTAAACGCTTGAGCTCAGCGCCTTGTCAGGAAGAGATTTGGGCAGGTGATGATGTTGACCTGACTAAGATCCCTGTAATGCATTGCTGGCCGGAAGATGCTGCGCCGCTGATTACTTGGGGTTTAACGGTCACGAAAGGCCCTCATAAAGAACGCCAAAATTTAGGTATCTATCGCCAGCAAGTCCTTGGTAAAAATAAAGTTATTATGCGTTGGTTATCTCATCGCGGTGGTGCGCTGGATTTCCAAGAGTGGTGTCAGGCACATCCAGGTGAACGATTCCCAGTCGCTGTGGCGCTAGGTGCTGATCCCGCAACGATTTTAGGCGCAGTGACGCCGGTTCCTGATACGCTATCTGAATATGCTTTTGCTGGGTTACTCCGGGGCAATAAAACGGAAGTTGTAAAGTGTATTTCTAATGACTTAGAAGTTCCCGCTGGGGCTGAAATTATCCTTGAAGGGTATATTGAACCTGGCGAAATGGCACCAGAAGGTCCTTATGGCGACCACACGGGTTATTATAATGAGATTGATGATTTCCCGGTATTTACTGTGACTCATGTGACTCAACGTCGCGATGCGATTTATCACTCTACTTATACAGGTCGTCCACCGGATGAACCCGCAGTATTAGGGGAAGCCCTGAACGAAGTTTTAGTACCTATTTTACAAAAGCAGTTCCCTGAAATTGTGGATTTCTATTTGCCACCAGAAGGTTGTTCCTACCGTCTGGCGGTTGTTACCATGAAAAAACAGTATGCAGGACACGCAAAAAGAGTAATGATGGGCGTCTGGTCTTACCTGCGCCAGTTCATGTACACTAAGTTCGTGATTGTTTGTGATGATGATATCAATGCTCGTGATTGGAAAGATGTTATTTGGGCCATCACAACACGTATGGATCCAGCTCGCGATACTGTCATGATGGAAAACACACCGATTGATTATCTCGATTTTGCATCACCGATTTCTGGACTTGGTTCCAAAATGGGAATGGATGCGACCAATAAATGGCCGGGAGAAACCAACCGTGAGTGGGGACGCCCAATTGTCATGACGCAGAGTGTCAAATCCCGCGTAGATGATATCTGGGAACAGTTAAATATTATTGAAAAGTAAGAGGAAAATCATGGCAACTTTGAGCTGTAAAGTCACATCTGTTGAATCTATCACGGATACAGTTTATCGGGTTATTTTGTTGCCAGACGGACCTTTTCATTTTAAAGCGGGTCAATATCTTATGGTCGTTATGGATGAAAGAGACAAACGACCATTCTCTATGGCTTCTACACCTGAAAATAATCAATCTATCGAACTGCATATTGGCGCGTCAGAATTTAATTTGTACGCGATGGCGGTGATGGATCGTATTTTAGAACAGCAACGTATTGATATTGATATTCCTCACGGCAAAGCGTGGTTCCGTGAAAATAGCCAAAACCCGATGATCTTGATCGCAGGCGGTACTGGCTTCTCTTATACCCATTCTATTTTATTGGCTGCACTGGCTGAAAATCCTCAACGAGATATTACTTTCTATTGGGGTGGTCGCCAGTTGGAGCATTTGTATGATCTCGGTGAATTACAAGCTATTAGTGAGCGTTATCCTAACCTGAAAGTTGTCCCTGTTGTTGAGCAACCGGATGAAAATTGGCGTGGAAGAACGGGAACTGTTTTGAGTACCGTGCTAGAAGATTTCGGTGATTTGTCTGGGCATGATATTTATATTGCAGGGCGTTTTGAGATGGCGAAGATTGCGCGGGATAGGTTTTGTAATGAGAGGGGGGCAAGGTCCACCCAGTTGTTTGGCGATGCTTTCGACTTTTTGTAATTTGAGTATCCCCGTTATATTTCAAGCCACAGGGGTGTTGGCTTCATAAAGCTACCCTATCACATACTCCAGTATGCTCAAGGGATAGCTTTACTTGCCGCCTACCTGTGACCTGAACTATTTAGGGGATGGACTGAGTTGTATTCAATATTCTGGTTGATTGAGTTTCACAGCTGTTTTGTGGATAAAAAAATCCCGCCCCTGACTAGGCGGGAACATTGCAAGATACGACAATGTAACGGCAAAATGAATTAGACTCTTTCGATAATTGTGGCGATGCCTTGCCCAAATCCAATACACATTGTAGCTAAACCAAACTGCTTATCATGTTGCTCTAACTGATTAAGTAACGCGGTTGTGATCCTTGCGCCAGAGCAACCGAGAGGGTGCCCTAAAGCGATTGCTCCACCACTTAAATTCACTTTCTGATCCACTTGGCTTTCTGAAATTTGCAGACCTTTTAGGCAAGCAATAGACTGAGCCGCGAAAGCCTCATTAAGTTCAATAATATCAATATCATTCAACGTCAGCCCCGCACGCTTTAACGCTAACTCAGTTGCAGGAACCGGTCCAAATCCCATGATGGATGGATCACAACCAACCACGGCCATGGCTCGAACTTTTGCACGAGGTTTTAATCCATGCTGTTTGGCATAAGATCCACTGGCAAGTAGCATGGCTGAAGCACCATCAGACAGTGCTGACGAATTGCCTGCGGTCACAGTACCACTGACAGGGTCGAAAGCGGGTCTTAGTGCAGCGAGTCCTTCCAAAGTGGCATCAAAACGGATGACTTCGTCATAGTTGATTGAAATCAGATTGCCATCGGCATCATGCCCTGCAATCGGAACGATTTCACGGCTAAATTTACCATTCTTGGTTGCCGCAGCCGCGCGTTGGTGAGATCTCAATGCAAAAGCATCTTGCTCTTCTCGGCTGATTTTATACATTTTAGCAAGCATCTCAGCAGTTAAACCCATTGCTCCAGAGGCTTTTGCTACGCGTAATGTGAGCTTTGGATTGAAATCAATACCGTGAGTCATTGGAACATGCCCCATATGCTCAACACCGCCAATCAAAACGGAGTGTGCATCGCCCGTCATAATGAAACGGCTTGCATCATGAATGGCTTGCATCGAAGAGCCACAAAGGCGATTGACTGTAACGGCTGGCACGGTGTGCGGGATATCAGTTAACAATGCCGCATTTTTGGCGATATTAAAACCTTGCTCTAAGGTTTGCTGAACACATCCCCAAATAATGTCATCCAACTCTTTCTTTTTCGCATTGGGATTGCGTTCAAAAATTGCATTCATCAGGTGTGCAGAGAGGTCTTCTGCTCTTACATGACGAAATACACCGCCTTTGGAACGGCCCATTGGTGTGCGTATACCATCAATAATGAAGACATTTTCCATAGGATTAACCTCTCGCAACTTTTTTAACATCAATAGCCACAACTGGTGGCTGCGGATAGTATCTGGCGTTAGTGGCCGCTTTTTCTTTTAATCCATTTGGAACCTGATAAAGCGGGCTTAAATGGGAGTAGGACTCCGCAGTTTTGACGTAAGACTGGCTACCGAGTGTGTCAAGATAGCAGAAAACACCCCCACGGAATGGTGGAAAGCCAAGGCCATAAACTAGCGCAATATCGGCATCTGAAGGGCTTTGAATAATACCTTCTTCAAGGCAGCGAACCACTTCGTTCACCATTGGTGTCATCATTCGAGCAATAATTTCATCTTTAGTAAATGAACGCTTACTTTGGCGAATCGAATTTAATAGTTCATCGGTTTTTGGGTCATCAGTTTTCTTTGGCTTTCCTTTTTTATCTTTTTCATATTGATAAAAGCCTTTGCCATTTTTCTGACCAAAACGTTGTTGTTCAAACATAATATCGATGGCGTTTTTACCTACTTTTTGCATTCTTTGCGGGAAGCCTTGAGCCATGACTTGCTCTGCATGAAACGCGGTATCAATTCCAACAACATCCAGTAGATAAGCTGGGCCCATTGGCCAACCAAACTCTTTTTCCATGACTTTGTCGATTTCTCTAAAATCGGCGCCATCTTGAAGCAGCAAGTTAAAACCAGCGAAGTAAGGGAAAAGAACACGGTTAACGAAGAATCCGGGGCAGTCATTCACAACGATTGGAGTTTTCCCCATTTTATTCGCGTAAGCCACCACTTTAGCAATGGTGCCATCACTGGTTTTTTCCCCACGAATAATTTCCACTAAAGGCATGCGGTGAACTGGGTTGAAAAAATGCATACCACAGAAATTTTCTGGGCGTTTAAGGGAATTTGCTAACTCGGTAATTGGGATGGTTGAAGTATTAGAAGCCAGTATAGTCTCAGATGTGATGAGTGATTCTACTTCAGACAGTACGGCAGCTTTAATTTTAGGATTTTCAACGACAGCTTCAACGATCACCTGAGAATTTTCAATACCAGCATAGGATAACGAAGGGTGAATAGCTGCTAGTGTTGTCGCCATCTTATCTGCGGTTATTCTTCCTCTTTCAAACTGACCATTGAGCAGTTTTCTTGCTTCATCAATACCTAAATCTAATGATTTTTCATTGATATCTTTCATTAAAACAGGAACGCCTTTGCTCGCAGATTGATAAGCAATGCCGCCACCCATAATACCCGCACCCAAAACAGCCGCATGGGTCGGAGCACCTGCGGAGCCTGCAATTTTTTTACTGGTAGACTTAACCTGTTGATCATTCAAGAAAACACTCACTAATGCGCGAGCAACATCACTGTGAGCTAACGGGACAAACGCGGCAGTTTCATGTTTCAGCGCTTCATCGCGGGTGCAGTTAGCTGCTTTTTCGATGGTATTGACGGCGCTCATTGGTGCAGGGTAGTGTTTCCCTGCAACTTGATAAACCATGCCTTTGGCAACATTAAAGCTCATTGCCTGCTCAAGTGCGCTAAGTTTTAACGGCTCAAGTTTTGGCTGTCGTGCTTGACGCCAATTTAGTGGACCAGAGATAGCTTGCTCGATGATTTGTAAGGCCGCTTGTGGTAATTTTTCAGTTTCGACAATCGCATCCACTAAACCGAGTTTAAGCGCTTGAGGCCCACTAACATCTTTACCTGCAGTGATAATTTCCAGTGCGCTATCAAGACCAATAAGCCGAGGTAAACGTACTGACCCGCCAAAGCCAGGCATAATCCCTAACTTAGTCTCAGGTAGGCCAATTCTGACATCCGGTGACGCAATTCTAAAATCAGTAGCGAGTACACACTCACAGCCACCACCCAGCGCATAACCATTAATGGCACTAATCGTTGGGACGGGAAGATCTTCAAGGCGATTAAATATACTATTTGCGTAACCAAGCCAATCACTGAGGGTTTCTTTGGATGCTTCGAATAGGGATAAAAATTCTTTGATGTCTGCGCCAACAATAAAAGCGGGTTTATCTGAGCGCAAAATAACGCCTTGTAAATCGCTTTGTTGTTCGAGTACTGCAACGGCTTCATCAAGTGAAGCGACGGTATGTGTATCCAATTTATTGATTGGTCCTGATGAGTTAAACACCAGTTCTGCAATACCTTTTTTCAACCATTGAATAGAGATTGTCTCACTTTGATAAAGCATGCTGTTCTCCTTTATGTGGCGGTCTTATCTGGTATGACCAGATGAAAATCAGTGTGACGATAATGTTAATTAAATGCAAATGGTTAATAACAAAACTGGAAGGCGGCTCACAGGAATTAAGGTAAATAACACAAGGTGAAAATGATATTTTCATTAATAATCAATGTATTAATCTTATCTTGTCATTGAGTGCATACACGTTATTAGCAGAACGTGATAAGCTTGATTTTTCTAACTAATACTGAAAGGTTGAACGAAATGGAAAAACTGGCTGGACTCTACGCAGAACATATTAAAACGTTACAAGAAACGACTCAGCAAGTTTTACAACGCAGTAAATTAGATGCCATCTTGATTCATTCGGGAGAGCCAATTCGCATTTTCCTCGATGATAGTGACTACCCATTTAAAGTAAATCCGCATTTCAAAGCTTGGGTTCCTGTAACGGATGTCCCTCATTCCTGGTTATTAGTCGACGGTGTGAATAAGCCGAAGTTATGGTTTTACTCACCCGTTGATTATTGGCATAGCGTTGAACCTTTACCAACTAGCTTCTGGACGAAAGAAGTTGAACTTATTCATCTAAAAAATGCGGATGAAATTAAAGGCTTTTTAGCTAATTTACCGAAAGAGCATCTAGCTTATATTGGCTCCTCTGCAAACAAAGCTGAATCTCTAGGTATTTCGACACACAATATCAATCCAAAACCTGTACTCGATTATTATCATTATCACCGTTCATATAAGACAGACTATGAGCTGTACTGCATGCGCGAAGCTCAAAAAATGGCGGTGAATGGTCACTTATCAGCTTTTGAAGCTTTCCAAGCCGGAGCAAGTGAATTTGATATTAATATTAGCTATTTAGAAGCGACAGGGCATCGTGATACGAATGTACCTTACGGTAACATTGTGGCTTTAAATGAAAATGCAGCCGTGCTTCACTACACTAAATTACAGCAAACAGTTCCGAGTGAATTACGTAGTTTCTTGATTGATGCCGGTGCTGAGTACAATGGTTATGCCGCTGATATTACTCGTACTTATGCCGCTAAGAACAAAAGCGAATTTGCAGAATTAGTTGCGGATTTGAATACAGAACAACTCGCGCTGATCGCGTCTATTAAAGCTGGCGTACGTTATACCGATTATCATGTCGATATGCATCACCGTATTGCGAAATTACTCGTTAAACATGGAATCGTGAAAGGAATTAGCGAAGATGCGATGGTTGAAAATGGTTTAACAACACCATTTTTACCACACGGGTTAGGCCACCCATTAGGTCTGCAAGTGCATGATGTGGCAGGTTTTATGCAGGATGAAGATGGTACTCATTTAGCTGCACCGAAAATGTATCCATTCTTACGCTGCACTCGTATTTTAGAACCAAGAATGGTGTTAACTATCGAGCCGGGTCTTTACTTTATTGAGTCCCTGCTTTCTGCGTGGCGTACAGGGGAGTTCAGTCAGCACTTTAATTGGGATAAAATCGAGCACTTCAAACCTTATGGTGGTATTCGAATTGAAGATAATATCGTCATCCATCATAACCATATTGAAAATATGACTCGAGATTTGCATTTACCGTAATGAAAGCGTACTCAATTCCGGCAGAAACGATCTCTTTTTCGGAAGAGATCAAAAAAAGCCGTTTTATTACTTATATCGCTCACACCGAGGGTATTGACGCGGCGAAAGATTATATTCAATCGATTAAAGCGCAATACCCCGATGCCCGGCATCATTGCTGGGCATTTGTGGCGGGGCGACCTGATGATTCTCAACAGTTAGGTTTTTCTGATGATGGAGAGCCTACGGGAACAGCAGGTAAACCCATTATGGCGCAGCTATTAGGTAGCAACTTAGGTGAGATCACTTGCGTTGTTGTGCGTTATTTTGGTGGAATAAAGTTAGGTACGGGTGGGCTAGTCCGTGCTTATGGCAGTGGGGTTCAGCAGGCACTGAAGTTGCTCTCAACAAAAACGAAAGTCCCTCAAAAAATCTTCAATGTGGTATGTGATTACTCACTTATCAATGGAGTTGAGCAATTATTAGCTCAGGTAAATGGTACTATATTGCTCAGTGATTATAATGAGTCTGTATCTTTGCAAATTTCTATTCCTGCTACTTGTGAGCAGGAGGTTAATGATAAATTACGTGATATTAGTCGTGGGGAAGTTACTCTCTTAGAACTGTCACAAGAGCAAACAGCATAGCAAGGAACCGGCCGAATGCATTTTCGTGCAATAACTCGTATTGTCGGGTTACTCGTCATTATCTTCTCTTTTACTATGGTCATACCTGGTATTGTCGCACTGATATATCGCGATGGTGCGGGACGAGCATTCAGTCAAACTTTTATAACGGCATTGCTGATTGGGCTTTTTTTATGGTTACCTACGCGAAATAGCCGACATGAATTAAAAGCAAAAGAAGGCTTTTTAATCGTTGTTCTGTTTTGGACGGTGCTAGGGAGTGTCGGGGCGCTGCCATTTATCTTCTCTGAAAAACCCAATTTATCTGTTACAGATGCCTTCTTTGAGTCCTTTTCTGGGCTAACAACTACCGGTGCAACAACTCTGACGGGATTAGACTCTCTTCCGAAAGCGATTTTATTCTATCGGCAGATGCTGCAATGGCTTGGAGGGATGGGGATTATTGTACTCGCTGTCGCGATTTTGCCTCTCTTAGGTGTCGGGGGGATGCAGCTCTATCGGGCTGAGATGCCGGGGCCATTAAAAGATAACAAAATGCGTCCGCGAATTGCGGAAACGGCAAAAACCCTTTGGCTTATTTATGTATTGCTAACTATTGCGTGTGCGATTGCATTATGGATCGCCGGTATGGATGTGTTCGATGCGATATCACACAGTTTTTCAACCATCGCGATCGGTGGGTTTTCTACTCATGATGCCAGCATCGGCTACTTTAATAGTCCTGCCATTAATACCATTATTGGCGTCTTTCTAATTATCTCGGGTTGTAACTTTGGTTTGCACTTTGCGGTTCTAACGGGAAGAAGCCTTGGAATTTATTGGCGCGACCCTGAATTTAGAATGTTCATCAGTTTCCAGTTTGTTCTAGTCGTGATCTGTACCGCGGTGCTGATGTATCACTCCGTATATGCTGGCTTTGGACAAACGCTGGATCAAGCCTTTTTCCAAGTGGTCTCGATGGCGACCACCGCGGGCTTCACCACTGACAGTTTTTCTGGCTGGCCGCTGTTCTTACCAATGCTTCTATTATGTGCGGCGTTTGTCGGTGGATGCGCAGGGTCAACGGGAGGGGGATTAAAAGTTATTCGTATCCTTTTACTGTTCCTGCAAGGCTCACGAGAATTAAAGCGATTAGTACATCCTAATGCGGTCTATACCATTAAATTAGGGCAGCGGGCGCTGCCTGAAAGGATCATTGAAGCTGTCTGGGGATTCTTCTCTGCTTATGCTTTAGTTTTCGTGGTTAGCTTGTTGCTTTTAATCGCCACCGGGGTGGATGAGTTTTCTGCATTCTCAGCGATTGCAACAACGTTGAATAACTTAGGTCCTGGCTTAGGTACTGTTGCTGATAACTTCACGACAATGAATCCTGCAGGTAAATGGATTTTAGTTGTCACGATGCTGTTTGGTCGTTTGGAAGTGTTTACTTTATTAGTGTTACTGACCCCAACTTTCTGGCGTGAGTAATATAGTGCGTCGCTAACGTATATAGATAGTAACGATTAGGAAGAAAAATGAGTTATCTACTTTTGCACTCAAGCACCGATGGGCAAACCAAAAAAATCATACTTAAAATGGCAGATCAATTACGTCGCGCTGGGCGTGAGTGTGATATTCGTGATTTGAATTCAGATAAAAGCTTTAACTTATCTGCTTACGAAAAGGTGCTAGTGGGAGCTTCTATTCGTTATGGACATTTCAATAAGCAGTTAGTGCGTTTTGCCACAACCCATCAAACTCAACTTAATTCGATGAAGACGGGATTCTTTGCCGTTAACCTTACAGCAAGAAAAGAAGGTAAGAATACTGTTGAGACGAATGCCTATACTCGTAAGTTCTTAGAGAAGTGTCCATGGCAACCGACTGTGAAGTCTGTTTTTGCAGGTGCGCTGTTTTACCCCCGCTATAAATGGTTTGATAGAGTGATGATCAGACTGATTATGAAAATGACAGACGGGCCAACCGACCCAAATACAGAAATTGAATACACTAATTGGGATGATGTCGCTGAGTTCGCAACGAGATTTGATAATATCTAGGCTTATTTTTAAACAAATCGTGGTTGATTTATACGATTTGTTTAAAAAGAAAACGGTCGAATAAAAATATTCAAAAAACACTTGCAGGATTTCTGTGACTCCCTATAATGCGCATCCACTGACCGGGAACAAGCCAACGCAAAGCGCGATGGACACTGAACCGGCAGCGAGAGAATCTGAAAAGATTAAGCAAAAAAAAATGCTTGACTCTCACTGAGGAAAGCGTAATATACGCCACCTCGCGACAACGACCTAAAGTCGAAAATCGAAAGATTAAGTCGCACCGCTCTTTAACAATTTATCAGACAATCTGTGTGGGCACTCACAGGACACTATCAAAAAAATATTTGATTTTAAGTCTTGAAGAGTGACTAACACGTTAATTCATATATATGAACTAATAGGTAATTTGGTTTCTTCGGAAATCAAACGACAGTAACATTCTTTGAGCATCAAGCTTTTTAATTGAAGAGTTTGATCATGGCTCAGATTGAACGCTGGCGGCAGGCCTAACACATGCAAGTCGAGCGGTAACAGGGGAAGCTTGCTTCTCGCTGACGAGCGGCGGACGGGTGAGTAATGTATGGGGATCTGCCCGATAGAGGGGGATAACTACTGGAAACGGTAGCTAATACCGCATAATCTCTAAGGAGCAAAGCAGGGGAACTTCGGTCCTTGCGCTATCGGATGAACCCATATGGGATTAGCTAGTTGGTGAGGTAATGGCTCACCAAGGCGACGATCCCTAGCTGGTCTGAGAGGATGATCAGCCACACTGGGACTGAGACACGGCCCAGACTCCTACGGGAGGCAGCAGTGGGGAATATTGCACAATGGGCGCAAGCCTGATGCAGCCATGCCGCGTGTATGAAGAAGGCCTTAGGGTTGTAAAGTACTTTCAGTTGGGAGGAAGGCGTTGATGCTAATATCATCAACGATTGACG
>NZ_WLUN01000003.1:0-295191 GCF_009706645.1 Providencia sp. wls1914
CCCGCACGCCGGAAGACCAAGGGTTCCTGTCCAACGTTAATCGGGGCAGGGTGAGTCGACCCCTAAGGCGAGGCAGAAATGCGTAGTCGATGGGAAACGGGTTAATATTCCCGTACTGGTGATAATTGCGATGGGGGGACGGAGAAGGTTAGGCTGGCCGGGCGACGGTTGTCCCGGTTTAAGGATGTAGGCAGGTGAATTAGGCAAATCCGGTTCACTATATGCTGAGGTCTGATGACGAGTCACTACGGTGGCGAAGTAGCTTATACCCCGCTTCCAGGAAAAGCCTCTAAGCTCTAGATTATCATTAATCGTACCCCAAACCGACACAGGTGGTCAGGTAGAGAATACTCAGGCGCTTGAGAGAACTCGGGTGAAGGAACTAGGCAAAATGGTGCCGTAACTTCGGGAGAAGGCACGCTGGCATTAGGTGAAGTGGTTTACCCATGGAGCTGAAGCCAGTCGCAGATACCAGCTGGCTGCAACTGTTTATTAAAAACACAGCACTGTGCAAACACGAAAGTGGACGTATACGGTGTGACGCCTGCCCGGTGCTGGAAGGTTAATTGATGGGGTTATCCGTAAGGAGAAGCTCTTGATCGAAGCCCCAGTAAACGGCGGCCGTAACTATAACGGTCCTAAGGTAGCGAAATTCCTTGTCGGGTAAGTTCCGACCTGCACGAATGGCGTAATGATGGCCAGGCTGTCTCCACCCGAGACTCAGTGAAATTGAACTCGCTGTGAAGATGCAGTGTACCCGCGGCAAGACGGAAAGACCCCGTGAACCTTTACTATAGCTTGACACTGAACATTGAGCCTTGATGTGTAGGATAGGTGGGAGGCTTTGAAGCGTGGACGCCAGTCTGCGTGGAGCCAACCTTGAAATACCACCCTTTAATGTTTGATGTTCTAACGTAGCCCCATTATCTGGGGTGCGGACAGTGTCTGGTGGGTAGTTTGACTGGGGCGGTCTCCTCCCAAAGAGTAACGGAGGAGCACGAAGGTTGGCTAAGCATGGTCGGACATCATGCGGTTAGTGCAAAGGCATAAGCCAGCTTGACTGCGAGAGTGACGGCTCGAGCAGGTACGAAAGTAGGTCTTAGTGATCCGGTGGTTCTGTATGGAAGGGCCATCGCTCAACGGATAAAAGGTACTCCGGGGATAACAGGCTGATACCGCCCAAGAGTTCATATCGACGGCGGTGTTTGGCACCTCGATGTCGGCTCATCACATCCTGGGGCTGAAGTAGGTCCCAAGGGTACGGCTGTTCGCCGTTTAAAGTGGTACGCGAGCTGGGTTTAGAACGTCGTGAGACAGTTCGGTCCCTATCTGCCGTGGGCGTTGGAAGATTGAAAGGGGCTGCTCCTAGTACGAGAGGACCGGAGTGGACGCACCACTGGTGTTCGGGTTGTCATGCCAATGGCATTGCCCGGTAGCTAAGTGCGGAAGAGATAACCGCTGAAAGCATCTAAGCGGGAAACTTGCCTTGAGATGAGTCTTCCCTGACTCTTTAAGGGTCCTAAAGGAACGTTTAAGACTAAGACGTTGATAGGTTGGGTGTGTAAGCGTAGCGATACGTTGAGCTAACCAATACTAATGAACCGTGAGGCTTAACCTGACAACACCGAAGGTGTTTTCGAGATGAGAGATTAAAGTTGATTCAATAACGTGGGAAGCCGAAAGGTGGACACAACAGCTTGTTCAGGATTGATATTCTGGTTTAGTGATTAAAGGCTAAACGGGAATAAACAGAATTTGTCTGGCGGCAATAGCGCGGTGGTCCCACCTGACCCCATGCCGAACTCAGTAGTGAAACGCCGTAGCGCCGATGGTAGTGTGGGGTCTCCCCATGTGAGAGTAGGGAACTGCCAGACATTAAATTAGCCGAGAAGCCACCCATTGGGTGGCTTTTTTGCGTTTGGGGTACTGGAAATTGCAGGAAGTCCCTATACTGGGTTATTCTTACTCAAAGAATACCTCCATCTGATGATCAGCGTTGCAGTGATCCAACGAAAAGTCGTTATCCTAGCTATAAAAAACCAGCCATAAAAACCACCATTCTCATGATTGATTAAAATTAATAATCTCTCATAGAAATTAATTGATTATCATTTAAGCATCTAACACATTATTCCTTCTCTAGTTTTTATTCGATAGCCTCCTATAGTTGGCCTAATGTAAAATATAATAGGTAAATATTGTTAAATTGATGTTTAATTCCATTATTCATATACTATTAAAAATGGTTATTTTTAATCAATTAAGATGTTGAATTGTTAAATTTAGCTGAAAGAAGATGAGCATTCATCAAATAGGTGGGTTATATGAATAAAATGAAAAGTCACAATAGCCAGATTTTTGAGCAGATTATTTCTGTGAATAAACAGCAAGAGAATGAATTTAATAATGGGCAAGATGGCGCCATTATCCTTTCACTGCTAGTCGTGTTTTTTGTACCTTTCTCTTTACTCGTGATGGTGAAAAATCATCTTGGGTTAGAGAATAACGCCATGGCGATTGCCTCAGTGGTTGTTCTTAGTATTGGAATTGCGGCTGGTTTATATAAAAGCTTTAGAATCGGGACGAAGTTTGTTGATAAACGCCCTATGTTGGAACAGCTACTTTCACGTTATACCCCTAAAGATAAAGCGGAGTATCAAAAGTTACTCGCTGAAAAGCAAAGTAACCCTCAAGCTTTTTACACTTCAGTAGAAGATTGGCTAGCAATAGAAAAACGATCTTACGTCAATTAATTCTAAGCATTAAAAAAAGCGACTCATTTGGGTCGCTTTTTTGTTTCTATCGATGAATTTAGTGAGATTTGCCTTGCTCAATCCCTAAGCCAATTTGTGAGCGTACAAACTGCTCTTTAAAGCGAGCTCTTTCCATTTTGCCTCTCTCTGAATTATCGGTTACTGAGAATAGCCATGATGCAGTAAATGCGACAATCAATGAGAAGAATGCAGGGTATTCATAAGGGTAGATTGGTTTTTCATGATGCAGAATAGTCACCCAGATTGTTGGACCTAAGATCATGAGTACGACAGCGGTTATCAAGCCTAACCAACCACCTGCAAGCGCTCCCCGAGTGGTTAACTTGCTCCAATACATTGATAGCAAGATAATTGGGAAGTTACAGCTTGCCGCGATAGAGAAGGCCAAGCCCACCATGAAGGCAATATTTTGTTTCTCGAACAAAATCCCTAACCCAATCGCTACAAAACCGAGGATCACCACGGTAATTTTTGATACGCGCAATTCATCGCGCTCATCGGCTTTACCATTTTTAATCGCCATCGCATACAGGTCGTGGGAAACTGCAGACGCACCCGCCAACGTTAAACCAGCAACAACCGCGAGGATAGTGGCGAAAGCAACCGCAGAGATAAACCCAAGGAAGAAGTTTCCACCGACGGCATCAGCGAGGTGTACCGCTGCCATGTTGGTTCCACCGATTAAAGCGCCAGCGGCATCTTTAAAGTCAGGATTTGAGCTAACCAGAACGATAGCCCCGAAACCGATGATAAATGTCAGAATGTAGAAGTAACCGATGAACCCAGTCGCGTAAAACACGCTCTTACGGGCTTCTTTCGCGTCACTAACGGTGAAGAAGCGCATAATGATGTGAGGTAAACCTGCCGTACCGAACATTAAGGCTAACCCAAGAGACAAGGCGGATATTGGGTCAGAAACCAGTCCTCCTGGGCTCATAATGGCGATACCATTTTTATGTACTTCAACGGCTTCTTTAAATAACGTATTGAAGTTGAAGCCGACATGTTTCATGACCATAACAGCCATGAAGGTTGCCCCTGCGAGTAACAAAATGGCTTTGATGATCTGTACCCATGTCGTTGCTAGCATCCCGCCGAATAGCACATACAGAACCATCAATATCCCAACAATCACGACGGCAATGTGGTAGTTAAGCCCAAATAATAGCTCAATCAGCTTTCCTGCTCCAACCATCTGAGCGATTAGGTACAGTGCCACAACCACCAATGAACCCATTGCAGACAGAATGCGGATAGGTCTTTGTTGTAATCGATATGACGCAACATCCGCGAAAGTATAGCGACCTAAATTTCGTAAGCGCTCGGCAATTAAGAACAGAATAATTGGCCAGCCAATTAAGAAACCGATGGAGTAGATAAGCCCATCGTATCCCGAGGTATAAACCAGTGCGGAGATCCCTAAGAATGAAGCTGCGGACATAAAGTCACCCGCAATCGCCATTCCGTTTTGGAAACCTGTAATTTTTCCGCCGGCAGTATAGTAGTCAGAGCGAGATCGCGTTCTCTTTGAAGCCCAGTAAGTGATATAGAGTGTAAAGCCCACAAACAGCAAGAACATCACTATGGCTTGAACATTGACAGGTTGACGTTCAACATTGCCTGTCAGGGCATCAGCGAGCGCCATTGACGAGGTAAAAAACAGAATAAGTGAGAGCAAGACTTTCATTTTTCTACCTCTTTTAAGATTTCGGCGGTTAAGCGGTCAAATTCGCTGTTAGCTCGGATGACATATAAACCCGTTAAGATAAACGAGATCACAATCAGCCCAACGCCCACAGGAATACCGCGGGTGATGTAGGAACCTTCAGTGATTGGGGTACCTAACCAGCTTGGATCAAACGCGATAAGAAAGATAAAACCAACATACAGAACTAACGTTATTGCAGATAACAACCATGAAAAGCGACTACGTTTTCTCACTAATTCTTGAAAGAGAGGGTTCGCCTCGACCTTTTCGTAAGCAGTAGCATTCATCAGAGTTCTCCTCTGTTATTGTATTATTGGCATACTCTGATAGCTCAAAAGGCGGATTTTAGGGCGACACATGGCTACCCAAGGAATTAACTGGGTATTCGGTCAGACTCTACTTTCTGCTGATTGAGTGATGCTGAGTATTGATTTTAGGTCGCCCGAAGGCGACCTGTAGTGCCATGAGCTATCTACACAACTATTTAAATAGCTACGAGATACTCATTGACTGTTTTTCTTCTAGCAGTTTTTCGACAACACCTGGATCTGCCAGTGTGGAAGTATCTCCAAAATTACTGGTATCACCTGATGCAATTTTTCGTAGGATACGGCGCATGATCTTACCGGAACGCGTTTTCGGTAAAGAATCAGTCCAATGTAAAACGTCTGGCGTGGCAATCGGGCCAATTTCTTTACGAACCCAATTGCGCACTTCAGTGTACAACTCTGGGGATGGCTCCTCGCCAGAAATTAAGGTGACATAGGCGTAGATTGCCTGTCCTTTGATGCTATGAGGAATACCCACGACTGCAGCTTCAGCCACTTTCGGATGTGAAACGAGGGCGGATTCAATTTCTGCTGTCCCTAAACGGTGACCTGAAATATTCAGCACGTCATCAACACGACCGGTGATCCAGTAATAGCCATCTTCATCACGACGCGCCCCATCACCACTAAAGTACATGCCTTTAAAGGTGGAGAAATAGGTTTGTTCGAAGCGTTCATGGTCACCAAACAGGGTACGAGCTTGACCCGGCCAAGAATCCACAATAACTAAGTTACCTTCTGTTGCGCCATCGATAGGCTCGCCAAGGTTATCAACCAATGCAGGGCGAACGCCAAAGAATGGTAGTGTTGCCGAACCTGGTTTTAACATTGTCGCACCCGGTAGTGGCGTGATCATGAAGCCACCAGTTTCCGTTTGCCACCATGTATCAACCACTGGGCAGCGGCTGTTCCCCATTTTCTTGTAGAACCATTCCCACGCTTCTGGGTTGATTGGCTCACCGACCGATCCCAAAATACGTAAAGAATCGCGCTGGGTGCCTTCAATCGCTTTATCACCTTCCGCCATCAGTGCACGAATAGCGGTTGGTGCGGTATACAGGATATTGACTTGGTGCTTATCAACGACTTGAGCCATACGGTTAACCGCTGGGTAGTTTGGCACACCTTCGAACATTAAGGTTTTTGCACCATTAGATAACGGCCCATAAAGCAGGTAGCTATGACCTGTTACCCAGCCCACATCCGCCGTACACCAGTAGACTTCATTTTCATGATAATCAAAGGTGTATTTGAATGTCAGCGTTGCATAGACCAGATAACCGCCTGTGGTGTGGAGAACCCCTTTAGGTTTACCTGTGGAGCCGGAAGTGTAGAGAATAAACAGTGGATCTTCCGCATTAATCTCTTCCGGTGGGCAATCCGCGCTTACGCCTTGGATAACGTCGTGCCACCAAAGGTCACGGCCTTCAATCCAGCTTGGTGCATTACCTGTACGGCGGTAAACAATCACATTTGCGACGGTAGTGACTTGTGGATTTTGCAGTGCATCGTCCACGTTCTTTTTCAGTGGGATAGCGCGACCTGCACGCAAGCCTTCATCAGAGGTGATGATAAGCTTGGCTTTACAGTCAATAACGCGTCCAGAGACTGCCTCAGGGGAGAATCCGGCAAAGATGACAGTATGGATAGCGCCGATACGCGCACATGCCAGCATAGCCACAGCGGCTTCAACCACCATTGGCATATAGATAGCGACGACATCCCCTTTGCGGATGCCTTGTTTTTTCAGGACGTTTGCGAACTGGCACACATCATGGTGCAGCTCACGGTATGTAATATTTTTTGATTGGGTTGGGTCATCACCTTCCCAGATGATAGCGGTTTGGTCGCCACGAGTGGCTAGGTGACGGTCTAAACAGTTAGCGCTCAGGTTTAAAGTGCCATCTTCGTACCAGCGGATATTAACGTGTCCAGGGTCGAATGAGGTGTTCTTAACGCGAGTGTAAGGTTTAATCCAATCAACGATTTTCCCTTTTTCGCCCCAAAATCCTTCGGGGTCTTGAATCGAGCGTTGGTACTCATCGTTATACTGTTGTTCGTTTATCAGGGCATTTTTAGCAATATTAGCAGGAACGGGATGTTTAGTTATTTGTGTCATATTATTATCTCCTTGCAGATGTTAATAGTATGTCAAAAAACAGTTAACTGAAGTATGGATGGTTATTTTGTTTTTCTTTTGAGCGGAAGATCACGTATTAATAGTAATGGGATTTGCAGTATGATCATTTGATGCTAAATCCATGATTGAAATAAAAATTCAAAAATATAACTAACATTAGAATTAAAGAAAAACAAAGGCGAACTATAGTGGTATTAGTTACTGAATAATCTATTGATGATAGTTGTTGGAAAAATCCACAGAATTCACATGGATATGATAATGATTTTCATTAACACTAAAATAACTATAATGGGTGCGTGGTTAAAAACACGCAGTTACTGAAATCCTAATTCAGTCTGTGAGGTAGAAAGATAAGTCACTGGAGACAAACAATATGAGTTACACATTACCTGCTTTACCTTATGCTTACGATGCGCTGGAACCTCATTTTGATAAACAAACCATGGAAATCCATCACACCAAGCACCACCAAACCTACGTGAATAACACCAATACTGCCTTAGAAAAACTGCCTGAACTGGCGGGGTTAGATATTGATGTGTTAATCCAAAAATTAGACCAAATCCCAGCAGATCAACGTACTTTTGTACGTAACAACGCGGGTGGCCACTCAAACCATAGCCTGTTCTGGAAAGGGTTAAAATTAGGTACCGAACTGCAAGGCGAACTGAAAGCGGCCATTGAGCGTGATTTTGGTAGCATTGATGCCTTTAAAGATCTGTTCGAAAAAGCCGCAGCTTCCCGTTTTGGTTCTGGTTGGGCATGGTTGGTATTAAAAGCCGATGGCAAACTGGCAGTGGTCTCTACTGCAAACCAAGACAGCCCATTAATGGGTGAAGCGATTTCTGGCGCTTCAGGTTACCCAATCCTTGGTTTAGATGTTTGGGAGCACGCTTACTACCTGAAATATCAAAACCGTCGCCCTGACTACATCAAAGCCTTCTGGTCAGTTGTGAACTGGGATGAAGCAGCAAAACGCTTCGCAGAAAAAACCAAGTAATTTTTTTGCTAACTGACTTTTTTGATAAGCGCGGTTCTTCGGAGCCGCGTTTTTTGTTTTTACCGTCGGTATAACGTTGTTATCTCTATGGCCATTCTTTATGATGAAAACTCTTTCTGGCGGGGTTATCGGGAGCAAAACGGTGAAAATACATCCTCAAGTTTTTATTGGTACCATTCAAAGCACAGCCCATTGTGGCGTGAGTGCGATTCATAAGCGAGCGGTGGATGGGGTATTAACCTTAAACAGCTTAGGAATTGAAGGGGATGAACAAGCAGAAAAGCGTTTTCACGGTGGGCCAGATAGGGCGCTATGCCATTACCCGCAAGAACATTATGAATTTTGGCGACAACGATACCCGCAATTAGAGGATTTATTCCTTCCCTCCGCTTTTGGTGAAAACCTGTCAACTCAAGGAATGACCGAAGAAAACGTTTTTATCGGTGATATTTATGCTTGGGGTGATGCGCGCATTCAAGTCACCCAACCGCGTTCACCTTGCTATAAACTCAATGGGTTAACGGGCGTAGAAAACTTTGCTCAAATCATGCAGGACGAAGGTCGCTGTGGCTGGTTATATAGAGTCATTAAAGGTGGCACTGTCGGTGCGGATACCTCGCTAAAACTACTGAGCCGTAATAGTGATGTCTCGATGCAAGAAGCGATTATGATAGCCTTCCATGCGCCCTATGATGAGGAGTTGTACCGTCGATTATTGTCTGCGGCAGGGCTATCTGCGAGTTGGAGCCTGACGATGCAAAATCGGTTAGAGCATCATAAAATTGAAGAATTTAGCCACCGCTTATTTGGTCGACGCGGCTGATGGTTTATCACTGTCATTAGGATTGAGGAAAACAACATGCAGTACGATTTAAATGACCTTTATTATTTCGTTAAAGTCGTTGAACATGGTGGTTTTTCTCAAGCTGGTGCGGCGCTTGGGATCCCAAAATCAAAACTCAGTCGTCGTATTGCCGACTTAGAGCAAAAGCTGAATGTTTCATTGATTTATCGCTCTACAAGGCAATTTCATGTTACGGAGATCGGACAGGTTTTTTATCAGCAATGTAAGAATGTCGTGGAAGAAGCGGATATTGCCCATGAACTGATTTGCTCAGTACAAACACACCCCAAAGGTACCATTAAGCTCTCTTGCCCCGTTACTTTATTGCAAGTCTATTTGCAGGATTTACTGATTGATTTTATGGAGAATTACCCTGATATCGATGTGCAAATTCTGGCCGTCAATCGCCCCGTCGATGTGATCAGTGAAGGATTGGATTTGGCATTACGAGTGCGTTCATTACCCCTTGATGATTCAGGGATGATGATGAAAGTGCTAGGGTATTCTCAGCGGATCTTAGTCGCAAATCCAAGTGTATTTCGTGAAAAAGGAGCACCATCAACTCCAGAGCAGCTGGTGGATTACCCTGTTCTTGCCAATACGGAGCATTCACAGCGTTATTCGCTATCTTTAAAAAATAGTGATGATCTCAGTGTGACAGTGCATGTCACGCCCAAGCTAGCCACCACCGATATTTTAACGTTATACCGTGCTGCGGTGAGAGGATTGGGGATCGCTCGTATACCCCGAGGTGTGGTTGAAAATGAGCTAAAAAGTGGCGAATTGGTGGAAGTGTTGCCAGACTGGCAATTTCCAGAAGATATCATTCATGCCGTGTACCCTTCCCGTAAGGGGTTGTTACCCGCAGTTCAGTTATTTCTAACTTATTTGGCAGAGAATATGACGGCTGGGAAAAAATAAAGCCCCCTGAAAAAATTCAGAGGACTTTATAGTTAGCTGGCATTCGGGATCCGACCAAATTTACCGCTATTAAAATCATTCACGGCTTCGTTGATTTCTTGGCTCGTATTCATCACAAATGGGCCATATCCCACAACAGGCTCATCGATAGGATCACCGCTGAGCAGCAGCACTAAAGCCTCATCGGTGATGGCTTCTAACAGCACATTGCTATCAGTAGCATCAAGGATCATCAACTCGCCTTCATTCAATGCGGTATGACCATCCACAAATAGGCTGCCTTTCAACATCACTAGCCCAACATTGCGACCGGCCTTAGTTGGCAATCCCACGACTTTTCCTTTATTCAGACGCAGATCCCAAACATCAAGGGCGGTAAATGTGCGTGCGGCGCCTGTGTTGCCTAGATAGTCCCCCGCAATGACCCGCAGTGTTCCCGCTTCATTCGGCAAGCTAATGGTCGGGATCGTATCGCGAGTTAGCAATTGGTAACCCGGCGCTGCCAGCTTATCTTTAGCGGGCAAGTTGACCCACAACTGCACCATATCCAAAGTACCGCCATTTTTCATAAAGTTATCAGACTGATATTCTTGATGAAGTATTCCTGATGCCGCTGTCATCCATTGCACATCACCGGGTCCGATCACGCCGCCTTCTCCGGTAGAGTCGTGGTGAGCCACTTCGCCGTCATACACGATGGTGACGGTTTCAAAGCCTTTATGTGGATGTTCGCCAACACCACGATTATCCCCTTCAGATGCTGGGAATGGGTGTGGCCCCGCTCTGTCCAACAGTAAGAATGGGTTCAGGTATTTCCCGTGGTTGCTATAACTAAACATGGAGCGAACAGGGAAACCATCACCAACCCAGTGACTGCGTGGGGATTGATAAATACCAATAATCTTTTTCATGGTGTGACTCCAAACTGGTTTTATAAACTGATCAGTTTTATGAACTAATCATTTCGATGAACCAATAATAGAAGAGCCAAAGCTGGGTGAGTAGAGGCAAAAATAGGTTTGATTGTTCTGAAAATAGAACGATGAAATCATTGTGGCGTGAGTTAAATGTCGATCTCTAGTATGCTTCGGATTAACCAAAATCGGAGCGTTCCTCTTCATTTATTCATCTTAAACATGAACGATCAGGAATACTAAATAGGTATGATGCCTTCGAATGAACCCATGATTCCGTTAAAAGGATTGTTATGAAAACTATTAATATTGCTATGGCATTTTCTGTTGCCTTCATGTTGTCTGGGTGCCTTTCTCAACCCGCACCTCAGTATGATAACAATGGTATCCAGTTAGAAGAGTTCAAAGAGCTAGAAAGCTTGAGAATGCCAGAGCTGAACATTCCTGAAGGGGCGCCGGATGGGGAATATATCGAACGTTATGGAAATGGTGCCATTCAGTTTAAATCGTGGGTGAAAAACAACTGCTTAGATAAGAGCATCACGGTTTATTATAAAAATGGTCAGCCAAAAATGTTTATTCCTATAAAAAATTGCAAAGTGGATGGCGTCATTAAGTCTTACCATCCTAATGGGAATTTAGATACTGAGATGGGATACAGTAATGACCGACTCAACGGCGATTATAAATCCTATTACGACACGCCAAAGAATAATCTGCATCTTAAAACGAGTTTTGTGAATGGAGTCGCGGAAGGTGTTCTTGAAGAGCGTGGACAAGATGGCGAGCTATTAAAGCAGGGGCTGATTAAAGACGGTAAGTTGTACACCGCGAAGTAAGTGGGCTACAAATAAAATAAAAGCCAATTAACCGTGAGAGTTAATTGGCTTTTTGCTATTAAATAGCGACTTAAGATTACAGTTGTGGACGTTTTACAAAGCCGATTGCATCGTAAACCTTGTCTAAGGTTTCTTGTGCGCGTGCAGCAGCTTTGGTTGCGCCTTCATCCATAATTTGGTTCAGTAGCGCTTCATTGTTGCGGAACTCATGGTAACGAGCTTGTAAGTTAGTCAGCATGTCAGAAACAGCTTCAGCGACCGCACCTTTCAGATGACCATACATTTGGCCTTCAAACTCCGCTTCCAGCGTTTTCACACTTTTGCCTGTCACGCCAGCAAGGATATCTAACAGGTTAGAAACCCCTGCTTTATTTTCAACATCGTAGCAAATACGTGGTGGCTCTTCAGAGTCGGTCATTGCGCGTTTGATTTTCTTCACAACGGATTTCGGATCTTCCAACAGCGCAATCACGTTATTGCGGTTGTCATCAGACTTAGACATTTTCTTGGTTGGCTCTTGTAATGCCATCACACGTGCGCCGCCATCGGTTGGGATAAATGGCTCTGGTACGGTGAAAATATCCCCGTAAATGGCATTGAAGCGCTGAGCAATATCACGGCTCAGTTCAAGGTGCTGTTTCTGGTCAATTCCAACAGGAACTTGGTTAGTTTGGTAAACTAGAATATCGGCAGCCATCAGAACTGGGTAGTCAAACAGACCGGCGTTGATGTTTTCTGAATGGCGAGCAGATTTATCTTTGAACTGGGTCATGCGGCTCAGTTCGCCAAAATAAGTGTAGCAGTTTAGCGCCCAGCTCAGTTGTGCATGTTGTGGTACATGTGACTGAACAAAAATGGTGCTTTTCTTTGGATCAATACCGCACGCTAAGTAGAGCGCTAATGTATCGAGGGTTCTTTTACGCAGTTCAACAGGGTCTTGGCGAACGGTGATCGCGTGTTGGTCAACGATACAGTAGATGCAATCATAATCATCTTGCATCTTAACCCACTGACGTAACGCACCCATGTAGTTACCGATGGTTAATTCACCGGAAGGCTGTGCGCCGCTGAATACAATAGGTTTCTGGGTTTGTTTAGATTTCTCAGTGGGTGTGCTCATTTCTTTGTATGTCCTTGTAGTATTTTTATACCCTGTTAAGTTTCGAGTCACACCGTTGGCGACTCGAATTATTGGGGATTTTATTTTGATAAATCAATAACGGAGAGTAGCTCAGAAAAGTGGCTTAACACGTAGTCGGGCTCGGTAATTGCGATTGATTCACCATAGTTGTAGCCGTAGGTTAACCCTACACTTGGGCAGCCTGCATTGTGGGCTGCGATAATATCATTACGGGAATCGCCGACAAAAAGCAATTCTTCTTTGCGTAAACCGAACTGGCCCATTGTTAAATAGAGTGGCGCTGGGTGCGGTTTGGTTTTTACCACATCATCGCCACCAAGTACTAATGAAAAGTAGCTATCGATGCCCAGCTTTTCGAGTAATGGCGCCACAAATGGGGTTGGTTTGTTGGTCACAATCGCCATTGGTAAGTTGTGTTTTGCAATCGTTTCGAGGGTCTCTTTGACCTCAGGGAACAGCTGGCTACCGGTATTAACGGTCGTCGCATAATGTTCATCGAAGCGGATACGAGCTTGCTTTTTCAGCTCTGGCGTGACCGTCATGCCCGCCCATTCTAGCGCTCGCTGCACAAGCATATCTGCGCCGTTGCCTACCCAGATGGAGACACGCTCTTTGCCTGCTGGTGGTAAGTTTAGCTCTTCGAGGGTTTTGTCTATGGCGTCGGCTAAACCGCCAGCGCTGTCAACAAGGGTTCCATCTAAATCAAACGCAATCGCTTTAATACTCTCTAAAACCGCATGTGTCATTGAGATACCTTTTTCAATTCTTGGCGCATTTCATCGATGACTTTTTTGTAATCAGGCTGAGCAAAAATCGCGGAGCCAGCAACGAAGGTATCTGCACCTGCTACGGCAATTTCTGCAATGTTATTGACCTTCACGCCACCATCGACTTCTAAACGAATATCATAACCACTTTCGTCAATCAATCTACGAACTTGGCGCAATTTTTTCAGGGTTTCAGGGATAAAAGATTGACCGCCGAATCCTGGGTTAACGGACATCAGTAGGATCATATCAACTTTATCCATCACATAATCGAGATAGCTAAGTGGGGTCGCAGGGTTAAATACCAGACCCGCGGTACAACCATTCTCTTTGATAAGTTGTAAGGTTCTATCGATGTGCTCGCTGGCTTCTGGGTGGAAGCTAATGTGAGTCGCACCCGCTTTAGCGAAATCCGGAATAATGCGATCGACCGGTTTAACCATTAAGTGAACATCAATCGGGGCGGTGATACCGTAATCGCGCAGGGCTTTACAGATTGGTGCACCGAACGTGAGGTTCGGTACATAGTGGTTGTCCATCACATCGAAATGGACAATGTCTGCGCCTGCAGCAAGAACTTTGGCGGTATCTTCGCCTAAACGTGCAAAGTCAGCAGATAAAATAGATGGGGCAATGAGAAAATCTTTCATAATTGTCTCCGATTATTCGTCGTTATCTGACAGCACCTATAGTTTTTTAGATGCTCCCGCTCCCGCATATAAAGCCAAAAGCTCATTGACTTTGGCACGGTTCAAAATATTTCTACTAATGGTGCGACGCACTTTTACGATATGTAACTGTGCCTGATAATACCACTCTCGGGTCACTGGGGTCTCATGATTTGAGATAAGAACTGGGATCTTACGCTCAGATGACAACTTATGTGCCAAAAAAGCCAGATTCTGTTGTTCTTGCGCACTAAAGGCGTTGGTGTGATAGGCCGTAAAGTTAGCGGTCTCAGACAGCGGTGCATAAGGTGGATCGCAGTAGATGACTGAGCCATCCTGCGCATCGAGTAATGTTTTGCTGTAAGACTGCGTCACAAAGGTCGCTTTCTGGGCTTTTTCAGCAAACCACAGTAATTCGTCTTTCGGAAAATAGGGTTTCTTATAGCGTCCGAAAGGCACATTGAATTCACCGCTTAGGTTATAGCGGCATAACCCGTTATAACAGTGGCGGTTAAGATACAAAAAGAGAATGCTACGTTTAGCAGGGTCATCTGATTGGTTAAATGCTTGGCGCATTAAATAATACTGTTCAGAGGTATTAAATTCAGGTGTGAACAGTTGCTGAGCTTCTTCGATAAAAGCATCAGAGCGATATTTAACCGTGTTGTAGAGGTTGATGAGATCGCTGTTAATATCCGCAAGTACGTACGAATCGTAGTTGGTATTTAAAAACACCGATCCTGCACCAACAAAAGGTTCTATTAAGCAATCTCCTTGTGGAAGATGTTTTTTGATCTCGTCCACAAGCGGGTATTTACCCCCAGCCCATTTTAAAAAAGCGCGTTTTTTTTTCATGCCGTCTTATTATTACAATCGTTTAAGAGCCGCCACTTGGCGGCTCTTTCAGGACAACATTATGCGCCCGGGGAAAAACGTTGTTATTTTTGATCCTGTTTAACTTGTTTCATATTACGCACCCACGGTTTTTTCGCTTGCACTGCGGCTGGTAAGGACGCAATTGCACTTTTTGCTTCGCTCACTGAGCTGTAATTTCCGTGGATCAATACATACCAAGTCTGACCATTACGAATGGTTTTATACACTTGATAGTTAGCAAGTTTATTCTCTTTTGCGAAAGCTTCCAGTGTATCTGAACGACTTGCGCTACTTAATTGCAATGTATAGCTTCCAGAGGGTGCTGCAACGGTACTACCACTTTGGCTTGTGCTGGTTGCAGGCTTAGTGGTTGTTTTTGGCTGAGCGGGTTGTTTTTGTTCAACTGGCTTAGTCGCTTTTGGTTGCGTTTTCTCTGGTGTGACTGGTTTTACTGTTGGCTGTTTTTCCACAGGTTTAACTTGCGGAGGCGTCAACGGTGTCACATTTTGTGGTGGCGTCGTGGTACTTTCAGACGGCAGGTTTTGACCTTGGTTGAGAGCATCGGCAACATCACCAGGAATTTCAATGCGTTCACCAAGACCATTTTGTTGTGTCTGAGTGTCTGCTTGAGTTGGCATTGGGTTAATTTGCTGACCATTTAACTCTTGCGCTTGACCTGTTTGAGGTTGCGTTGTGGATTGAGTCTCTGAGTTGGTCAGTGATGAAGAACCTGATAAATCGATATTACGCTGATTAGCGCTATCATTTTGTAATTTCTCATGTTCTGTTGGTGCTTTTAATGCGGAACTGATTGCAATGATCAGCAGCAACAGCACTAAAACGCCGACACCGATCATGATGTGTTGACGTGATAACGCAATTTTTGGCTTAGCTGCCGCAGCAGGACGCGCACGTCCGGTTGGTCTATCTGATGTATCAGGCCTTAAATCATTCTGCACTTGAGGCTGATTGTCTGGTTTAAATTCGTCCATTTTCCTCTCCCGAAATTAGTTCGCCTGTGTAGAGATAAAATGTCTCTTATCATTACGACCTGTTCACGACTAAGCAATTGCTTCTGCTCACTTTTAAAGAATAGATTGTTTAGCAATTTCATTCCAATTTCAATGAGATTGCGACCACCTTACTTCGTTACTCGTTATAGGTGCTAGGCGTGCGTATAATTTAACGGCTTTAGTTGATATCTGCCAGTAACATTTTAAAACCCCTGAAAATATTCAGGGGCCAATTAATGCTTTTTACTTAGTTCGGTAATGATTTATGGCATGCAAGCCGAAATAGCGGCAATGACTGTTGAGGCATCCACATCGGAACGCATTTCTGAATTACCAATAGTGGTTGGAAGGATAAGATGCAATTTGCCTCCCATGACTTTTTTATCTCGCATCATGTGAGGTAAATAGTCATCAGGTTGCATTTTTGCAGGACCAGTAACAGGTAGCTCGGCACGTTTTAAAAGGGCGATGATGCGTTCTGTTTGTTCCGGGGTAAATTGGCCAATCAGCTCAGAGGTTTTTGCAGCCATAACCATACCAGCAGCAACAGCTTCTCCATGGAGCCATACGCCGTAGCCCATTTCGGCTTCGATAGCATGACCAAAGGTATGCCCTAAATTTAATAGTGCACGTAGCCCGCTGGTTTCTTTTTCATCGGCGGCGACCACTTGCGCTTTCAGCTCGCAACAACGGCGAATGCAGTACGCCATGGCTTGGTTATCTAATGCCATTAACGCATCGATATTTTTTTCTAACCAGCTAAAAAATTCACCATCAAGAATGATGCCGTATTTAATGACTTCGGCCAGACCAGAAGAGAGTTCGCGCTTAGGTAAGGTTTTTAAACAATCAAGGTCAATCACGACAGATGCCGGTTGATAAAATGCCCCGATCATATTTTTACCCAAAGGGTGGTTAACAGCGGTTTTTCCACCAACCGAAGAGTCCACTTGGGAGAGTAACGTAGTAGGAACTTGAATGAAGCGTACGCCGCGTTGATAGCTGGCTGCCGCGAATCCAGTTAAGTCACCGATTACTCCCCCACCAAGGGCGATGAGGGTCGTGTCACGGTTATGGTGCTTTTCGAGTAATGCCGTAAAAACATCATTCATGATGAATAAAGATTTGTACTGTTCGCCATCAGGTAAGACGATGGAATCGACTTTGACACCTGAGGCTTCAAGAACGGTTTGGATCTTATGTAGGTAAAGCGGAGCGAGAGTTTCGTTAGTCACTATCATTGCTCGCTGACCCGCAGTTAGTGGCCAAAATGCATCCTTTCCTTGGTACAAACCAGGTGCAATATTGATTGGATAACTGCGTTCATCCAGAGTAACAGTGACTTTTTCCATCTTGCTTTACCTTGAATTCATGACTTCTGATGTATAAAAATTAGTTTTTTTCTAACATTTCAATGATTTGGTTGGCAACAACTTTTGCGCTTTGCTCATCAGTATGAATTGTTATATCCGCTATCTCTTCATACATAGGATTGCGTTCATCGGCTAACTTTTCTAAAACTTCGCGAGCGGGCTCATCCACTTGTAAAAGAGGACGTTTTTTATCGCGTTGTGTGCGGGATAGTTGCTTCTCAATGGTGGTTTCGAGATACACGACAACCCCACGAGCGGACAAGCGGTTACGCGTCTCTTTGGATTTAACAGAGCCACCACCTGTTGCTAAGACAATGCCTTGCTTTTCAGTGAGTTCATTGATGACTTTCTCTTCGCGATCGCGAAAGCCTTCTTCACCTTCTAGGTCGAATACCCAACCTACATCTGCGCCAGTGCGTTTTTCAATCTCGTGATCGGAGTCAAAGAACTCCATATTAAGCTGTTGAGCTAACTGACGACCAATAGTGCTTTTTCCGGCTCCCATTGGTCCAACCAGAAAGATATTGCGTTTCTCTGCCATGTTTTTTGGTATTACTACGATTATTCGTTAATGATCACCCGCCCCGCCAATCGAATTAGCGGCGGGACCTAAACTGAAACCTCATAAGTGATGATGTGAGATCAGATAAGAAAATTATCTCAATACATCAACCTGAATTGCAACTATATAAATATGGCACTTAGAAAACAAAGTGCCATATTCTTCGTTGCGGGTTTCTATATATTTGAGCCGTCTACATTACATAATGCATTGTTTAGCGAGCTTATTAGCAGGTTGTTTATTCCACTAAATGAATGGAACCTGTTAATTATAAAGCAAAATTTCTGTAGCTATTTTATAAGCGGCTGATAGTTTGTTCTTTCATCTACCGATAGTTAGAACACTCAATGGATAACCTTGTATGCTAAAACGACCTCAGCGTCAAATTTATCCGGTATGTTTATGGCACAAAAAGTAATAATTTCACGGTACTTTGAGGAATTAAACATTCAACTAATTGAATGTATAGGCGTTATTTTTTACGCTAAATCTTAATAAGTTTTGGTGTAATAAATACCAGTAAAACACGCTTATCAACGTGTTGTGTCTTATTGATAAATAAACTCCCTAATAGTGGAATTTGAGAGAGAAATGGGATGCCTGAATCCGTTTTTTCTTGCTTCTGTTGAAAAATACCGCCAAGTATTAACGTATTATTATTTTTAATGGTGACAGAGGTTGCTATCTCTTGTTTATTAATGGCCAGATGTTGGCTGGGATTGATAGTGAGAGCGGCATCTGGGGAGTTATGACTGATTTTTAATACCATTTCCACTCTGTCATCTCGGGCAATGGTTGGTGTGACTTCCATACCTAATACCGCATCTTTAAACTGGACATGGCTTTTTTTATCGGAGGTGGTGACATAGGGAATTTCGCTGCCTTGTTGGATACTGGCGGGCTGTTTGTGGGATGCCATCAAGCGTGGGCTCGCAATAATCGACAGTAAATTTTCTTTTTCTAGTGCGTTCAGCTTCATTTCAAGTAAGCCTTCTCCGAGTCGTAATACATTCAACGCCATTTGGCCGGATTGGCTGCTATATCGATTATAGCGGCTGAGATGACCGTCAGTCGCTGATTCACCAGACATTCCCCATTCTAAACCTAGGGCCTGCAAGGCGGTGCGCGAACTGCTGATGATGTGGGCGGTGATTTGCACTTGCTGCTGAGGAATATCTTTTTGAACAAGCCATGTTTCAATTAATGCCAAGCGTTCTTTGGTGTCCGTAATGATCACACTGTTGGTGGTGACATCAAAGTGGGCGATGCCTTTATCGGATAGTAGACGAATGTCAGGCTCCGTGAGCTGTTGATGAACGGTTTGAGCATCGATAGATACTAATGGAAAAATTTTTTCGGTGAGAATTATTTCCGGCGCTTTAGGTGGAATGATGGTGTCTAAGAGTTGGGTATCTTCTTCTGTTGGGGATATGGGTTCAAAAGGGTCTCGGGGTGTTTCGGCATACCCGAAGAAAGAGCTGCATAGCATTAACATTAATATGGGAACGCAAAAATTAGTGTTGCTCATTAGGTTGTTCATCCTTGATAAATGAGAGCGATAAATTGGCAGTTAGTTGCTGATTTTTAGCCGTCAAAATAACGTCAGAAAATTGCCAATGTTGCTGGAGTAGCGTATGGGTGAGTGATTGCATAAATTCGAGGAGATCCTTAAATTTTCCTTGGATCTCAAGTTGGTACTGAGAATTCAACGGATCCGATGACTGAAGCTGATTTAAGACAACATTGTTATTTGCAATGAGCTGCTGTAAGTGCAGAACAAAGAACTGAGGATCTAAGGTAATTTCTTCATTCGAAGGGAATGAAGCGAGTTCCTGTGCTAGCCAAACCCGAGTCGGATTTTGGGCGAAAAACTGGCTACTTACTTGATTTTGTCGGTGCAAGACAGAACCGTTTTGTTGTAAATCTACCCATTGATTTTGCTTGTCTTGCAAAATGAAGGTATAGCCAGCGGCAATGCTTACCACCAAAATCAACGGTATCGTTAAATATTGTTGCCAAAGGGGGCGGTACCAAAAAGCGGCAAAGTGGTTATTCATCAACGACACCTCGATAATCGGCAATAAGGTGCAGTTGGTTAATGGCAGCAACCCGCCGTAACGTACGCAGTTGCACGTTACCAACTTGGGGTGCTTGGCCAAATTGGGTTAACAGTAAGTTCAGGTCTTGAAAGCGATAACTGAGTGCTTTAATTTCTAAACGCCCTTCACGCAGCTGAAAGGTGGATAGCCAACTTTTAGGTGGCGTGAGATTGGATAGCGACTTTAATAGGCTGAGTAAGGCATGGTTATGTTGCGCATAGGATTGACGCTGATTTTGCAGAAGCGTGAATTTGTCTAGCTGTTGTTGCTGCGTTTGTAATTGTGTTTTTAGCTGTTCAATGTGTTGTTGATGTTTCTGTTGAGCTGCAAGGTATAAGTGGGCTTGAGATATATCCTCTAGAAGCAAACTGATTAAATAACCAAAGATAGCGATCACAGAAATACAGCTGATCCCCGTCACCATTAAAAAATAGCGTCGCTGGCGAGTGAGCTTATCGGTTCGCCAAGGTAGGAAGTTAACCTGATACATATTAAAGATCCCCATGACGCAGAGCCAGCCCTGCGGCAATCACAAAATCCCCCAACTGGCGGGGTAATTTGATGGGGTATTGATGAAAAGCTTGCAGTAAATCCCATCGAGATTCTACGCCTTGAATATCGTGGTCACTAATACAGTAAATCGGTAATTTTAAGGCTTCAGGATCGTCAGTTAATAAGGATTGTATTTGGTTAATATGCACTGATTGATTATCTTGAGTCGGGTTATCGTTTTGAATATGACTATAACTTGCAGGTTGGCTGATAGGCCCTGACCAGAACCATTCATTTTGGCGATAATAAACAATCCAACATTCATTAGGTAACTGAGCATGCCGAGCAAGGTAGCGCAGTGCGATGGGGGCAATATCGACAGCTAGCAAGTGGTAGCCGCTCTCCAGTAATAAATCTTGCCAAAAGGTAATATCAGATTGGCGTGCGGCATTGAAGTAAACTTGTTGCCCAATGATCCGATAATCTACAGCAAGCTCTTGAGCTTGCATGGGGAAAAGTTGGTCAACTTGCGCCTGTAAATACCAGCTTAGTTCTGGTTGCTGTAGGCTCATTTGGTTGGGAAGTGAGACCTGTTTTTGGAGCGATCTTAATGAGGGTAACGCAATAGAAACTGAACAGTTTTTAGGTAATTTCTGACGCCATTGTCGCAGAATATTGCGTAAAATTACGCGGTGTTCATCAAGGGCATGTAATGCACTGTCAAAAGGTAGTGCTTGTTGCCAGCATTCACATAACGACCAGAATTTGCGATGTTTTTTTACTGCAACTAACTGAATGTGGTGCTGTGATAGCTCAATTCCGATGTGCCATTTTGGTGAATACATACATAATATCCTTATCATTAACAATTAAATTACGTTTTCTATTGTGCTGTATAAGCTTTATACTATGCAGTAGTGATATCTAAACCCGCCTGTCAGTTGCATATGGGAATTCTTCGGTGAAGTTCGTAAAATATTTTTTAATTCTGGTTTTCTGTTGCATTTTTTTGGGAAGCGCCTCGATTTATGGCATGTACAAATATGTCGAAGGTGAGCTGCCTGATGTCGCAACAATGAAAGACATTCGTCTGCAAACACCAATGCAGGTATTCAGTGCAGACAATGAACTGATCGCCCAATATGGTGAAAAACGCCGTATTCCATTGCCATTAGCTGACATTCCTCCGATGTTAGTGCATGCCTTTATTGCAACAGAAGATAGCCGCTTCTATGAACACCACGGTATTGATCCAATTGGTATTTTCCGTGCGGTGACTGTGATGGCTTCATCGGGTCATGCATCGCAAGGGGCGAGTACCATTACTCAGCAACTGGCGAGAAACTTCTATTTAAGCCCAGAAAAAACCTTGATGCGTAAAGCAAAAGAGGCATTTTTGGCAATTCGTATCGAACAGTTATTTACCAAAGATGAAATTATGGAGCTGTACCTGAATAAAATTTATTTAGGTAACCGTGCTTATGGTGTGGGGGCAGCCGCTTATGTTTATTTTGGTAAAACAGTCAATGAGTTGACGTTGAGTGAAATGGCGATGATTGCTGGTCTACCGAAAGCGCCGTCAACATTCAACCCGCTTTACTCTTATGACCGTGCGGTTAACCGCCGTAACGTAGTACTAATGCGGATGTTAGAAGAAAAATACATCACGCAAGACCAGTACGAGCAAGCGAAAAGCGAAAAAATTGTTGCCTCTTATCACGCACCAAAAGTGGATTTTTCCGCGCCTTATTTAGCGGAAATGGCACGCCAAACGATGTATGAAAAATACGGTGAAGATGCTTATACCGATGGTTATAAGGTGTACACCACGGTTGTGCGCAAAGACCAGTTAGCGGCGACCGAAGCCGTACGTAATAATTTGATAGATTACGATATTCGCCATGGTTATCGCGGTCCTGCGGAAGTGTTATGGAGTGGAAGCCAAGCCGCATGGGATAAAGAGAAAATCCTGGAGAAACTGAAAAAATTACCGAACTACGGCTCATTGGTTCCGGCTGTTGTTCTTTCGGCAAGTAGCAGCGATGCGAAAGTGATGCTGGCGGATGGCTCGGACATCCAAATTACGATGGCGGGTGTGCGCTGGGCGCGTAAGTTTATTTCGGATACTCAGCAAGGTGGCTCGCCATCTGCGGTGAACAAAGTTGTGCAGCCGGGTGAGCAAATTTGGGTTCGTCAGGTTAAAGATAGCTGGTGGTTAGCACAAGTCCCTGATGTGAACGCGGCATTTGTTGCATTGAATCCGAATGATGGTGCAGTGATAGCCCTTGTGGGTGGTTTTGATTTTAATATGAGTGAATTTAACCGCGTGACGCAATCATTGCGCCAAGTGGGCTCAAATATTAAGCCATTCTTGTATACCGCAGCGATGGATAAAGGCTTAACGTTATCGTCATTACTCAATGACGTGCCGATTAGCCGTTGGGATGCGGGTGCCGGTTCAGACTGGCGTCCGAAGAACTCACCACCGCGCTATGCAGGTCCTATTCGTCTACGCCAAGGCTTAGGTGAATCGAAAAACGTGGTGATGGTACGTGCGATGCGCGCCATGGGTGTGGATTATGCCGCGGATTATTTAACGCGTTTTGGTTTCCCGAAAGAGAATATTAACCGCACAGAAGCGTTGGCGCTGGGCGCTCCATCATTTACCCCAATGCAAATGGTGCGTGGTTACGCCGTGATGGTGAACGGGGGATACCTTGTTGATCCTTACTATATTTTGAAGATTGAGAATCACAGCGATGAAGTGATTTTCGAAGCGAAACCAAAAATTGCATGCCCAGAGTGTACAAATATTCCGGTCATTTATGGGGATACGGCACGTACGATTGCGTTGAGTGATTCTGAAGGCGAAGATGCAACAGAGGAAGTAACTCAGTCGAATAATAATGTGGTGGAACAAGAGCCAACCATGGCACTGTCTACGGCTGCAGAACAGCAGAGCCCTGAAGACCAATATGCCCCGCATGTTATTAGTACACCGCTAGCGTTCTTAATTCGCGATGCGATGGTAACAAATATTTATGGCGAGCCAGGTTGGTCAGGTACTGGTTGGCGTGCGGGTCGTGATCTGGGTGGTCGTCGAGACATTGGCGGGAAAACAGGTACCACGAATAGCTCGAAAGATGCGTGGTTCTCCGGCTATGGCCCCGATATTGTCGCTTCTGCATGGATTGGCTTCGATGATAACAAGCGCACATTAGGCCGTACTGGAATAAGCGGCGGTGAAGCGGGTGCGAAGAGTGCTCAGCCGATTTGGGATGACTTCATGAAAGCTGCCCTTGACGGTGTTCCGGTGAAAACCATGCAACCGCCAAAAGGGATTATTTCAGTCACTATTGATACTCGTACAGGTAAACTCTCATCCGGCGGGCCTTCTCGTAGTGAGTACTTTATCGAAGGAACTGAGCCGAAAGAGCGCGCGGTACAAGAGGTTGGAACGACCATTTCAACGGAAAATGGAGCCAGCCAAGAGCTATTCTAATGAGCTGTTTTGAGTGTAAATAAACTGCACCCCATCGCCGTTTGGCATGGGGTGTAATTATTTAGGGTATTGAATAAATTGAATATCGATGTGGCGTTATTTCGCGTTATTTTTTAAGTAACGTTCCACATAAAACAACGCACTAACATTGCGGGCTTCATTGAAGTCTGGGTGGTCGAGGAGTTCCATCATACGTGCAATCGGCCATTTGACTTGTTGCAGTGGTTCTGGCTCATCCCCCTCAAGTTTTTCGCTAAATAGGTCGTTAGCTATAAGTATGTTCATCTTGCTGGAAAAGTAAGATGGGGACATGGTGAGTTTTGCTAAAGGGGTAATTTGGCGAGCCCCATAACCGATTTCTTCTTTGAGTTCACGCTGAGCAGCCTCAAGAGGGGCTTCTCCTGGGTCTACAGCTCCTTTAGGGAAGCCTAGCTCATAGTTTTCGATACCCACGGCGTATTCTCGGATCAGAATCAGGTGATCATCAATGATGGGGACGATAAGAACCGCTTCACGCTTTGCGGGGCGCATTCTTTCATAAACACGTTTTTCACCATTACTAAATTCGAGGTCAACAGATTGGATACTGAATAATTTTGATTGAGCAACATCTTGAATATTCAGGATTTTTGGTTTTTTTAACTCTGTCATAACGATTTCCGAATCAGGTGAATGGGATCCATGAGGGCAAGCATACATTGTCTTTAACTATGACGCATATCAAAAAAAAATGATAGAGATTATAGGGTGGAGAAAATGCTGTTAGTATAATCTACTTATGAAAATCGCACTGATTAATAAGTAAAACATTTTATTTACAACATATTGTAAAATAAAACAAAAACTGGAAGAGAATAGGAATTGGCTTATATAGTGAAAAGCATTACGTTGCTATGCTTTTTAGGTAGACAATTCTGTTGAGAAAAAAATGCTAAACACCGTCATTATACTGGCTCTGATCATAGCTAGCCTAATTATAATGGTTTCCGTTCTGTTTTTCCGGCGGGGACGGCGTTCTAGTGTCTATCAAATACCCTCTCTAGCGACACCCGCGTTTAAAAAAATGATTGAGTCTGATTTCCAGACTATCACCCAGTATCTTAATCACAGTGCATCTAAAAACCTTCATTCGCCTTCCCAAACTGCATGGCAAATACGAAAAAATGCCACTGTTGCCACCATCTGCAATGCCATTACGCGATTTAATTTGCGTCAAGAGCAAGGGCAGGGTTGGCGCTATTTTATTGATACGATTGAAGTTCAGTTGCCTTCTCAACTAGAACCGTTTTTACAACGACAAAATGTCATGGAAATTGTGGAAACGGATCATTTGCCTTTAATTGTTGCTCTCAATAGCCACTCATTGAAAGAATTTAGCTATGAATGGGAAGTTCCTTCAGAGGAGTCTAGGTCTCAACCTGAGGCTGATATCCATGAAGGGGAACCGAACACCATTCAATTGTTGAAGATGCGTAAGGAAAGTAAAGAGGAGCATCGACTCCATAATTCTTCTGGGTGGTTAGGGGCGATCGTGGTAAGCCTCAGTTTTTTTATCGGCTATCTGACGATTGTTTCTATTCCCATTTTTCAAGGATGGGGGCTGACACTAGCGGCAGTGGTGTTTATCCTCGGGATGTTTTTATTATTTCGTTTGCGCCTTTTTCCTAAACCCTATCAGGATGTGCAATGTATTTATGGGCAAGCCAAACGCTGGGAGCTGTACGGAGAGTTAGATAAAAAGTACTCTTCCACCATTTCGATAGGGGGCGTGGACTTACACTATCCTAGCTATTGGCTTCCCTACTTAAAATATGAATTAGGCCACCCTACCAATATTGATCTCTATTCGACGGGAGAGGTATTACGGTACGGTCGTTGTCTCTCTATTCATGAAGAGGAACGCTATTACCCCTATAAACGATTTAAAAAGAATGTGCTGATGTTTTTCAGTGCATTGTTCGTTTTGGCGATGGTGTTTTCTTATCAATCGATTAGCTTGCCAGTGAAATTAGGGTTTGCGTGGATTGAAGGGGCGAAAAAAGTCAGTGTTGTTGACCCTTCAGATTTAACAGCGCGTAAAATTAGAGTTGGAGATACATTATCGGCGAAGGGAATGGGGATGTGTTATCGCCCACCTAATTTGAATGATGCCAACCAAGCGTTGTTTGTGCCTTTTGATTGTTCGGGTGTGTATTGGAATAATATTAACCTGATTACTGAGCCACAATCTGAGATTGTGAATCGAGCCATCGATTTATTGAATAGCGTAAAAAATCAATTACATCCAGATAAAGATGCCCCGGGAATTAACCCAAGATTACAGCGTGAAATTATGAAATCGGGGATGAATATTATTTTCGATTTTTCAGAAATCGTATTAAAAACTAACGCATTGTGTGATCAACAAGATCATTGCATTAAACTCAAAAGCGCATTGTCTAATTTGGGTGGAAGTGTCGATGATTGGCCAGGGTTAGTGAATAAAGCGTCCTCAGGAAAATTAAGTGGTGCGCATGTTTTATTACGTGCAGGAAGTGCTGATGCCTTGGAAAACTTAGTTGAAGACACCACATATGATTTCATCAAGCAAGAACTTGAGAAGGAAGTTCGTAAACTCAATAGTCCACCACCGGGTGGGGTATTGTTGATCAGCGATGAAAACCGCCCGCTGGTAGACATAATGCCAGTCAGTTCACTGAGCGAAATGAACCAAGTTCAGCGATGGTATGAGTTAAAGCGCTTATCCAGCATTCTGATTAATACCCCGTTTGATGTTGAAGGGGTTATCACGAACATTTCGACAGATGCCAATGGCACATTGCAAGTGGTGGTTCATGAGCGCTTGGATGAAGATGTGTTATCAGAATATGTCTGCCGTTCAATGTTGGTTTTCTTCTTGATCATTTGTACCTTGATAAATGGAACATTAATTATTATTCGAGTTTTGAATAACAAACGGCGTTTGCGTAAAATCACTGAATATTACGATAAATGCTATGAGGCAGATAATCCTTCCGAGTCTAGATAGTATTATCCTTCCCTGACCATGGAGCCTCATTTTGGTTTGGCATTCAAACTAAGTGTGAGGAGGCACCATGAAGCCGTTATCGACAAATCAATCTTCAACAAAGCCATCATCCGCTGAGCCAGTTCGCCTTGATAAATGGCTATGGGTTGCACGTTTTTACAAAACACGTTCAATTGCTCGTGAGATGATTGATGGCGGAAAAGTTCATTATAATGGGCAAAGAAGTAAGCCGGGCAAAATTGTTGAATTGGGTGCGATGATAAAAGTGCGTCAAGGAAATGATGAGCGGATTGTCGAAGTACTAGGGATCAGCAATCAACGTAAAGGCGCACCAGAAGCTCAGCTACTCTACCGTGAAACCGTAGAAAGCCTTGAACAACGCGAAAAGATGGCGATGGCACGTAAGATGAATGCACTCACGATGCCACATCCTGACAGACGTCCCGATAAAAAAGAGCGTCGGACTCTGCTAAAATTTAAACACACGAATTCCCATGAATCGTCTTAATAGACTGCCTGAGTAATAGAGAGAAATTATGGCTAAACAAGACCAACTCCACCGTTTCCTGTTTGAACAGCACGCGGTACGTGGAGAAATGATTACTGTCGATGAGACTTTTCATCATATTCTAGAAAATCATGATTACCCAGAAGCCGTCAAAATGCTGCTGGGCGAACTGCTGGTTGCGACCAGCTTACTGACTGCTACTTTAAAATTTGATGGTGATATTACCGTTCAAATCCAAGGTGATGGCCCAGTTAAGTTAGCCGTGATTAACGGTAATAATTTACAACAAATGCGCGGTGTTGCACGTGTTGATGGCCCTGTTGTTGCGGGAAGTACGTTACAGCAAATGATTGGTAACGGGTTTATTGTCATCACGATTACACCAAAACAAGGTGAGCGTTATCAAGGGATTGTGGCGATTGAAGGCAACAGCATTGAAGAGAGTATTGATGCTTATTTCCGCCAATCTGAACAGTTACCAACCCGTCTGTTTATCCGTGTTAGTGAACAAGATGGAAAAGCGATTGCTGGCGGGATGTTGCTGCAAGTTTTACCGGCAGCAGGAGAGACTAGCCACGAGTTTTTTGATCACTTAGTGCAACTGACCGCGACTATCAAAGGCAAAGAGCTCAGCGAATTAGACGTGAAAGAGGTACTTCATCGTCTGTATCATGAAGAAGATGTCACGCTGTATGACCCACAATCTGTTGAGTTCCGTTGCACTTGTTCACGTGAACGTTGTGAAGCGTCTTTAGCGACATTAACCCATGAAGATGTTATGGATATTTTGCACAAAGATGGGAAAATTGATATGGAGTGTGAATATTGTGGCTCGCACTATGTATTTATTGAATCCGATATCATCGGGTTAAATAATGAGCGAAATCAGCAACTTCACTGATACGATTTAGCAACCTAATTATGTGACGAGGGTGCAATTTTGCACCCTTTTTTTATAATTTTAAAGGATTATAACGTGCTCTAAGTCTCATTATGAATTAAAAAAAATTATACATTTTCAATTCTTTGATAACTATCGCTGTTAATTAGTCGTAAAGATTTATGATCGTCGGCAGAATAGCTATGTTTACCAGGAGCAATATAATGAGCGCTAAAAGCATTACCCTGAAGGATCTCGAAAAGTACGGCATTCATGACGTCGCTGAAGTTGTTTATAACCCAAGTTATGAGCTGTTATTTCAGGAAGAAACCAAGCCAGGTCTTGAAGGTTATGAACGCGGTACCGTCACTACATTAGGTGCTGTTGCTGTTGATACCGGTATTTTTACAGGACGTTCCCCAAAAGATAAATATATCGTTCGCGATGATGTCACCCGTGATACCGTTTGGTGGGCTGACCAAGGTAAAGGTAAAAACGATAACAAACCAATGAGCCAAGAGGTTTGGAGCAGCCTGAAACACTTAGTGACCGAGCAGTTATCAGGCAAACGTTTGTTTGTTGTGGATGCATTCTGTGGTGCGAACGCAGATACTCGTCTGAAAGTCCGTTTTATCACTGAGGTTGCATGGCAAGCTCACTTCGTGAAAAACATGTTCATTCGTCCATCCGATGAAGAGTTAGTGGGTTTTGAACCAGACTTTATCGTGATGAACGGTGCAAAATGCACTAATCCGAATTGGAAAGAACAAGGTCTGAACTCAGAAAACTTTGTTGCTTTCAACTTAACTGAGCGTATGCAGTTAATCGGTGGTTCTTGGTACGGCGGCGAAATGAAGAAAGGGATGTTCTCTATGATGAACTACCTGCTGCCATTAAAAGGCATCGCATCAATGCACTGCTCTGCAAACGTCGGTGAAGAAGGCGACGTTGCGATTTTCTTCGGCCTGTCTGGTACTGGTAAAACCACACTGTCTACCGATCCAAAACGTAAGTTAATTGGTGATGATGAGCACGGTTGGGATGATGACGGCGTATTTAACTTCGAAGGCGGTTGCTACGCGAAGACTATCAACCTGTCTAAAGAAGCTGAGCCAGACATCTATGGCGCAATCAAACGTGATGCGTTATTGGAAAACGTCATGGTATTGGCTGATGGCTCAGTTGATTTCAATGACGGTTCTAAAACTGAGAACACCCGTGTTTCTTACCCTATCTACCACATCGAAAATATCGTAAAACCAGTTTCTAAAGCGGGTCATGCGACAAAAGTTATCTTCCTGACGGCAGATGCATTCGGTGTGTTACCTCCAGTTTCTCGCTTAACGCCAGAACAAACTCAGTACCACTTCTTGTCTGGTTTCACAGCGAAGTTAGCAGGTACAGAGCGTGGCGTAACTGAACCAACTCCAACATTCTCTGCATGTTTCGGTGCGGCGTTCTTATCTCTGCACCCAACGCAATACGCGGAAGTGTTAGTGAAGCGTATGGAAGCGGCTGGCGCGAAAGCATACTTAGTCAATACAGGCTGGAACGGTACGGGCAAACGTATCTCTATTAAAGATACTCGCGCAATCATCGATGCTATCTTAAGTGGCGATATCGAAAAAGCCGATACTATCAAGCTGCCAGTATTTGATTTAGAAGTGCCAACAGCATTACCGGGTGTGGATACCAATATCCTTGACCCACGTAATACTTACGCTGATAAATCTCAGTGGGATGAAAAATCTAAAGACTTAGCGGATCGCTTCGTGAAGAACTTCGATAAGTACACGGATACCCCTGCAGGTGCAGCACTGGTTAAAGCTGGTCCTAAACTGTAATTTCGGGTAGCTCATATAAAAAAAGGCTCTACAACCATTGAAGATAACTTCATGGTGTAGAGCCTTTCCCATTGGTGTTAGCGTTTACTTACCTGAAAAATTATTCCGCAGCAGGCAAGTCAAAAACTAAAATTTCACTGTCTTCATCAGCTTTAATGGTTAACTGATTTTCTTGCCAAATGGCTAAGCCATCGCTAGCCGTCGCTTTCTGCCCGTTAACTTCAATATTGCCTTTAACGACTTGGATCCAAACAACGCGTTTCTCTGCGATGTCGTAGGTGCTTTGCTCATTAGCTGGCAATGCCCAGCGCCATAAGGTCATGTCTTGGTTAACTTTCAGCGAGCCATCGCGTGCATCTGGCGATAACACCAATTGCTTACCACTTGTTGAATCAAAGCGTTTTTGCTCGTAACGTGGTTCTATGCCATTTTTATCTGGAATGATCCAAATTTGGTATAAACGCAGCTCTTTTTCATTACTTGGGTTGTATTCAGAGTGACGAACACCTGTTCCCGCGCTCATGATTTGGAATTCACCTGCTGGTATTTGTTCCATATTGCCCATGCTATCTTTGTGCTCAACGGCACCATCCAGTACGTAGGTCAATATTTCCATGTCTTTATGAGGGTGAGTACCGAACCCTTGTCCCGCAGCGATGTAGTCTTCATTGATGACTCTTAACGCTGAGAAACCCATAAATTTCTCATCATAATAGTTAGCGAACGAGAAAGTGTGCCAACTGTCCAGCCAACCGTGGTTTGCGTGTCCGCGTTCATTTGCTTGGCGTAAATAGATCATTGAGTCATCTCCTTAAAAGCGGATATCCAATTTTCATTGGGCTCTTGCTTAACTTGTTGATGACAGTTTAGCCAAATTGCAGAAAGAGAAAAGTAGGCGGTATTAACCATAGGATCCAAAAAATTTGAATAAGATTCCGAGGTATCACCAAGATGATTTGTGGTATGAAATAGCAAGTTTTAGCAGGGGGGAGATACAGTGTATCAATGGCAAGGCACAGATAAAAAAATAGCCAGCATAAGCTGGCTAAAGTAAACACTGGAAGCAATGTGAGCAATGTCGTACCTCCTACAAGAGACTGACTAAGTTAAGTCGCCTGCGGAAGATGTGATAATGATAATAGTTATCACTATCGTTTGTAAAGGGTTATTTTTAACCAATTTTAGATTTATTTAAACCCAGTGCTCAACTGCCTGATTTGGTTGGAATTAAATAATATCCATTATTTTTCAATGGATTAAATAATTTCATAAAAGGGTGAGCGATTAAGCTTGATGGGGTAAGTTTTCCGCACACGCAGAAGCGGAACTCCACGCCCATTGGAAATTGTATCCCCCTAACCAACCTGTCACGTCCATCACTTCTCCAATAAAATAGAGGCCGGAAGACTTGAGCGATTCCATGGTTTTGGATGAAATTTCATGAGTATCGACGCCGCCAAGAGTCACTTCCGCAGTACGATAACCTTCTGTGCCGTTAGGTTGTACTTGCCAGTTATGTAATACGTCATCGAGAGCATCAATCTGTGCGTGGGTGAGTTGCTTGAGTGGGCAATCTGGAATCTGTCCAAGTTGTTGTAAAACCTCAATTAAGCGTTTAGGCAGCAGTGTCGCTAAGGTATTTTTGAGTGATTGATTAGGGCGCTGTTGTTTCTCATTGGTCAGAAATTCCCCCAATGAAAGCTCTGGAAGTAAGTTAATACTCACATACTCGCCGGGTTGCCAGTAATTCGAAATTTGTAAAATTGCAGGGCCTGATAGTCCCCTGTGGGTGAACAGGATATTTTCTTTAAATAGGACGCCGCTTGCGGATGTGACCGTTGCCGCTACGGAAACCCCAGAGAGGGCTTGCAGCGCTTCAAGTAGAGGCTTGTGTAAGGTAAAGGGAACGAGTGCAGCACGGGTAGGGATGATGCTGTGCCCAAATTGTTCGGCAAGGCGATAGCCAAACGGAGTTGCACCTAAACCCGGCATTGAAAGCCCCCCAGTCGCGACCACCAGTAAGCGAGTACTTACTTGATCCCCATTTACCGTGACAACATATCCGTCATCCGTTTTGTCGACTTGGGTGACTTCACTGCGTAGCTTGATAGTGACATTGGGCTGATCGCACTCACTTTTCAGCATATCGACGATATCTTGCGCACTATTGTCGCAAAATAGCTGTCCTAAGGTCTTTTCGTGATAAGGGATCTGATATTTACCAACAAGCTCAATAAAATCCCATTGTGTATAGCGAGCAAGTGCTGACTTACAAAAATGAGGGTTAGTTGAGAGATAGTTATTGTGATCGGCGTACATATTAGTGAAATTACAGCGTCCACCACCGGACATCAAAATTTTACGCCCTAATTTTTTACCGTTATCCAGCACAAGGGTATTTAAACCACGCTTACCCGCGAGTGAAGCGCAAAATAACCCGGCCGCGCCTGCACCTAAAATAATAACGTCAATATTTCTCACAATTAGAGCTCTCTATATGTATATGATTTTTATCGCAATTACGATTATTTGCGCCGCTATTTTACGCGATTTAACGTAGGTTGTAATGCAGCGGATCATCGAAGAATTAATGAAAAGTATGGTAGACGTATTATAATTAGGAAAAATCGCGAAAAAAGACTATTTCCCCCAGATATTCATAAATTATCATAAAAAAAGTTTCAAAAATTCAGAATAACTTTAATTATGGTAACTAGATGATATTAAAAGGATAGTTTGTATTTGATGATTTTTTGATTGGTATTTAAATCAAAAAAAGGTCAGATTTCGCTTCCACCGCTAGCGTTTGTCACTGATAATGCGCCGCGTTCATGTCCAACCAATAATGGCTTAACGTCTATGCTACATCTTTTTACAGGTTTAGAATTTTACACAGGTCTATTGTTAGTTCTAGCACTGTTATTTGTGCTGTTCTATGAGGCGATTAACGGATTCCATGATACTGCTAACGCGGTCGCAACGGTGATTTACACCCGAGCAATGCGCGCTCAGTTCGCGGTTGTCATGGCCGGGGTATTTAACTTTTTCGGTGTCTTGCTGGGAGGGCTGAGCGTGGCGTATGCCATCGTTCATCTTTTACCAACAGACCTTCTCCTTAACGTGAGCTCTGCTCACGGCCTTGCAATGGTCTTTTCATTGCTACTGGCTGCTATCATCTGGAACCTTGGAACCTGGTATTTAGGTATTCCGGCATCAAGTTCTCATACGTTGATCGGTGCAATTATCGGTGTTGGTTTGACCAATGCGATAGTGACTGATACATCGGTGGTTGATGCGCTGAATATTCCTAAAATGATCAGCATTTTCATGTCCTTAATTCTTTCTCCGGCTATCGGCTTTGTGATTGCTGGGCTGATGATTTTCATGTTACGCCGTTATTGGAGTGGAACGAAAAAACGTCGCCGTATTCACTTAACGCCAGCTGAGCGTGAGAAGAAAGATGGTAAACGTAAACCACCATTTTGGACGCGTACTGCATTGATCCTGTCTGCTGTCGGCGTGAGTTTCTCTCACGGCGCGAACGATGGGCAAAAAGGTATCGGTCTGATTATGCTGGTGTTAATCGGTGTTGCGCCAGCAGGTTTCGTCGTTAACATGAATTCAAACGGTTATGATATCGCGAGAACACATGATGCGGTGGTTCATCTGCAACAATACTATGAAACACATAAACCAGCCTTAAACCACGCAATTGAAAATACGCCTATGATGGCGGAGAACAAGCCAGAAGAAGGCGAGTTCCATTGCGACAGTTCACGTACGCCAATTATCTTAAATCAAGCTCAGAAGATGCTCAGCGGCATTCAGAGCTATGATGAGTTAACACCTGACCAGCGCAACCAAACTCGTCGCCTGTTAATGTGTATCTCCGATACTGCGAATGCCGTGGCGAAGTTACCAGAAACTAGCGCGAAAGATGCGAGCTTACTGAAAAAACTGAGTAATGACCTGCTGTATACTGTTGAGTATGCACCGTTATGGATTATCGTTGCTGTTGCGTTAGCACTGGCACTGGGTACCATGTTCGGTTGGCAGCGTGTTGCGGTGACTATCGGTGAGAAAATCGGTAAGAAAGGTATGACTTACGCACAAGGTGTATCGGCTCAGGTCACTGCGGCGGTCTCTATCGGTGTGGCAAGTTATACAGGTATGCCTGTTTCAACAACCCAAGTTCTCTCTTCTGCGGTAGCGGGTACGATGGTCGTTGATGGCGGTGGTGTTCAGAGCAAGACGATTAAGAGCATTGCGCTTGCATGGCTACTGACGCTTCCTGTTTCCATCATTCTGTCTGGTGTACTGTACTGGATTGCGCTGAAGATTATCTAATTAGCGTTAGATAAGACAAAAGCATTCTAAAATAGTGATGATCGGTTTCCGGTCATCACTATTTTTTTGCCTTGAATAAAGGGAATAACAAATGCGAGGTTAATTGGCTATCACCATATAGACCAAACTCACAACGACTAAAATGCTTAACCGGCTGATCAACATAAACTGCTTGCGAATACGTTCACAACGGAATATCACATCAGGATCGTAGTGCTCAAGGTACTGTTTGGTATTGATATAGCGGACAAGGCGTAATTGCTTGTTAAGCTGGCCGTGAGTCGTGAAAAAGCCATTACCATCAACGGATTGATAAAGTAGAGGATCAGAATCCCTCAGAATAGATAATAAAACGCGAATAGAAGAAAAATAGCGCATCATATTTAAGATGCACAAAATGCAGAGTGCCCAAAATAATGCAATTACACTGAACATAATCCCCTCCTTAGAACGAACCTAAATTGCCCCGTTGTCACTAAAGGAAATACCGCCAAAATATTGCACTAACATCATTTATTTTCATTGTAGGGCATGTCGTTACTTAAACACAATTCATTGCTTAAAAAAAGTGCAGATGGTTCAAATTTTGATTTCAAAAAAGCGGCCATCATGAGCTGTTAATTTACAGATTGTTGATTACACTTACTGGCATTGCGGTAATTCGAATTTTGAACCGATATATATTAATATTGAATGAATGATGTTATTGTTTTATCAAATGTTCTGTCTTTTAATCCTTAAAAATTAATCTGCTAGATGTGATCAAAACGACACTTAGTTATCGCGATTAGCAGGTATAGTATATTCATAAGATATTGGTGAACGTCGTTAACCACCAGTTAAATCAGCATTTGGAAGGAGTTTACTTATGGCTTATAAACATATTCTTGTCGCGGTTGATTTATCACCTGAAAGTAAAGTTTTACTGGATAAAGCAGTTTCTATGGCAAAACCGTACGGAGCCAAAGTCTCTATGATCCATGTTGATGTTAATTACTCGGATCTGTACACCGGCCTTATCGATGTGAATTTAGGTGATATGCAACAACGCATCACTGACGAAACTCGTAATTCACTAAGAGACCTTTCCGCGGGTGCGGGTTATGACATCCAAGAAACCCTTAGCGGTAGCGGTGACTTAGGTCAGGTGTTAGTAGATGCTATCAAAAAATACGACATGGACTTAGTTGTTTGCGGACATCACCAAGATTTCTGGAGCAAGCTGATGTCTTCGGCTCGCCAGTTAATCAATACCGTTCATGTGGATATGCTGATTGTTCCACTGAATGACGAAGAAGAATAATTCTTCATAGATAGATTGAAATATTATTCACTGAAAACGCCTGCTTATGCAGGCGTTTTTTTTGCAGCAAAATAATCGTCTGAAGGGAGTGATTGGCAGGTCAAGCAATTTTTTTTTCAAATGAGTAAAAAAAAACCTTGAATTGAGAATATAAACTAATGATATATTCAATAGGCAAACACAAATCGACCTCACATTTCCTAAAAAAAAAGATAAGAAATAGTGAGGCACCTCACAACAATATCCACATTGAAAAAGGAAGACAAAGATGGCGCAAACACTATCTTCATTCTTGGAGTCTGTCCAAAAAAGAGACCCTTCACAGCCTGAATTCCTACAAGCAGTGCGTGAAGTATTCACTTCTCTTTGGCCTTTCATTGAACAAAATTCAAAATATCGCGATCAAGCACTTCTCGAACGCTTCGTTGAGCCAGAAAGAGTGATCCAGTTCCGCGTGTGTTGGATGGACGATCAAGGCAAGGTACAAGTTAACCGCGCATGGCGTGTTCAATTTAGCTCTGCGATTGGTCCATTCAAAGGCGGCATGCGTTTCCACCCATCCGTTAACTTATCCATCCTGAAATTCTTAGGTTTCGAACAAACCCTCAAAAATGCACTCACAACCTTACCAATGGGCGGTGCAAAAGGCGGTTCTGACTTTGATCCTAAAGGAAAAAGCCATGGTGAAGTGATGCGTTTTTGCCAAGCATTAATGACAGAACTTTATCGCCACTTAGGGGCTGATACTGACGTTCCTGCAGGTGACATCGGGGTGGGCGGTCGTGAAGTTGGCTTTATGACTGGGATGATGAAAAAACTGTCTAATGACACCTCTTGCGTTTTCACCGGTAAAGGTCTGTCATTTGGTGGTAGCTTAATTCGTCCAGAAGCAACCGGTTACGGCCTTGTTTACTTCACTGATGCGATGCTCAAACGCCATGGTTTAGGCTTTGAAGGCATGCGAGTGGCGGTTTCAGGTTCGGGTAACGTTGCTCAGTACACCATTGAAAAATGTATGGAATTAGGTGCAAAAGTCATTACTGCATCCGACTCTAGCGGTACTGTCGTGGATGAAGCCGGTTTCACCCCTGAAAAACTTGCACGCTTAGAAGCTATTAAAAACAACTATGGTCGCGTTGAAGAATACGCGAAAGAGTTTGGTTTAACTTACTTAGCGGGTAAACAACCTTGGGGCGTTCCAGTGGATATCGCACTGCCATGTGCAACACAGAACGAACTGGATGTAGACGCGGCTAAAGTGCTGATCCAAAACGGTGTTAAAGCTGTCGCGGAAGGCGCAAACATGCCAACCACTATTCCTGCAACTGAGCTGTTCCTTGAAGCGGGTGTTCTATTTGCTCCAGGTAAAGCAGCTAATGCTGGCGGTGTTGCAACTTCCGGTCTGGAAATGGCGCAGAACGCAGCGCGCTTAAGCTGGAAAGCAGAAAAAGTGGATACGCGTTTACACCACATCATGTTGGATATTCACCACCACTGTGTTGAATTCGGTGGCGAAGCCAAACAAACCAACTACGTCCAAGGCGCGAACATTGCTGGCTTTGTAAAAGTCGCTGACGCTATGTTTGCACAAGGCGTTGTGTAAGGTTTAACTCAAAACGTAAGCGAAAGGGCGGTCGTGCAAGTTTGTCTGTAATAATCCGTACAAACGCCCTTCGCCGTTACGTTTTAATCGCTGTGTTTAATACAGGGATAGATATCGAATCGATGGCTTTTGGTTGTGACTGCAGAAGGTGCTTTTTGCCCCGCAAGCGGTTCGGCGTAATCAGGTCGCTTAACTACAACACGGCGTTTTGCCAGTGCAATGGCTGGTGCCAGTAAAGAATCTGCATCATCATCAGCCCCGACCAATGACTGAAACACCCGCATCTCTTTCTTCACTAATGCACTTTTTTGCCGATGTGGGTACATCGGGTCGAGGTAAATCACGTCCGGCGCTTCAGTAATTTCGGCTAATGCGGTAATACTTGATGCGTGGATCAGTGACATTCGTGATTGTAGCCACTCCCCAATTTCAGGGTCTTGATAACCACGTTGTAAACCATCATCAAGCAGTGCGGCCACCACCGGATGACGCTCTAACATCCGTACTTTACAGCCCAAAGCCGCCAGTACAAAAGCATCTCGCCCTAAGCCTGCAGTCGCATCAATTACATCGGGCAGATACTCTTTTTTGATCCCCACCGCTTTAGCAACCGCCTCACCGCGTCCACCACCAAATTTACGGCGATGCGCCATCGCTCCTGAGACAAAATCCACAAAGATGCCGCCTAATTTTGGCTCATCCATTTTGCGTAATTGCAGGTTTTCGGGGGTTAACACCAACGCCATCAAGGCGTCAGGTGTATGCGTGAGTTGCCATTTTTCAGCAAGTTGATTGAGAGTGCCGATATCGGCACCCTCTTCACAGATCAATTGGATAGCAATCTTCTCAGCCATGAATACCGTAGCTCTTCAACATCGCATCTAATTCTGGTTTACGACCACGGAAACGCTCAAACAGTACCATTGGCGCTTCAGAACCCCCGCGACTTAAAATATTGTCGAGGAAGGATTGGCCAGTTTGGCGATTAAAAATGCCTTCTTCAGAGAAGCGAGAGAATGCATCGGCAGCCAACACATCCGCCCATAAATAGCTGTAATAACCCGCCGCGTAACCGCCAGCAAAAATATGGCTAAACGCGTGTGGGAAACGTCCCCATTTTGGTGATGGCACCACAGCAACTTTTTCTTTGATGGCATACAGCGTTGGCATCACTTGCGCACCTTTCGCTGGGTCATACTCTGCGTGTAAGGTAAAATCAAACAGACCAAACTCAAGCTGGCGCAGTACAAACATCGCAGACTGGTAATTTTTCGCGGCTAACATGCTTTGTAGCATGTCGGCTGGTAGTGGTTCGCCAGTTTCATAGTGACCGGAGATAAACTCAAGGGCTTCAGGTTCCCAGCACCAGTTCTCCATAAATTGGCTTGGTAATTCAACGGCATCCCATGGAACCCCATTGATACCCGCTACATCGGCAACATCAATCTGGGTCAGCATATGATGCAGGCCATGACCAAATTCGTGGAACAGGGTGATGACTTCATCGTGGGTAAATAAAGCAGGTTTATCCCCTAGCGGCTTATTAAAGTTGCAGGTTAAATAGGCTACAGGATTTTGCAGGGCACCATCTTTATGGACCATGCGACCCACGCAATCATCCATCCATGCACCGCCGCGTTTATGTTCGCGAGCATATAAATCGAGATAGAAGCTACCGCGCAGGGTGTTGGTATCATCATACAGTTCGAAGAAACGGACATCATCGTGCCAAGTTTCAACATCATGGCGCTCTTTCGCCGTTAAACCATAAATACGGTGAACCACTTCAAACAGCCCATTTAATACGCGCTGTTCTGGGAAATAAGGGCGTAATTGCTCATCATTAAGTGAGAATTTATGCTGTTTTTGTTTTTCGCTGTAATAGGCTAAATCCCAAGATTCGAGGGTTTCAACACCATAATTTTCTTTTGCGAATGCGGTCAGTTCCGCGAGTTCTTCTTTACCTTGCTGATGAGCGCGGTTAGCCAAATCATTCAGGAAACCTAAAACTTGCTCAGGGGACTCTGCCATTTTGGTGGCGAGAGATTTTTCGGCAAAGTTTTTAAAACCAAGCAGTTGCGCGAGTTCATGGCGCAGCGCCATTAACTCATCGATAAGTTCGCTGTTATCCCATTTACCTGCGTTTGGACCTTGGTCTGAGGCGCGAGTGCTATAGGCATAGCTCATTTCGCGGCGCAGCTCTGCATTATCGGCATAGGTCATGACTGGCAGGTAGCTTGGCATATCTAAAGTCAGTAAATAGCCTTCTTCACCTTTAGATTCCGCCATCGCTTTTGCTGCGGCGATAGCGCTTTCTGGCATGCCTGCCAGTTCGCTTTCATCTTTAATGAGTTTTGACCAACCCATTGTGGAATCTAGGACGTTATTACCAAACTTAGAGGCAATCTCCGATAAACGTGCGACGATTTCACCATAACGTTGCTGTTTTTCAGCAGGTAAACCAATACCGGACAGCTCAAAATCACGCAGGGTATTTTCGATAGATTTACGTTGAGCTTGGCTTAATTGATTAAATCCAGTGTCTTCTTTGAGGGATTTATAAGCTTGATACAGTGGCTCATGTTGTCCCATCCATGTACTGAATTCGGACAGTAATGGCAGGCATTGTTCATAAGCTTCACGCAGTTCAGGGCTATTTTTAACAGAATGTAGATGGCTCACTGGGGACCAAACGCGGGAGAGTTTATCGCTCGCTTCTTCTAATGGTTGGCATAGGTTGTCCCAAGTGTAGTGGCTGTTGGCCGCCAGAATATTTTCAACGGTTTGGCGATATTCGCCTAAAACATGTTCAACTGCTGGAAAAATATGTGCAGGTTCAATATGTTCAAAACGGGGTAATGCGGAATTGGCTAATAATGAGTTTGTCATAAAAAACATCCTTGAATGCAGGCTTGCGCTCGGGAGCCAAGGCTTACTGTGCTGACAATGAAAGTGTTGGCGGGGTGACTATTTGCGAAATCAGCGCGCCGTATGTAGACATGAATAAGTATATGGGGGCAATTGTGCAAACCTCAATATCACATTTGTGCTTTTTGTTATCAGTTTTTGAGAATGGCGCGACATTATTGGCGTGCATCAATAATTTGAATGGTTGTTCTTACAATACCTTGGAAAATAAATAATTCAGTTTATAATCGAACACCTACCAAATAGAGGAAGATCGTCGTCTCCGGTGAGGCGGCTGGATTTCAAATCCAGTTGGGGCTGCCAGCAGTCCCGGGCAGGTTCGACTCCTGTGATCTTCCGCCACTTTTTCTCCCTCTATCTTTGTACCAATACCATTTTTGTAGTTTGTCTTAATCTATAAAGGTTGGTAGGCATTCACTACCCTTTTGGGCTCGGGGTTTAGCGATATAGACATTCAGCTCTAAAATGGTGCTTGCTAACCATCTTATCTTTGTGTGCAACATAGTATATTGTTGGCCTTGGACCTTTCTCAGACGATTCAAACGGAGACAACTTGATGAGTGATAATCTTCCTGACGCGCCACTGGGTGAATTTGTTTTATTCCGAAGTGAAGATGGTCAGACTCATGTCGAATGCCGTTTTGAATCTGATACGCTGTGGTTGTCTCAAGCTTCCATTGCAGAGTTGTACGGTAAAGATGTTCGTACAATCAATGAGCATCTTGTTAATATTTTTTCTGAAGGGGAGCTTGCTCAAAACGCAACCATCCGGAAATTCCGGATAGTTCGATTAGAAGGAAATCGCCGGGTTTCCAGAGAGATCGATCACTATAGTTTACCTGCCATTCTTGCTGTCGGTTACCGCGTCCGTTCTGTCCGCGGCACACAATTTCGTCAGTGGGCAACCCAAACGCTGGAACAGTATTTGATTAAAGGATTTGTGATGAACGATGAGCGGCTGAAGAACCCGCCTATCGGTCAGTCTGTCGTGCCTGATTACTTTGATGAGATGCTCGAACGCATCCGTGATATTCGTGCCAGTGAGCGGCGAGTATATTTGCGAGTCAAAGAGATTTTCACTATGGCAGCTGACTACGAACCGTCCAATAAAGAAACCAATCGTTTCTTCCAAACCATCCAAAACAAACTGCATTTTGCTTGTACTGGCATGACTGCCACTGAACTGATTGCCAGCCGTGCAGATGCCAGTCAGCCAGATATGGGGCTAACCAACTATAAATCAGATGAAGTACGTAAAACGGATGTGACGATTGCGAAGAATTATCTGCATGAAAATGAGCTCAAAGAATTAAACCGTATCGTCAATATGTGGCTCGATTTTGCCGAAGACCAAGCACTGCGTCGTAAGCAAGTTTTTTTACAGGATTGGGACACCAAGCTGGATCAGTTTTTAAGTTTCAATGACCGTGAAGTTTTGCAAGGTGCTGGTGGGATTAGTAAGAAGGTCGCGGATGAAAAAGCCAAAGAAGAATTTGATGTTTTTGCTCAAAAGCGTCGGCAATTAAAAGAAGCAGAAGGAGCAAGGGCGAATATTGCAGCGCTGAAAGAGCTACTGAAAAAAGGAAAGTAGAAAAAGAGCAGAGTCACTATTCTTAATTTTAGCTGGCTTGTTAAAGCCAGCCTTGTATCAGAAGCAAACGAATACTGGCTAACAGCTCATAATAATGAACAGTATATTAGGAGCCTTCCAGTATCGGGGGGTTATTCCAGATTTTAGTTGGGTAGTTTCCAACTAAAAATCAGTCTTAGAAAAACCCGTCATCGCATCCAGCTCCATTTCGCGACCTAATGCTGTCATTGGGTGGACAATAACGAGGCCTCGTACGGATTTCTTCAGTTTGCCCATATCTGCTTGCTCTTTCTTAGTGATAGGGCGCTTGAATGGCATATCCATCAATTTTTGCGCTTCTTTGCTTAGCTTTTTGTTACGCGTTTCTTTCAGACGAGCGATTTCAATTTCCAGTGTCGCTTTTTCTTTCTCAAGTTCGGCGTATTTTTCTGCTTGAGTCGACAGCTGCATACTTGCCATTTGGTGACGAATAAGGTCTAAGCGGTCACTAAGCGTTTTAATTTGTGTTTTTTCAGTTTCTTTCATCATTAATTAACCGTGAATAAATTTCCTGCCGGCAAGTATACATCATTCTAGATTAGAGGGGGAAAAGGGATACTATTTGCTGATTATCTTATCTTTGAGTTCAACATAGTACTTGAGTTCAACATAGTATATGGTGAGTTTTGAACTTTTCTCAGACAGTTCAAACAAAGGCAAGTTGGCGATAGCGAAAATAATCATCATGAATACGAATAGACAGTTTACCGACAAAGACCTCTGTGCCGCTTTATCGGACATATTTGTGGATAACCTGACGGATTATCAACATATTGTCTCTGTCGCAAAACACTTTCCGATTGAACATGTTGAACGGATGTTGATGCGATATGTTGCGCCCGTCTGTTACACGAATATGCTAACGCCAGTGCCGCCCGTTTGGCTCTATTTTGATGAAGATGAACTGTGGAATGATATCTGCGAATTAAAAGCAAAAGAACGCAGTTTTTTTGGCAAATTTAAAAGAGGCCTTTGCACGTTATATTTTAAAAATAATCTTAAACACGAATGGCGGGAGTTAGTACAGCTTTTGCAAAATCAGCCTGTTTAGGGATAACCCAATGAAATATAAAATTATCAACAAAGACCAAATTATTGGGACGAGTGAACTTGAAAGAAGCGACCCGCCAATGGGATTTGTTTTTGGTGAACTAGAACCAACACCATTTTATAAACCCAACATCAGCACTATGGGCTGTAAACTATATTGTTTTGAAACAGATAATTGCTGTGAAACAGATGATCGCAGTGAAACTCATGAAGAGATCCTTTGCGAATCCATCACTATTGACGATCACTCAGATGAATTTGGCGAGCAGTGTATCGAGGTAACGGTTTTAGTTGAGTCAGCAGAAGAGTTTGAGAAATTTTTTAAGCATCATCTAGACGCTTATGAAAAACAATTTATCTCAGAAGAATAGTGGAGAATGGCTGTAACCATCTCTTTAGATACAATTTAAAGAGATGGTTAATTTTTAAAGGGAAGGAAAATAATTTAAATGATGACCAGCCGCTTTAGTTATTATTTAGAATAATCACTGTTTGACCAGAAAACTCACCTGGGTTATTCCCAGTCAATGGTGACGGTGGCGGTGGCAGACGCGGCGCCAGATTTAAAGCCTTCTCCAAGCGCACAGAGGCTAAAACGGTAAGGCACTTGATGTGAGCCTGCAGTGAGCCCGCCTAAATCCACAACATTTGCTGGTTCAGGTTTTGTACTATGACTAAAAGATATTCCTCCATAAGAGGTGCATGCTGAATAAATTGATTTAATCGATGCCCGTACGCTTGCAGGAGCAATCTCACCGGTAGCATCCATCGTCATTTTTAAGTCATTTGAAAAAATATGAGTGTCTCCCTTAAGTGTCAGTTTCGCCGGTGTAGCGGCGTTATTACTACCAGTACAATTTATGGAAAAATTCCCATCCACACTCCTTAAAACATCCTTACGATCTCCCCCTGGTGTACCGGAGGTATTGCCTTCCCAATCCCAAATATTGACCTTACCAAAATCAATCTTAGGTGGAGTGTTAATGGTACACATCATTGGTTTCTCAATAGTAATAGTGCTATTACTAATAGTAAAAATTTTTGAGGCAGTAGAGCCCGACTCTTTACGCCAATAATAGTCTGGGATCACATAAGTACCAGATGATGCTGATGGTGAAATATACAAAGAGTAACGTACATTGACACTGCTTGCCCCTGTATATTGATTATCTGCCGGTGGTGCAACCCCTGAGGAACATAATCCGGTACTCAGGAGATTCAGAGTATTAGTCACATTATATGGAACACCACTACTTCCATTAAGATTAATAGTAAAGTTTTTTGTTGCTGTTGAATCAGTCGTTGCCTTAGTGGTACCTGTAACGGCACCATCAATTATCAATAATATTCCCTCTGCAATTTTTAACCCACTATATCCATCAATCGTAGTAAATGTAGGATAGTTTTCCGGATACGAACAACTACCACTATTACTGATTGTTGATATAGATATTGCGGTAGGGAAAACGTAACTATAAGGCGACCAACTACCACCCCCTACTTCAAGCTTTTCGCTTTGCACTCCGACATCAGGTATCAAAGTACTTTTGCCTGATATGGCGGACCAAGTTTCTGCTGCGATAGCTATATTACAGTGGCTACTGAAAATATAAAAAATAGCTAATATGTAAGACCTTAATATCATTAACTTACTTTTCTCACACAACCATTTCCAAGCCGTGCCCAAATAAGTGTTACTACGAGAATACGATTCATTCTTATGCATAATAGCGCTCTCCCGCTGGTGTCCGTCGCCAGCATTTTTGATGATCTAATTGCATTATTTTTCTCCTACTGGTGACTATAACTAACGCGTTTTTGGTGGTGTTTGAGCTAAGTGTTCGCTATTTTCCATCGGCATGGCCATCTGCTAAGGTATTTCTGGTGTATTCGTTGTTACAGGCTGAGCTTGCGGTTGCCCGCTGACACAGTGATAAGAAACTTGGCGGATTGGCATATCGGCTGAAACGTCCACATGGCGTAAATCGAACTTCACCTGACATTGCTGTGCGGCAGTCTCTCCCCACTTCACCAATAATTCCCCTGTTTCAGGTAAACCTGTGAGGTAGACTTGCCCCCCATCCCCAACAATGCTGCCAATGTTGTCAGCGCTGTTATCGGAAATTAAGGTGGCAATCGCGCCAAATGGCGCATATTTTGTACCTTGCTTTAAGGTCATTAACACCTGATACCCAACACGAGTACGGAAGTTAGCTTTCACGACTGCGCCTTTTGTTGGGTAAACATTGGTATTGGATTGCGGCAAATCGACGTTTTCAGGCAGCGTGCTTGGGTCTAAGCCAATGCTGTTTTTGTTATAGTCGGAGAGATAAGGCGCCACGGCATAGCCTCGCCAATCGGTCACGGCGGTTCCGCCATTAACACTAACGCCCTCGGCACCCGGCGCACTGATCAGCGCGACAGAATCCCCCATGGATCGGCTTAAGGTTAGCCCTTCGGAATGGAGTAATGCGCCCCCGCTGGCGTTCATATTGATTGACTGGGAATTATTGCTATAGCTATAACCGGTGCTGATACTGCCTTTATCGCCTTGATAGCCCGCATTCAGGTTAGTGTTCGCAATTTGCCCTTTATTTCCCCAGCTTTGTGATGCGCCATAAGACAGCTTGCCATCCATAAAACTGCCACTTAGACCGCTACTATTTTGAGTCCGCCCGTTTTGGTCATGACTCATGGTGTAGGTGGCATAAATCGACTGAAAATCACGGTGTTGGGTAAATAGACTAAACGGCACGCTTAAGTTGAAGGAGATCTGGCGGTTTTCCGGCCAGTTATTGCGGCTGTCTTTTACGCGGCTGATGTTATAGTTCACACTGTAGCTGATGCCTTTAAAACTGTTGCTGTAGCCCATGGATAAGCCCGTGAGTGTTCGGTTGCTACCCCAGTAATCATCGCGATTAGCGCGAAAATACAGTGAACCATACTGTTGCATTTGCTGGCTGATCTGGGTTTGGAAGCTGCTACGACGACGCTGTAAAGTCCACGGACTAAGGCCATCCTCAAGGCGATAACCTTGGCTGTTAAATTCACTGAAATTATAGAAATGCTCGGTGGAGTAACGTAATGCGGTTAAATCCACTGAGGTTCCTGTTGCCATTAAGCTTTTTGAATAACGGACCCGGTAAGATTGCCCCGTTTTTCGCTCGCTGGAACTGGCGACTTGGTTAGCGTTCGTAAACTTTGAAGTCGAATGGGTAACGTCTGTGGAAATGGCACCAAAGTCACCTAAAGAGACCCCAGTTCCCGCACTCAGTGATTGATAATCTTTCGCCAGCAAGGCGCCGGCATACACCGTGACATCATTGTATAAACCATAAACAGCGGTACCGAGAATAAAGTCAGAACGGCGTGAAATAGTGGTTAAGCTGCCATTGTAACGCCCTGACGCGATTTCATACTTCCAGCCCCCAGGGCGGAGCATGATCGGTAAGGATGAGTAAGGCACCACAAATTGACGCTCAGCACCATTGGCTTCTGTCACGGTGACGTCATAATCCCCTGATAACCCTGCTTGTTGGATATCTTGGATATAAAAGGGCCCCGGAGCCACATAAGTTTCATATACTATGTTGCCATTTTGGCGAATAGTGACGCGGGCATTACTGTCGGCAACGCCACTGATCGCCGGTGCATAGCCGCGTAATTGGCTTGGCAGCATCTGCTCGTTAGAGGTCAGCTGCACGCCTTTAAAGGGCACTCCATCAAACACATCGCTGCCCGTGCTGCTTTCACCCACTAACAATGTCGAGCGCAATGCACGAATATCCCGTGATAGGGTGGTATTCGAGAAGTAGGTTTGGGTATTGGTCGTCGCTGATTGGTTCTCGCTCCCGCTGTACTCAAAGCGAGAATGGGTGAGGTTACTGCGCAAGCGCCACGGCCCCGCATTAGCGCCCAATCGTGCAGACGCAAATACGTTGGTATTTTGGTTTTTTTTGCCGTGGTCATAGCGGCTGGTGGTGCGACCCGCACTGACGTTATAGTTCGCCATAAGCGCAGGAATGCCATCATCCCATAATGACGGATCTGCATTGCGGCTAACGAGAGATTGCATCGCCACTTGCGGTACGCTGATATTTAATCGTAAGCGTGACAAATCTAATTGGGTTGTCGCTTGTGGGATCAGTGCGCCTAAATCGGAGATAAATTCGCCTTTAGGTAAGTCTTTCAGGACAGGAATTTGCGGCACATTGACCCCAAACGTGTCGAGCTGTGCAGGGGTTAATTCCGGAGCAATGTCACCTTGGGCATTTTTGATAAAATTAAGCGTAAATTGCCCCACATCTTGTTGGTTAACAAATACGGATACGGTGTATTCCCCTTCGGCAACGCCACCGGCTTGTGAGAAGGCGGATAAATCCACGTCTGTGTTTTCACCTGCTACCCCTAAAAAACTGGGGTCAAAGTAATCTTCGGCCTGTGTTGGGGCGACCGCCAATAGCAATACACACGCCAGCGGGTGATAACGGAAAAAAGGAATTTTTGGCTGATTTTCAGCAATTTTATGGTTTTTTTTCATGGTCTTCCTTTATCTTGCGAATGCAAGAATCCCCCCGTTGCCAATGCGCATCGGGTGAATGGGTTTATCTGTCGGGTGTGGTTACATTGCTGAGAGTTGGCGTGTTCTCATTGTGTCGGTTCCGCCATCATCTTCCATGAGCTGCCAATGAATGCCGTTTGCGACATGGCTGGCATCAAGGGGCCACTGCACTTCCCCAAAAGGGGGGATCATTCGTGAGGAACTTAAATTCAGGGCGTTCTTCCCCACGGACAGTGACGCTAACGTGACATAAAAAGGCGTCGGGTTTTTCAGGGTTAGCGTGTTTTTCGTGCGCTGAAATTGCAGTTGTTCGGCGATGTTATCGAGATTATGTTCTGGTAATCCCGCGGGGCGATAAAACAGCTTCAAGTTATTTTGTACCGCCAGGATCATTTGCGCGCCTTCAGCCGCCTCTTTTGATTGCGAGGGGATCGCAGTCAGTGATAACTGTGCAATCGACTCTTTATCTTGCGCGAGTAAATTATGCTTTTGAAGGATGCGCAATGTGAGTGTTTCTCCCGGTTCGAAGCGCTGTAACGGAGGTAAAGCAATAAATGCCGTCAAATTTTCATCGGCTGCTTCGGTATTATCGCTCGCCGTTTTGCTTGATGAATTTCCTTCCCACGGTAATAGGCGCGCCTGCAATAAATACGGCATTGCCGTATTATTGGTGAGGGTGTACGTCACCCCGTTTTTCGCATCATGGGGGTAAATCACACGAGTTGAATGCAGTGTGAGCCCATTGATTGGATCTTGGATGTTATTTGCCCATGCAGGCTGGGTAAAAAGTGCCACCCATAGGGCGACACCGCTAACCAAGCGAGATAACACAGGCTTTTTAATCTTCAATAAATTAATGTTTTTCATCGCGGATAGCTCCTGATTGAATCTTCCCCTGATAAGCGGTACTCATATCCCCATAATCGGTAATGACTCTCCACTCTGCTCGTGTAGCATCGCCTTTGATGGGGTAAATTTGGCTGGAGAAGGGCGCAATCATAGGGCCCAGTTCTCGTACATCAACGGGGTGCTGATCCACACTCAATTGCGCCAATGTGATGTAATACGGCGTTGGGTTATTGACTTCGAGCTGCTGACCTTGCTGGCGAAATGTCAGTTGGTTTGAGGCGGTTTCGACGCTCATGGGTAACCCTTTTGGGCGATAAAACAGCTTGATAACGTTGCGGATCCCCACCGAAATTTGCGCACTGGTCATCTCACCTTCGGGGGCACTAGCTTTTGTGGTGGAAGGGATCGCTAATAAGCTTAAATAAAATACGGATTCTCGGTCCGCAGGCAGCTCCGAAGTACCATTACGCACAATGAGCAGTGTGCTTTGGCTCTCTTTTTCTAAGCGAGACATCGGCGGTGTGGCAATAAACGGGGGCGCGGGTTTGTGTGCATTTCCCTCGGGCGTATTGATGACATCGGCTTTGATTAAGTAAACCTGCGGGCTGCTGTTTTTAATGGCAATTTTGGCATTTGGGTTCGCTGCATCGAACACGACACGAGTCTGGGCCAAGCGTAAACCGCCTTCAGTAGCGGAAGCCAAGGCTGAAAAAACACCCCATATCAATACAATAATAAGCGTGTGAAAGTAAGAAAAACGATTCGAAAACATACTGATTACCCAATTAGTCATATAAGAAGCTAAACGTGACGGTTGCGGTGAGTTCACCGTTTTGCAAATTGTCACTGGCGGTGCAGGTACCACAGGCCAGCTCGGCAGTAAAATCAAGCGAGCTATTTAATCTCGCCACATCGCTGGTTCCACCTGATGGCCATGTCTTGATGGTAATCACCTCATTGCCGGATTTCGCAGTATTGTCATTGGCATTAAAAAGCGTATTCCCCGGGGTGGATAGCCTGACGCCATAGCCTTTTGTGGTGCTGGATGCATCGGCATAAAGCCGCTCATTGTTATCCGCGGTGAATGTGTTCCCTTTGACTGCAATTCTGGGTGTTAAAAAATAGCCCTGACACCCTGAGAGAGTTAACGTGAATTGGCTACGTTGCTGATTGTTTGGAATTTCATCGTAGGGCAGTGGCGCACCATTGTTATATGTGATGGTACTTGGCACTGTCACATCGCAGCTACCGCCATAAAAAAAAGCGGAAAATGAGAGGATGGTTGAGGCACTGCCTGCCTGTAATTCACTGGCTGGTAATAGCAACCCTACAATCACGCTAAAGAAAGAAAGTTTTCGTATCATTGTTATTAACAGCCTTGAAAATCAGTTATAGAAAAAATTAAATGTTAATGAGGCGGTTAACTCGCCACCTTGTAAGTCTTTGGCGGTACAGGTTCCGCAACTGACGGTTGCTTTCAGTGGGATGGTTCCATTCAATGTACTGGCAAAGGTTTTATTCCATTCTTTGGTGGTGAGAGCCGTGATTTTTTTATCCGTTGCTAGGTTGTCACTACCTTCGAAGCTAGTATTGCCAGCCGTCGACAATAAAATGCCATAGCCTGTACTGGTGCTGCCGGTACTCACAAACAGATCTTCACCGGAGGCTCTATCGGTGTCCCCTTCGATGGTTATCGAAGGGGTTAATCCGTAACCTTTACAGCCGAGAATGGTGAGATCAAAGGTTTCGCTGATATCGCTGGTTGTGGTGATATCTTCAGCGGGAATAAGATCCCCGTTACGAATCGCAACGCTCGAGGGCGCGGTGATTTGGCAGCCACCACCGACAATGCTGGCACTGATTTTGGTGGTGGCTGTAGTTGCCGCTATCGCGGATTGCCCTAGACTTGCCGCATACAATGCGGTGGGGATGAGCAGTGAATAGAGTGACTGTTTAGTCAGTGTCATGATGATTTCCTATTTTTAGGTCTTACTGAAAAATAAGGTTAAACGTCAATGAGGCTGAAAATTCACCGGGGATAGCCTCCCCATCCACGGGCCCCACTAAACCCACAAGAAAAGTCTCTTCGGTTTGGTGATAGTTCTCTTTGGTCAGTGGGGTTAAGGCAATTTGCTCACCGCGTTTAAAGGCTTTGCTTGTGTCATAAAAATCACTCAGGGAAAGTGGCGTGCCATCACTGAGGCGTAACATAAACCCTGTGCTGTTTGGGGTTCCATCCAAGAAAATCGTACTTTCGTTATAGGGGGTATTTCCCTGTAACGTAATTTTGGGGGTCAAATTTCCTGTTTTATCCACACAGATAAATTGTGCTTTCAAGGGTTTAATTTGATGCGTGGTTATTGCGCCTTGAAAATCAGATGTACGCATCGGGGTAAATTGCAATGAATTGGGAATACGAATTTCACACCCGACATCATCGGTAATGATGGCTCTAATCTTGGTATTTTCGGCCTGTGCTACATGCCATCCGTTAAGTAACACGGCGGAAAAAACTACGAGACATTTATTGAATTTGCGCATGAAATTCGACCTTTCCGCCATAGTCATTAATGGCTTTCCATTCAACCGCGCCTTGTTGTTGAACATGGGAATAGGTGATGCTACTAAACGGAGCAATCATGTTATTTTCCTTTGTTGCACTCAACGGAACGGGTTTATTGGCAATTTTTACGCTGTCTAAGGTGATGTAGTACGGGGACGGATTGGATACTTGAACCCCATTATTCACGCTCGAAAATTTCAGCGATTTCATCGCTTGTGGCTGGGTCATACCCAAATGATTCGGGCGATAAAACAGCTTGATGACATTTCCCGTCGATACTTGTACTGCACCATCAATATTATGTTGTGGGGTATTCAGCCCTTTTTCGCTGGTTGGCATCGCGACAGTACGAAAATAAAAAATAGATTCTTTATCTTGCGGGAGCGCTATGTTTTTTTTCATGATGCGCACTTGATTCGTGGAACCAGACTCTAATCGGAATAACGAAGGAGTCACTACAAAGGGCGTTTCACCATTGTCGCCATAGGGGGTTCTCAAAATCTGTGCTTTGACTAAATAAGGCGTAAGTGATTGGCTAGAGCTGGATATGCCCACGCTTTTTCCGGTGGTGTTATCACTTTCTGAAAAGATAATTCGAGTGGTGTCGATAGCGATCCCTGCTATCGATGAACCTGATAGCAATAGCAAGCCACCGCAGATCCCTTGCATAAATTGGTTATTTCGCATTTATCTATCCTCATAGTCTTCGTGGTTGAATGGAAGTAAGGCGGTGCCCGCCTTACTTCCATTGACTGAGTTAATTAAATCGAATTAGTCAGCGATATAAGAAACTAAGATTGGTGCACTGTAGGAACCCGCATCAGGTGTATCTGTTGTCGTAGCCATACCGACTTTGAAGGTATATTGAGCATCAGTATTTTCTGGCTCAATGTTAAAGGCGATTTTTTCGCCATTAGTCACAGTTTTGTTATCTTTGTCTTCAATGATGAACCCAACGGTTTGTGAGTCGTCAGAGACAAAGACATTATGTTCATTGTTACCTACTGATGTGATACCTTGAATAATCAGATTTCCAGTTTCACCTTTGGTGCAACCAACTAAAGTAACAGGCATACCAACGGTTTTGGCGGACATTGTATTAACTGCTGAAAAGTCTGAATCTGGTTGGCTAACAGAGGTTTTTAAAACACCGACGTTTAAGACTGATTTACCACCATTAATGGTGACATTACAGGTTGTGTTAGTCAGGGTCCCTTGCAGAGTGACTTCCGCAGAAGGTGCTGCCATTGCATTTAAACTGACACAGGAAACGCCAGCGAATAATGTTGTTAACGCTAATTTTTTAAAAGACATATTGAAATTCCTTTATATATAAAAAATAAAAAACGAAATAAAACGTACTTCAAGAAACCTGTGAAAGTGGTGATACCTTTACCCATATTCACAGCAAAACAGTCGCGCTCATTGTGCTAGGGGCAAGCGTGACTACAATGATTTTTCATTGATTTAATTTCCTTAATTAAAAAAATAGATAGTTTTAAATAAGGCTATGTTTTAATTTTTATTAAAACAAATAGAAAACATCCATGATTAATGGTTTTTTAATTTAATAGTTTTTTATGAATTAATAGTATGAATATTAATTTATAAATCCGTTTGATTTAAATGGAATTAAGTTTAACACTGATTTAATTTTATTAACTCACTGTGATTTATTTTGAAATTAGACCGCCATGCTGTTCAAATAATAAATTAAACTCACTATAAAGCTCAGGTTTCTTAGCCTCTATGCGTTCAGAAACAAAGAAGAAGAACGACTCTAAAGATACATCTAAGTAATGAAGTAAAAGACACAAGGTAGATAACGTTATTTCACAAATACCATTTTCATAGCGTGAGATTTGTTGTTGTGAAACTCCAATGAGTGAACCTAATTGCCTACCTGATAATAATCTTTTCCTTCTTAAGCTTGCAATTTCATCTGCGATAGCTTGAGAAAATGATTCTGTAATTCCCTCTGTTTTTTTTACACTCATCTATAAACCTTAAATAAGAATCAATTTCAAATAATATTAAACAAAATAAATGCATAAGCACGAATCTGTTTTTATTTTTAAACAAATTAGGAGTAAAAAACAATAGGGTGAAATTTGGCAATATTTTCAACCAAAGCATGATTTACACATTACCAAAATAATGATTTTGTTAAACCGAATGAATTACAATAGGTTGCGATATCCCTACTCGTAATACGGCTTAAATTCCCAGTTATAAATTCTGTATTTACTCTTTATTATTGTCAATTTTAGACTTATATGTTGATATAAATATATTCTCATAGTTACATTTTGAAAATATAAAAATATGAATATACAACAATAAAATATATAAAAATAACAATGTAATTCATATAGATAGGTTTAACTCCATTAATACACATCTAGTAACAGTTATGAAATCAATAAATTGAAATATACAAAGTGTGTATAAATATTATTTTAACGGCAATTAATTTGACTTAAGTTGGAATTAATTGTGACTCAGATCAAATTAAGTTGTATTTAAAATGATACATACATTTAAGATGCTGGTTCCATTTATGGAGTTGAAACAAATTCAGATTGTTTTGGAACTCGCCGATTTTTTTAAGGGAAATGGATGACATGATGTTTCTATCGCTATACCAAACAAGAATCGCAAAAGTAACCGAAAAGAAATCTAATTTGCAGGTATAATCCCTCCAATTTCATTCAACAGGCTTAGATACCAACATGGCAAAACTCACCTTACAAGAGCAAATGCTCCAAGCGGGACTCGTCACCAGTAAAAAAATGGCGAAAGTACAGCGCACAGCGAAGAAATCACGAGTACAGGCTAGAGAAGCCAGAGAAGCGGTAGGAGAGAATAAAAAAGCGCAGCTTGAGCGTGATAAACAACTGAGCGATCAACAAAAGCAAGCGGCACTGACGAAAGAGTATAAAGCTCAGGTGAAGCAGCTGATTGAGATGAACAAAATTGATGTAGCGAAAGGCGATATCAGCTTTAACTTCACAGATAATAACCTCATCAAGCAAGTGGTCGTCGATAAAACAACGCAAACCCAACTTATTAGCGGCCGTCTCGCCATCGCGCGTTTAGCGACTGACAATCCTGAAATGAGTACCTACGCGATTATTCCCGCGAGTGTAGCGGATAAAATTGCTCAGCGTGATGAAAGCAGCATCGTATTAAATAACGCCTTGAGTCAGGAAGAGCAGGATGAAGACGATCCGTACGCAGACTTTAAAATTCCAGATGATTTAATGTGGTAGTCATTTAGAACGGGCTTTTGCTGTGAGCGTGAATGGGTTCCCCAGTTATCGGATGAATAAAATCTAATTCACTGGCATGCAGCATCAGCCTCGGCGCAGGTTCTATATCTGCAGGCAGTAAGCCTCCATACAGATCACACCCCAAAATAGGATGACCGAAAAGTTGGCTGTGAATGCGCAGCTGATGGGTTCGTCCTGTTTCTGGGATAAATTTTACCCGCGTCAGTGGCAACCTACGCCCATCTTCTAGCTCACGATAAAACCGCTCAATTACCTGATAATAGGAACGTGCCGGTTTACCATGAGTTGCGCAAATCGACATTCGGGGAAACAGCGCTGGGTCTTTGGCAATCGGTGCGTCTATCACTCCATCATCATTTTTCACATGGCCACATAGTAGTGCGCTGTAGGCTTTCGTCACGGTTCGCTGGCTAAACTGTCGGCATAATTCTGCATTTATGGCTTTATTACGAGCCACGACCATGACACCTGAAGTACCAAAATCAAGGCGATGTACGAGAGTGCATTCAGGGAACAGTTGAACGAGCCGGTAATGTACTGAGTCGAGATTTTGTGGATTCTTCCCAGAGAGGCTCAGTAGCCCCGAAGGTTTATTGATAAGAATAAGGTGCTCATCCTGCTCAATGATTTCAATGTCATCATGGCAAGGAGGCGCAATAAAGGTATCAATAATCGTCGACATCAGGCTATCCAGATAAAAAGTGGTTATGAATAATACCCAATTTTGTGCTTTCTGACGATGATGCTATTGGCTGATGTTATCGATAAATAAGCTAGACTAAAACTAAAGGCGTGGTCTGGGCAGGTATTGTGTTTTATACTGCGCGCTGTGAAATTGAGTCAACAAAGAAGGTGGTATGGCAATGAACGGAACAATCACAACGTGGTTTGAAGATAAAGGTTTTGGGTTTCTCAAAGATGAAAACGGGGATAACCGTTATTTTCATGTGATTAAAGTTGCCAACCCAGAACTGATTAAAAAAGGGGCGGCGGTTACGTTTGAGCCGACCACAAATAATAAAGGTTTATCCGCCTTTGCGGTTAAAGTGATCCCTGAAAGCAAATATATCTATATTGCTGGTGAGCGCATTAAGCTGACGGCTATTAAATCATTTCGTATCTATTATGAAGATGTTCCGGCAGATACACGTATTGATAAAGAAAATACCGTATTATCGATTGGTGCGCTGATGAACAGTATTAAACCTAAAACGAATATTAAGCCGGGAGCTACTCGAGCGCTGAAAAAGCTGATTATCGAAACCCAGCATGGAACAACATTGACGTTCTCTGAAGATGAGATTGACGTGGATGAAACCATGAAACAACTTAAAGGTGTTAAATAGCTTTCGACTGAATTAAAAAATCTCCCCATTCCATTGCCTCTAATATAGAGGCAATGCTTTTCCAGCACTATCTACGATATCCTTTCCTAAATTTGAATAAAAAATCAACAAACGTTTTAAAAAGAGAATATTTTTAATAAGCCATCGCTACATATTAAGCAAGATGTATTAATATATGCGCGAACTGCATTCTGATACGTCCAATTTATAGCGCCTTTATGGCATACAATCTGGATTGTAAATACTATGATGCGGATTAGTTGTTGTTAAGTTGGTAATCTAAATGAAAATTATTGCGGAATAACGAATTAAGCTGTAGAAATATATTTTTATATTGGTATATTACTCATCCAATGAGTTTTTTATTTTGCAAAAAACAATTTAGCTGTTTCAAATTGTAATTTGTTGTAATAAATGATGTATTTTATCTCGTTTTTATAGGCTTTTACTCCTCCCACGTAAATTTTATTTTAAAAAAATAAAAAATATATTAAATAAATTGAACAAAGCTTTATTTAATATATATCAGTTAGTTAATTCTACTTATCATATTAAGTGTACTCGCACTCGTTGTATCTTAATAAAGACCGGCGATCAATAAATTGCTATTTGATAGGTGGTACCTATCAAAATAATCTTGTTCGATCGGTATAAACGTTTTTACTCTTATTTTAATGTATTTATTATTAATGGAAATTAAATAAATTGTTTCTTTATATTGGAGTGTGGTTAATGAAATCTAATATAATTAGTGGTCAGGTGGGAGCTTTTTTAAGAAAATCACGTAAAGAAAAGAACATGACGGGAAAGCAGCTGGCGAAATTAATAGGAATCAGCCAGCAACAGATATCAAGATATGAAATGGGAATCACTGCGATTACTTTAGATCAGCTTGATATTTTTTTAAGTATTCTAGATAAACGATGGGTCGATGTCATTAAATATGTCGAAAAAGATACTGACTCTGAAAAAAGAATGGGTAATAAAGGAAGTGCGAGTAAATATACTTCCTGGGGAAATCACTCAACAAAAACCATCATAAATAACTGCTAAATTTTCCTCTTAAATTAGAAATAAAATAATCAGTTAATTCTGGTTATTTTATTAAGCATATTCTCTGGGAAATTCGATTGTTTTTTATAAAACACACAATGAATGTGTTTTTTATGCTATGCAATTAAATTTTTTCTTCATGGATATTAAATAGAGAGAACAACATGTTAAATAAAAAAATGGCATCTGTTTTGCTATCAACAATTATTGCTGCTTCCTTTGCTACAGTTGCTAATGCTGACACTCGTACTGCTCAAGCGACAGCAACATGGCAAGCGACCGCAATTAAAGATACGACAAGTATGCTGGTTGTTACGCCATTAAAAAGCTTAACATTTAACTATGCAGAAGGTCAGAAAAGCTTTAACCAACAAAATGGCGCATTTGATATCGCTATTCAAGGTCAATCAGGTGCAACAGATTTTAAATTAGCATCAAAAATCATTTCTAACACTTTAGCGAGAACAACAGATGATTCTAAATTAACTGTTGGCGTTAAATGGAATGGTGAAGATCTGAATAAAACGACTGACACTGTGTTAATCGATACTTCAAAAGGCTTAACATCAGGTTTAGATAACTTAGCTGCGGATGGTATCTACAATGGTTCAGAGCGTGCAACTGACCGTGGTGAGTTCACCTTCGTTATCGCTAGCGCGGAAGCGGCTGGCGCAGCGACAGACTTCAAAGCACTGACCGATGGTTCATGGGATGGTGATGTTAAAGTTCAGTTCACTGCTACTTGGGATGGTACTTTCACACCAGCTCCTTAATTGATTATTTACGCTTAGTGAATAACTAATTTTCACGATAAAGATACTATAGGGAAATATTATCTTTATCGTTATCTTTTTTAAAATTAATAATTATGAAAAAAATAACATTAGCATTAGCTTTATTATCTATTCTCCCACTAAAAATGAGCTTTGCGGTTAATGTAGGCAATATCACTGAAATCATATCGCCGGATGAAGACTCATTAGCAAAAGAAATTGAAAATACGGTTAATACGGCAAGGCTCGTTAATTTAACTATCGAGAAAATAGACTCGCCACTTGAGAATGGAAAAGTTATTCCAGTAACGGATCCCAATGAAATATTATCAACCCCTGCTAATTTGATTTTGCCGGGGCAAGCAAAAGATGTTTTTAAAATTATCTATCAAGGTCCTAAAGACGATAAAGAACGTTATTACCGATTAAATTGGAAAGATGACCCTATTGGTGAAAGCGGTGTTACAAAAAGTGCAAAATCTGCCTCAGCAACAACTTCGGCAACCATTAGCACTATCTTGGTTGTTGCACCAAGAATTGAAAAATTTAATTACCAATATGCAAACTCCCAAGTTTCCAATATAGGGAATAGTTCATTTCGTGTGGTGGCATCAGGGCCATGTTTACCTGAAAAACAAAAATACAGTGTGGACGGTATTTGTCGTGAGCGTTATTACCTCATGCCACATTTAGCTGTGAAATTACAATTTGTCGATCTTAATAATAAAAAATCTAGCGTAGGTATTTGGCACAAAGGAGATTTCATTGTCGTCAAATAATTAATAACGGACTTTAATCATGCGTAAGAGTGTTATTGCTTTATCAATATTAAGCATTTTTTTTTCAAACACCATTCATGCCAGTGAGATGAAGAGTATTAAAATTGGTGGCTACATTATTCCTCCGGCATTTGTGAGTGCATTGGAAGAAGGAATGTCTGTGCCTGTTTTTCTACGATTAAGTGATGATGCTAAAAAAAACCAAAGCGAAGATAAAATCGCGGATGCAGTTATTGTCATTGACCAAGGTAAAATTAAGTTATCGAGTATTCACCTCATTGACAGTACGCAAGGTCCTCAACTGAATAGTTTGCTGGTTGATAAAATTGAAAATAAACAAGATGCCATTTTTGATGATAACAACGGTATTGTTATCGACAATAATGCGGCGCTGAAATTAAATATTTCGTCATTTAATTTATCATTAGATGTTGATAAAGCCGCTTTTGCACCGAAAACCCACGCAAGGCATTCTGTATTAGGGGATTCATCCGTTAATTCACTTTCGGCAGTGGCAAACTATGATTTAGGTGTATTCCAAAGTCAGGTAAAAAATGCACAAAATAGCTCCAGTAGTTATTTTAATTTAGACGCGTTATTTGCTGCAGCAGAACACCATTTTAATATTAATGCGTCGGCTTATAGCATCGGTAAATCCAATGCAAGTGTTGAATTATACCGAGCGATGTATGAGCGTGACTTTAATGGGCTGCGTGTCGCATTGGGTTTAATGAGTACGTGGAATTTACAATCCATTGCCAGCTTAACCGCGTTGAGCAGTAGTAAAATTTATGCGGTCACTATCGGAAATAACTCCGAGAGTGTCGTCAACAATAAACAGCAGTCACTGACCCCTATTTATGCCTTCTTAAATAGCCCTGGTGAAGTTCGTATTTATCGCCAAGGTAAGCTTCTTAACATCCAAAACTTCCCAATGGGTAACTTTGAAGTCGATACCAGTATGCTGCCTTTTGGTATCTATGATGTCACTATCGAAACGGTTGTCGATGGGAAAGTGGTCACCACTCAAAACCAGACAATTAATAAATCCTTAGGGGCAATCGGAGGAAACTTCGACAAACTGAATTGGGAAATGTACGGGGGCTATGTTGATTTCGATAAAAGAAATTATGCTCGTGGAGAAGGTCGTCATAGCCAAGCCCCTGAGAAAAGCTATTTAGCAGGAGCTTCATTTGCCTATAACTTCCCAGTGCTGTCAGGTATACGCTTTCAGATGTCAAACTATGGTTTTGATAAATTCCTAGTTCAAGAAACGAGCATCAACGCGTCGATTAATAACTATATCTCGATTTCTTGGCAGGGCATGCTGGAGAATCACGGCAGCCATCGCAACATTGGTACGATTTCTGTCAGTATTCCTGACGGTTATGGCTCTTTTTGGGCATCACGAGAACGAACAGTGATTGAAGGGGATTTACCGCTTTACGATGCGGATAACTATTCCTATGGCGCGACAGTTAACTTCGACAAGATTATTGATAGAACGGGTTCATTCACGATCAGTAATACCAAAGACCGTCGCGTAGGCAGTGATTCAATTAACTACGAATATGCGAATACGCTGTTTTCTGGGCGCTATGGAACGGTTGGGCTCAGAGCCGGTGTACAGCGTTATCACTATGATAATCAAAACAGTACTAACGAAAAATATGTGAATTTAGATTTCTCATTACCGCTGTCTACGTGGTTAAGCACGGGCGTATCTTCCACGAATGGCAATATGAAAGCCAATATTTACGCCAACAAAAGTTTTGAAAACTCGCCGATCACCAATGCGGGAATTTCGGTCTCTAAGTTAGTGCGTGATAAAGATAATGGCGCTTCGGATTTTTCGACGCTGGCCTACGCCTCTTATGACATGAAATATAACTCGGGCACCGTCACGATTAACCGACCGGATAGCGACCGACTGAACGGTAACTTAACTTCTCGCGGATCGGTGGCTTACAGCAATGGCATGATCACACCAAGCGGCAACCAAGGAAAATCAGGGGTAATTATTAATTCTGAGATTCAAGGTGCCGGTAGCATGGTGGCGAAGGTGAATGGGCAAAATTACCCAATCAGCGGAAAAAATACCTTTATTCCATTGTCACCATATTCAGATTACGACATCCAGTTAATGAACGACGGGAAGTCAAAAGACAGTTTTGACATTGTCTCTGGACGCAATAAATCCGTCACGCTGTATCCGGGCAATATCGCGTTTTATCAACCCGAAGTTCGTCAGTTGGTCACGGTGTTTGGACGGCTTAAATCACCAGATGGTGAATACATAAAATATGCCTCGATTCGTAACCATATTGGGCGAACAAAAACCGATAAAAATGGGGAATTCTCCATGGACGTTGATGTGCGGTATCCGGTGATCTCGTTATTGCAAGAAGATGAGAAAACGATCTGCGAAGCCGATTTAAACCTACAAGGAGCACGCGGTGCTTTATGGGTAGGTGAGGTGACTTGTGAGCCGCAATCTAGTTATGCGAAAAGATAATGAGAATTTAACGATGAAGAGAAATAGATTTCTTATATTCATAATTGCCCCTGTTATTTTGAATTTTTTATTCAGCGCAGCAACGCACGCTGTCACTGTAACTAACAGCTATGTTTTTATTGAAAATAACGTTGATGACGAATATTTCATTACACCGAGAACAACCGACCCGCGTTTTTCGGGGGCTAACAAATATACGCGTTACTCAAAATCGCTACAGCTTAGTTTGGGCTATATGGGGTATGTGAATACGTCTATTCAAGCAAACCAATTTGTTGATATTTGGTTAGAAAATTCTCAGATAGATAGACCATTTACTGGGAATCGGTGTATGCGAGGATATTGCAATGACGACAGTGGTTATTGGCCTGCGCAATACATTGGGAAAGATGGCGCTTACAAGATAGTGCAAAGTAATATTAATGGGGAATCTTACTATGCGAGGGGGATCTTCAGCGACTCTGCCTACCAATATTTCCTTAAGTTACCTGTGGGAACCGTCGAAAGTTATAGCTATAGATCTTGTATGACAAAAACGGACTATAACCCAAGCAAAGGTGAGTCTTGCCAAAGTGTCGGTGGGCAGATTATCGCATCCCATGAATTTAATATTACTAAATCTGGGCATATAAAGCTGACTTCAACGGGAGCGTTGCAAGAGATATTTATAGATAGTAATGGAAATCCAACCTTGGGATTAGGCTCTCAATTTTGCAGAATCGGTATCGTATTAAGTCAAAATGGGATTATCTGCCAAGTTGTTGACCATGAGACAAAGGGGGAGATTTTCGCCAATATTATGTTGAGTTTAAAAGTTAATAATACATTGATTCCGTTTGTACCCGCGGCTAACACGATATTGATTGGCCCTGATGACGGGAGTAATAGCTGGTATTATTACAATACAACGTATCCAGCGAGCTATTATTTTAAAGGCAACAATAAGAATGTATCGATATTTCTATCCAATACGTTTTTGAAGCGGTTGGTGTCGTCGAATGTTGATTTTAAAAATAGCCAAGAGTTTTTTACATTCTCATTTACCAACTCAGCGGTACCTCAATCGGGTTATTACGAATTTACACCGTCCAATACTATTATTCTTAAACCGCGGGATTATGGGATCAGTATTATCCCTGCCGACTTTAACCCGAACCAATCTAAAACCGGGAAAGTGGGAAATGAAGAGCCGCCAATTGAATTTAATTATATTGTGACGACCAGTGGACCAAGGCAGGCAGACTCTATCACCGCCAAAGTAGAAGGCCCAAGTACCACGCTAAAAGGGCAATCGTACTGCTTGTTTAGTTCCAATGATGACAAATTCAAAGTGCCGTTTTCAGCGTATTTATCATTTAAAAATTACACGGGAAGCTTAGAGTCTTACCGAGCTAGCTGCGATAGCAATGAAATCTCCCTCAAAAATGCGTTATGGGAAGAGACGCCGTGGGCAAAACCGAATGAAGATTTAGGTTCGTTTTATCGCACAAATTTAGACTTATCATTTCCAATGAATGAAGCGAATTCATTCTTTACGCTAGATGGAATTGACTGGCTAGGGACAGTTTCGGCAAGTGGTACCGTGACGGTAAAAGCCATCTGGACAGGCCCCGATATTCATTAAATATGACCCATTTTTTGAGGCGATTTATTTAATCTTAAGTCGCCTTTTTCTTCAGCATTAACAGGTTAAACATGAAATTAAATTCTTTGCTGAAATTCTTACTTTTTTTTGTGATGATTTCCTTCAATCATAGTGCTAACGCGCTATACATTAGCTCGGATATTTCTTCGATGGATTCCGAGAAAGAATTTTTTTCTAAGCCCTATATTAACGATACGAAAAAGACCAATTTATACAGCTTTAGTGCGTATCAAATTGATAAACCAGGCAGCCATGAACAAGGGCGAGCTATTCATAATGGGGAAATTATCTTTACCCCACTGAAGAAAATTTTATTACCAGGAGAGCAGGAATTCTTTAAAATTTTTTATCGCGGAACCGTGGATAACCAAGAGCGCTATTACAAAATCATCATTAGTGAAACGCCACTTGAAATGCAAAATGATCATGAGCAACGCAAACAGCCGCTATTTTACCCAACGGTCAGTTTAGAAACGTACTTCGTCGTGAGACCCAAACAGCCTGATTTTAAATATACGCTCGACCAAAATGCAGGTGTGTTAAAAAATACAGGGAATACCTATTTTAGAGTGCTGCTGCATAACAATTGCAATGCAGAGGATGATACCGAGCCTTACGTCCTTTACTTGCTACCTAATCAAACGTATCAAGATGCGCGTTTAACCAAGAAAAGCCGCAAGTACATTGTGATTTTTGATAAATATTATGCCGTGGGTAACTGTGAGTAATCGTTATTACTTGTAGAGCGCACTAATAATAACACTGCTTTTCATAATACCTTTTTCGACACTTGGTGATTGAGCATATGGCTTGGCAAAAAAGCTAATATCAAATTGGTTATTACCATTAGCACTGAATCGTTTGTTTTTTCCAGATAAATCAATAGGACTCTTGTCCATCCAGGATAAATAAATTCCAACACCAGATAAATTGGTTTTCAACTCACCACCAACACCATTATTCAGAGCCCCTTGAGCCCCGGGATGAACCTTAATATCTATATTATTAGGCTTAAAGCCACTTTTATTGCAATCCACAATAAATTGCGTTTTTACAGCGGGTTGCTTTCCTGCAAGTAAATCGGTTTCATTGATCACATCGAAATCGACAATTTTATTGAAGCCTTTCCCATCATTAATATCGCAAGTGATGTTGACGATATCTAGCGAGATGGTCAGAACCGTGTCGGGTAAAATTTCATCGGCAACGGTATGTAAAGGGTAGCTACTCATCAGCATGAAAAGAAAGCAGAAGGGAAGTGTTTTATTCATCAATTCGCTCACATTAAAGGTATTTTATTTTGATTGTAATGTGGGTGCTCCCACTGCCTAGAGTCACACTATTGCTACCAATGGGTAATGCAATAGGTTTTACTTTCAGTTTCACTTTCATTAATGAGGCTGTGGGCTTTTTAAGTAAAAGCTCTTTTCCCATCGGCACACCTGCGTCAATGTCTCCAACTTGGCTATCTTCCCATGCGACTACATAACCAAGCGTGTTGTTAACGGAACCAATATAGCCAGATGCCCCCATGGTTAAATGAGGGGTAGCGGGTTCAAATAATAGTGAAACACGTTGTGGAACTATGGTTCCTGAGCAATCTAATGATAGCGTGGTATGTCCCTCTATTTCGCCAGATAAAACAGTTGCGCTATCCAATGCACCAAAAGCAATATTATCGATCGTTGCTGGCAGGCAAGTGGCAATTTTCACACTCATCCTAATTTGCGATGCCAGTTCTTGACCAACCATGGATGATTGTTTGGTGAGTGCTCCATAGCTATTGATATGCGTAAAAATCAATACGCTGATGAGCAAAATAGATTTGCGCATAGTCACCTCAACTAGTTGAATGTTAAATTAATATTTAATGCTGTACTGGCGGCTCCTGGTGAACCCGTCGTACCAAGTAAAACGGGTTTTACGTTAATAGGAATGGATACGTTAGGTGTTGTGGGTTTCGTGACAGGGGCTTTGGCAACGCCATCAACCAAAACAGGAGTATTGATCGGAGCCATTTCAGCGGTCTTCCATGTCAACTGATAACCTACAGTGGTATTTTGTTTGGTCTTCAAAATACTTTTTGTGGCATCAACGCCATCAGCCGAGGTTAATGCCATCGTATAAGATGCTAAAGTTGCATCACAAGTGATTGCAATAGTCATCGGTTTTTCAACCACTTTGCCATTTTTAATGTCACTGACAGATTGCTCGCCAAAGTCGATATCTGCTACTGAAGCGGCACAAGAAGCCTTGACCGTCATATTAATATTCGAGGTTACTGTCCCACCCGTTACGTTGGTCGCAAAGCTTGTTGCATTAGCATAAATAGAAAATAACGATGCAGCACAAAGGAATAGAGATCTCTTGATCATAAAAATCCTGTTAGTTTAGTTTTACATTAATGGTCAAGGCGGTATTAGCTGCCCCCACTGCCGTTTGAGTCGTTAACGGAACGGGTTTGACGGTAATTGGAATGGTGAAGTTTGCTGTTGTTGGCTTAGTGTTTGGCGCAATAGCGGCGCCATTGATAACGACGGCACTATTTACAGGTTTAAATGCACTATTGCCCCATGTGAATTGATAACCAACGGATGGATTACTTTTCACATTGATAATTCCATTTGCAGCATTGTTGACGCCATCCTTCCCTGAAAAACTTAAGGTATAGGCGGGTAGCACCGCATTACAGGTAAATGCGACGTTGATAGTTTTACCGGCAACAGATTTTGCGTTAACTGAACTTGCCGTTTGGTTACCAAAATCCACATCGTTGACTGAAACAGCACAGGATGCGTTATTGACGAGGGTCATCGATGTTGGCGCACTGAAAGCGACACTCTCTGACATCAACGTACGGCTGTTATTACCAATTCGTGAATAGAATTTTTTGGTTAACATGTAAGTAGGGTTAACAACCGTTTTCCCGACAGGGGGGATTTTCTGTAAGTAAACGGTGCCGGAGTCTGTTCCTCCGCCAGCATTGGCTAAATTGGTATAGCCCGTTCCACTAGTTTTGTAGTCTAAAACCAGTATCCAAGCACTATTACTACAGCTTCCTGTTGATCGAAATCTTAAAATTCCATCAGATGAGTTTTTATCGACGGTTCCACCATTTGGGCAATCATTTGGTGATGCGCCATATTTATCAACAATATAAATAAAGTTTCCGGTTGTATTTCCCGCGCCACTTGAAGCTCGTAAGCATTGCCCTGCTAAAGTTAATGGGACACCAGGGGCGCCAAAAGTATAGAGTTGATCACCAACTTTTTTGTTCGTCACGTCGATTTGTGCTGGAAATGAATATTTAATAGAGATGTTTTGGCATCTAGCGGCACTAGCATCTAGCGCGAAGAAGAACATCAATATTCCAAGGTAAACCCCTTTTTTTGCCATGATGATGTCCTTATTGAAGTTCGATCACACGTCGAGCACCGTAGTCATCAATGGCTTCAACGGTGACTTTACCGGATAACGGGCGCTGTAAATCCATCTCGCTGAAAGGCGGGAATAAGCTAATTGAGCGTTCAACATCCGCGGATAAAGACAGCGGTTTGTTGTTGATGGAAACTTGTGTGAGTGCAAAGTAATAAGGTGTTGGGTTCTTCAGAGTTGAGCCGCTATACGTGATATTTTTTTCTGCATCTTCACGGTTTTCTGCAAGGATTTTAGGGCGATAAATTAGCTTAACTTGCGTATTTAATGCCACAGCAAGGACATTGCCCTCTTCCGCAGATGCAACCGGCGGGATTTCTTGAACATTAAGCCAAAACAGTGACTCTCTATCCTTTGGCAGTATGTCATTAATATAAATTAAGCGAACAAGCTGTTTTTCATTGGCTGCGACTTTAAATAAGTTAGGCGCGGGAACAAAGAAAACATCATCCCCTTTGAGGTTATCGATCCAGACCTGCCCACCATAGGCTTTTTCGCTATTATTCTTAATTTCAACCGCAATATTTTTACGACCTTCATCATAGATAAATCGAGTGCCATTCAGTGTGAATGCGGAATAGGCATTAAAACAGGTTAACAAAAATGGCAAGATAGCGAGTTTGGATATGAGCTTAATCATTGCATTCGATCTCCATGATTTGGTTTTCATTGGGTTTTACCCCATTCATATTTAAGGTGCATACCTCATCATTTGAGGAGGTAATGAAAATGGCATTAGGCTGACTTAATAAATTCAACAGCAAAACACCGCCATTGGAGACAAATCCCACATAGTCGTTATTTTCTGTTCGAGCAGTGCTACCCGCAGACACAAACTCACCGTTTTTCTTTTTCAGTCTCAAAATGTATCGATGTATGGTTGAGTATTTGAACTCGCGATAAACAATGGCTTTATCTGTTGGAACAACACGTTGTACCGAATCGAGTAACTCAACGTTGTTCGGAACTTCCTCAGTATTGATTTTTAAATTATTTTCAATATAAGGAGATACACCAATGACGGTATTTCCATGTCTATCCGTAGGCGGTGAATCATTAAAAACAATATTTCCGATATTCTTAATGTTGGCGATGGCGACAGTATCTTGTCGCACATTGGTTAAAAATAAGCCGGTTTGTTGCGTGGCAAGCAAGCTACCGGAGGCATTGATAGAGCCTGTGGTTTGATGCTGGTTTTGGGCAATCGCCACACCTGTATTAATCCAATCTTGGTTAAATCCAAAGTAAGCAGAGTTTGACCAACTATCACGATCTTTGCTGGTATTCACGCTGTAGTTCACTTTTTCATTAATGTTTCCTGCGATACCGGAGTTAAAATTAGCTTTATTATCACGGTCATAACTCACTGAGTTCGTCCAAAAATGGTTTTTATCAAACACACTAAACGGAATATTCACACCGACGGAGATGGCATAATTATCTCGGTCATGGTCATTTAATTTCTGATAATCAGCGGATACCGAAAAGTCGATACCTTTGAAGGCAGTGTTATAAGTCACGTTAGCGCCGACTTCATTGCAGATACGATTACGGTAGGTTTGTACCCATCCCGACAGGCTGATAAAGCTGTTATCAAAATTTTGAGAAATAATGGTTTCATAGCGCTCTTTACGATTACTTCTTTGGTACAGCGCATTTTGGTTAAACTCATTAAAATCAACGTACTCTTTGCCTGTATAACGGTAAGTTAAAAGCTGTAAGTTAGTCGTATTCGACAGTGAATTAGCATACTTCAGCATATAACTTATCCCTGATTGCTTGGCATCAGGTGATGTGGGAGTCTGTTTTTGAAAATTGCTGTTGGCAGCATTCACGTTAAAAGAGACGGCACCAAATTGACCAAACTCTTTACTCAGACCAATTCCAGCACTTTGATAATCACTGTGTAAAATTCCCGCTGTTTGCAACGTAAAATACGTAAACCCATAATCAAGAGCACCCAAAAGGAATGGATGGCTTTCACGCTTTCCAGTTAGCTCCCGCTCACCAATGACGAGGTTGTAATCCATCTCATTGGCTCGTAATAATGATGGGAGCGTGGCAACTGGCACATATCTTACGGTTTTGGTTCCGTTATCTTCTTCAACAGTAATGGTCAAATCACCATTACTGACGGGTGAAATATCATTTAATTGATATGCACCTGCAGGAACGACTTGAGAGCTAAGAACGTATCCATTTTGTGAAATGGTAATTTTTGCATTCGAACTGACCACACCTGAAATGACGGGGGCATAACCTCGCATTTCCCATGGGCGCATATTTTTTTCTGAACGTAACGCCATTCCGTAAAACACAAAGTTAGGCAACATCGTCATTGATGTTATTGTTTTACCAGCGATAAAACTTCCCTGTATAGACTTCATGGCAGTTGAAATGGTTGCTTCCGAAGTCTCGGTTCCTGAATTTTTAAGATAACTACTGCGGACGTAACCTACCCATCGACCAAAATTAGAATATAAGTCGAAATCCCCATAAATTTGGGTATTAGCGGATGTTGTTTTAGAGACATACCCGGAATAGTTAACTTTGATCCCTGGTATTCCATAATCCCATTCTTGTTGGTTTTTTGAATTATCTAAGGCGACTTGTGGAATATTAAAAGTCAAAACTTGTTTTGCATTATCAAAGTCAATTTGAACACCAGGATAATGACCTAAGTTGTAGCAGTTTCTTTCTGCATCGAAGTCATTTTCAAATAAAGCTAAATTAATAGGTAATGAAAGTTCATTTATCCATGAGGTATTTAAACAAAGGTTTTCTCTATCTTTGGTTAATATAATTAATTCTTTTCTTCCCATTGGATGGCGATTAAAAATCACCTCTACAATATAGTGACCTTCTGGGTATTTAACACTATCATCAAAAATACTTGCTGCCTGAGATTGAACTCCTCCATGCAAGAAATCCATATTCAAGTTTGCATATACAAAAAATGGACTTACCAACAGGGATAATATAAAAGCATTGACCGATTTTAAACGCATATATCCATCACTATTTGTAAGCGGTAATAAGGGTCAAAGACCCTTAATTTAAAAATATAAAACTAATTATTTATATGCCACTGCATAAGTCGCAGTAGAAATGATGGTACCTTCGGTAACTGTTTGACCTGTTGTTGCCAGCATTCTTGCTTTGAAATTCATATTTCCAATAGCATCTGTTCCATTACCAAAATCAACTGTTTGGCTGTTATAAGTTACATCTTGATTTGGTGTGGTTGAGTTCATTGCGGTTAATTGAATAGAAACACCATTTGCTGTTCCTTTCATATTTGCAAGACCTGAATTAGTAAATCCAGCGCTTTGCCAACCTACTTGACCATTAGTTTTTTTCAAACATTCGTCAGTACGTGGAACTAAACTAAATTCAACGTAGTCACCATTGGTATCTGCTGTTGTCATTTTGCCTAAATCAATTGTAGATTTAACTAATCCACCGACTTCGGTATCAATATCACAAGTTGCAGAAGTTACCGCTCCAATAAATTGTACTTCCCCTGTATTTGCAAATGCAGCACCACTAAGTAATACGCTGCTACAAATTAAAGGTAATAACATCTTTTTCATTTAATCATCCTCATAAGAGTATTTATATTTAATAATGTGCATTAAAAATCTCTGGATATGTATATCCAAAAATTCAAATTTAAATTTCTCCATTTTTAATGCAAGGAACTGTTGTGCTGGCGAAATGATAGATAATAGAAATCATTTTCATCATTAAGAGATGAATGTTTTGGAGCCTTCTCGTTCTGGGATGCAGAATACCCTCACTCTTCAGCTGGATAAACTAAATAAACTACTTAAGTATTTTTATTTATATGGAATTCTAAAAATATTCATTATTAACAATGTGTTGTGATTTATCGATGCTGAAAAACTCAATAAAACCTTCAAATTTATTTTAGATTTTTATGATTTATTTCAATTTTCGGTTCACTCGTATGGGTAGTATAGTGTGGCGATGTTTTACTATATTAATAAAGAATGAAATTATGAAATCGAGTATAAAATATATAATTAATGACAAGTTTGAGTTTGACTACACCAATAAGAAAATCACATACATACTTAATGGAGATAAACGTAAAGTCCTAACGCCAGCTGCGAATATTCTTTTATTTTTAATAAAAAATAAGGTAGATGGAGATAATGAAGTTATTTCACAAGATGAGCTATTTAGTGCGGGTTGGGGTGAAAAAAAGAAGTTTGTGACAATCAATACGTTTTATCAAAACATTTTGTTGTTACGAAAAGCATTTAGTGAACTGGAAAATAATTTTGAGATAATAAAGAATATTCCTAAAAGAGGGTATAGGCTTGTTGATGATATACATATTCTTAACTCGTCGATAAATAATGTAAATAGTAGTAGGTTTAGAAATAAGCACAAAATTGATAGAAAATATGATGGGAAAATAGAAAAAATCCATATTCCTAAAGTGGAAAAAGTAGAGAACCATAAAAAAATTAGCATAAATACTCCTCCGAAATATCCCTCTGGGTATATTAAAAAAAAGAATGTGTGGCTCAGTTTCTCAAGTCGTGAAGTGAAAAGAACAATCATTATGCTAGTTCTAATTGTATTGATGACAACAATTTTTTTTAGCTATATCGATTTTCAAAAAAAAAGTAGTAGCTTATCAAACTATACTCATTGTGGAGAAATTAAAAGTAAAATAATACTCTGTAATAAGCAGATGGATTTAAATCCGAACTTATCTAAATTTCTCTCAGATGAAATTATTTCAAAGTCATTTGATGATTATCAATATATGTATGTGATAAGACGAAATTTCACTAATAAATTGTCAATCATTTATTGCATCAGAGAGTTAGATTCATTTTCGTTAAAAGATAATGAATGTGTTTCGTATTACATCATGGATTGGGCTGGATAATAAAAATGAAAAAAAGTATTTTGAAAGCTGTTGTTTATACATTAGCAATTATTTTTTCTTCTATTGCGGTATACCAGGTTAATAAGTCAGATGACATTATTTGTCGTTCATCATTTAGGACTATTTCTATTGAAGACAATATGAAACTTTCTTTGAGCATTTCTTATACCTTAGGCGATCATGAAGGGTGGGTGAATTTAAAGGGTAAGTTTAGCCAAAATGGTATTGAGAGTGAGGTAGCAAGAAAGGTTTATATCGATATTATAAAGATCGGCGATAGCCTTAAAATCAAATCCAAGAAAAATATTCTATTGAATTCGGATAATACAGATTCTTCGGAGTTAGAAAAATATTTATCTCAGTCTTATTTGGACCCTAACCTAGATATGGATATCTTTCTCTATCCTCAGAAGAGTGGTGGGTATATCTTTTTCACCAATGATATGTATGCTTTTTATTGCAAATGATTAAATATGAGCGTGATAGATAATCTGTCCAATAAAGAGATTATCTATCACTACCTCTTTAATCCTGTGTATGTAGTCGTTTAACGATCATGACAAGGTCGTTGAGGAATGTCTCAATATCCATGTCAAGTTTGCTAATAATTAAAAATAATCTCGGTAATGTGATATTGCTGATCCCTACCTCATACCGTGAAAACTGTTGCTGACTGACACCAACACGGCTAGCGATTTGGCTTCCAGTCAAACCCAGTTCTTTTCTTTTTTTTCTTATATAGTGCCCGATTAAATTGTTTATTTGAGCTTCATTCTCTCCGGCAAAGTAAAAGCTAATATCTTGAATGGGTAATTTATAGGCTTGCGTGCTTTCAAAGGAAAGGTGTTCACTCATCATATGTCCTCTTACGTGATGGAATTATAATTGTTGTATTTCCATCGAGGGGTGTAAACCAAATTAAAAATCAAATAGTTTTTAGTCTTTTAATCTAGGTTTTTTATGTGGTTAGGGGGTTTCTTTATTAAAAAATTAAGTTTTTATATTTCCTTAATTAAAAGCAAAATGAGTATTTTGAATGAGAAATAGCCTTAGATAATAACGAAAACCAATCTCATTTGCATTATTGTCTGTCGTTAGCGATATCACAATAATTTGTACAATATGATGTTTTTTAAACCGTGGATCTCCTCGCTAGAATATCGATAAAAAATAATCAGAAAATAATAAAGCTTTGAGAGTGTTATTTTTGGATAATCATTTGAATATAGACAGTTATATATTATAAATCTCTTTTTTATGTATTTAATTATATAACGAATAGGTGAAATAAACCGCGAATGAAGCGGCATAAACACATTGATGATGTTGATTATCAATGTGTTTATTGATGTAAGACAATCTCTCAAATTCCCCGATTGATATTATTAACTCAATCAAAAATTCTAATTACCTCTAATTATGTGGCTGGTGGTTTTATCGCTAATGGCACACAAACTACGTTTTTTAATTCCATTGTTTTAACGAAAAAAATTTTAGCGAAAAAACTTCTTATTATTTTAAGCAATTGCAATTTAAGTGAGCGAGTTATATATGGCCAATATAAAAGAGAAAGCTGCTGTTTTTGCTCCTCTTAGCCGTCGCGGCTTTGTGAAAGCGGGCGCCGTGACAGGTTTAGCCGCCGCAGCGGGAGGATTTTCTCTTCCGTTTAGCGCTTCAGCGGAAACAGAGCAAAAAACATCGACACCATCAGGGAATGAAAAAGTTGTTTGGAGTGCGTGTACAGTTAACTGTGGAAGCCGTTGCCCACTGCGTATGCATGTTGTAGATGGCGAAATCAAATACGTCGAAACCGATAATACGGGTAATGACGTGTATGAAGAACTGCATCAAGTCCGTGCATGTTTACGTGGCCGCTCTATGCGCCGCCGCGTCTATAACCCAGACCGTCTGCGCTACCCAATGATGCGTGTAGGCAAACGCGGTGAAGGTAAATTTAAGCGCATTAGTTGGGAAGAAGCTTTCGACGCTATTGCCGACAACATGAAGCGCTTAATTAAAGATTATGGTAATGAGTCCATCTACCTGAACTATGGTACAGGTACCCTTGGCGGCACTATGACAAAATCATGGCCACCGGGTGCGACTTTAATTGCGCGTCTCATGAACTGCTGTGGTGGTTATTTAAATCATTATGGCGACTACAGTACCGCACAAATTGCGGCAGGCCTGAATTACACCTTTGGTGGCTGGGCAGACGGTAATAGCCCATCAGATATCGAAAACGCTAAATTAGTCGTGATGTTTGGTAACAACCCTGGCGAAACGCGTATGAGCGGCGGTGGGGTCACTTACTATGTTGAACAAGCTCGCGAAAAATCTAACGCAAAAATGATCATCATCGATCCACGCTACACCGATACAGGTGCAGGACGTGAAGATGAATGGATCCCAATTCGTCCGGGTACTGATGCGGCGCTGGTTAACGCCATTGCGTATGTGATGATCAAAGAAGACTTAGTGGATAAGCCATTCTTAGATAAATATTGCGTGGGTTATGATGAAACCACCATGCCAGCTGGCGCGCCCAAAAATGCGCACTACAAAGCTTATATTCTGGGTGATGGTCCTGACGGTCAAGCGAAAACGCCAGAATGGGCGGCATCCATCACCGGTATTCCGGCAGATCGCATTGTGAAATTAGCCCGTGAAATCGGTACCGCAAAACCGGCGTATATTGTGCAAGGTTGGGGCCCTCAGCGTCGTTCGAATGGTGAGTTGACCTCTCGCGCTATCTCAATGCTGGCGATTTTAACCGGTAACATCGGTATTCATGGCGGTAACACGGGGGCTCGTGAAGGTTCTTACAGCATTCCATTCGTGCGTATGCCGACTTTGACTAACCCAGTGCAAACCAGCATTTCCATGTTTATGTGGACTGACGCCATTTTACGTGGCCCTGAAATGACCGCTACTCGTGATGGTGTTCGTGGTAAAGACAAATTGGATGTGCCAATTAAAATGGTATGGAACTACGCAGGTAACTGTTTAGTTAACCAACATTCAGAAATCAACCGTACCCACGATATCCTGCAAGACGAATCGAAGTGCGAAATGATTGTGGTGATTGATAACCACATGACCGCCTCGGCAAAATATGCCGATATCTTACTGCCAGACTGCACTGCATCTGAGCAAATGGATTTCTGTATGGATGCTTCTGCGGGGAATATGTCCTACGTTATTTTTGCTGACCAAGCTATCAAACCGCGTTTTGAAAGCCGCAATATCTATGAAATGACCAGCGAAATTGCCAAACGCATGGGTGTCGGTGAGCAGTTCACTGAAAATCGTACCCAAGAAGAGTGGCTGCGCCATTTATACGAACAATCTCGCGCTGCATTACCTGAGCTGCCAACGTTCGAAGAATTCCGTGAGCAAGGTATCTTCAAAAAACGTGATCCTAAAGGTCACCATGTGGCTTATCAAAGTTTCCGTGAAGACCCAATTGCGAACCCATTGACCACGCCATCAGGAAAAATCGAGATCTATTCTGCGCAATTAGCGGAGCTGCAAAATTCATGGGAGCTGGAAGAAGGTGATGTTATCCATCCATTGCCAGTCTATTCCGTTGGGTTTGAGCAGTATGGCGATCCATTAATGGAGAAATTCCCATTACAGTTGACGGGCTTCCACTATAAATCACGTACCCACTCAACCTATGGCAACGTGGATGTATTGAAAGCGGCTTGTCCTCAAGAGTTATGGATCAACCCACAAGATGCGGCGAAACGCTCCCTGAAACATGGGGATTTAGTCCGCGTATACAATGACCGAGGCGAAGTGCGTGTCAAAGTCAAAGTCACCCCACGAATTTTACCGGGTGTGGTTGGTTTGGGTGAGGGTGCATGGTATGACCCTGATGGTAACCGTATTGACCATGCGGGCAGCATTAACGTGTTGACCACGCAGCGTCCATCGCCATTGGCGAAAGGGAACCCATCACACTCTAATCTTGTTGAAGTTGTGAAAGCTTAAGGATGCCAGATATGTCAACGCAATATGGTTTTTATATCGATTCAAGTCGTTGCACTGGCTGCAAAACCTGTGAGTTAGCCTGCAAAGACTTTAAAAATTTATCTCCAGAAGTGAATTTCCGCCGTATTTATGAATACGCGGGGGGTGATTGGACTGAGCAAGATGGCGTTTATGGGCAGAATGTTTTCGCCTATTACCTGTCTATTTCGTGTAACCACTGTGATGACCCAGCATGTGCCAAAGTGTGTCCAAGTGGTGCGATGCACAAACGCGAAGATGGGTTTGTGGTGGTGGATGAAGAAGTCTGTATTGGTTGCCGCTATTGCAGCATGGCATGCCCTTACGGTGCGCCTCAGTTTGACCAAGTCAAAGGTCATATGACCAAGTGCGATGGTTGCTATGAGCGTGTTGCAGGAGGCAAAAAACCAATCTGTGTGGAATCTTGCCCATTACGCGCATTGGATATGGCGCCGATAGAAGAGCTACGCGCCAAATATGGTGATTTAGCGGAAATCGCACCATTACCATCGGCTGAATATACTCATCCAAATATCGTTTTAAAATTGAATGCCAATAGCAAACCTGTCGGTGATACCACGGGTCATCTGGCTAACCCGGAGGAAGTTTAATATGGGCGCGGGAATTCATGAATGGCCATTGATGTTTTTCACGGTTATTGGTCAAAGTGTTGCGGGTGCATTTATTGTGATGGCAGCGGTTTTGTTAAGTGGGAAACTATCCCCTGAACTTAACCGCAAAGTGCATTACAGCATGTTCGGTCTGTGGGGGTTAATGGGAATTGGTTTCTTATTATCCACGATGCACATGGGTACCCCATTGCGTGCATTTAATGCCTTCAACCGCTTAGGGGCTTCTTCACTGAGTAATGAAATTGCCAGTGGTGCAATCTTCTTTGCCTTTGGTGGCTTATATTGGTTGTTGGCAGTGTTAAATAAAATGCCGGCTGCGCTAGGTAAATTATGGTTAGTGGTGGTGGCTGTTCTGGCGGCTATCTTTGTGGTGGCAACTTCCCGTGTGTACCAAATCCCAACGGTACCAACATGGAATAACAGCTACACCATGATCAACTTCGTGCTAACGGCATTCTTGGGTGGGCCTATCTTAGCCGCGCTGTTATTGCGTGTGGCTGGGTTTGACCTGCAATGTATCCGTCGTCTCCCGGCATTGAGTGCGATAGCATTATTAGTGAGTGCAGCTGCGGCAATTTCCCAAGGGTTTGACTTGGCGAGCATTGAAACCGCAGTACAAAAAGCAACGGATTTAGTGCCTGATTACGGCTTCTTAATGGATATTAAGATTGTTGCCGTAGCGATGGGGCTGGGTTGCTGGGTCATGCCGTTAATCGCGAAACGTAATCCATCCGTTATTAACTTGGGCATCGGTACCCTGTTAGTGTTGGCGGGCGAGATTGTTGGACGAGGTGTGTTCTATGGTCTGCATATGACCGTGGGCATGGCCGTTAACTAATCATCACTACAAAGGCTTAGCAACCTTCTGCTAAGCCTTTCGTTCCCAAGAATTTTTATCAATAATAAGCAAAACAACAAATAACACATGAACAGTGGATTACACACCATGAACGAACTCGCTTTAAATGATGTTTCTGTGACAGCTCGGATCCTTGGTGCGGCATTCTATTATTCCCCTGACCAAGTGCCCGACATTATCGAATTATTGGTATCCGGTGAGTGGGTAGCAGACTGGCATTATGGCTCTGAAGAGCAAAAACAAGGGATCGCCGCAGAGATGGCGACAATGCAACGTGATGATGAAACCCTTGATGAAGCCTACCAACGCCTCTTTATTGGCCCTTATGCGCTTCCTTCTCCACCGTGGGGTTCAGTCTGGCTTGATAAAGAAAATGTGCTGTTTGGCGAGTCTACTTTGCAACTTCGTGAGTGGATGCAAGTCAACCAAATTGATATTCACTTAACGCAAAATGAACCCGAAGACCATTTTGGTTTATTGATGATGATGGTGGCTTGGGTAGCGGAACATCAACCTGAAAATCTTTCTGAATTATTAGGGAAACATATTTTGCCATGGGGCTTGCTGTATTTAGACAAAATGCAGGAAAAAGGCGATTCTCCATTTTATGTGGGGCTGAGTAAGCTGGCGCATTTAACGCTGGTGGCTTGGCAGGATTCGATGAATATTGAAGCGGATAAAAAACTGATTTTTTATCGCTGATTAATAAATTGGCGATCTTGGGGATCGCCAATTTATTCTAAAGTTTGATCGGCTGTTTTTGTTGGCTCCAAACACGATAAGCAAAAGCAGCGCCCACTAACACTAAGTAAATAATTGGCTCAGGCGTTAGAGTTTTTAATGACAAAGCATAGTGGCAAAGCGCGAGTAATAGCGTTGGGTAAAGCAGCATGTGAATTCTTTTCCACCATACGCCTAGGCTGATTCGTATGCGGTTGAATGAACTCACCGCCATCAAAAATAAGCATAGCCAAGCCGTGGCGCCAATCACTAAGTAGACCCGCGAAAAAACCTCCTCGAAAAAGAGTGATAAATTATTGACGCCAATCTCCAGTAATAAATAGCTACTCAAGTGCAGTACAGCCCAGAAAAAACACCATAATCCCAGTAATTTTCGTGTCTGAAACAACGTGGTAAATCGCAATAATTTAGCAATAACGGGGATCAATGCGATAACGACGAGCAAGCGCAAAGTGGCTATTCCCGTAAAATGTTGGATGTCTTTAGCGGGATCAGCGCCAAGTCGCTGAGTATCAATTAAAAAAACCAGCCATACCAAAGGAAGCAGAGCAATAAGATGAAAGCCTCCTTTGGTTAATCTCACTAATAGCCTGTTTTCTTGGGGCATTAAAAGTATCTCCGTAAGTCCATCCCCTGATACAAGTTTGCGACTTGGTCACCATATCCATTAAACAGCAAAGTAGGCTGTCGGGTCACTTGACCTAAACCCCCTGCGCCAATAAAACGCTCGGTCGCTTGTGACCAACGAGGATGATCAACTTGCGGGTTCACATTGGCAAAAAAACCATATTCACTGGGCGCGGATAGGTTCCATGTGGTGTCTGGCATCTGCTCAGTTAGGCGAATTTTGACGATAGACTTAATTCCTTTAAAGCCATATTTCCAAGGAACAACCAAGCGGATCGGGGCGCCATTTTGATTGGGTAATGTTTTTCCATATACGCCAGTGGCAAGTAAGGTTAGCGGATTCATGGCCTCATCCAAACGCAGTCCTTCAACATAGGGATAGGGCAAGCCACCACCGATATAACGGCTTTTTTGTCCCGGCATTTGTTCGGGAGCATAACGAGTTTCAAAGGCGACATATTTGGCTTTGCTGGTGGGTTCCACCAATGCCAATAATTTGGCTAGCGGAAAACCGACCCAAGGAATAACCATCGACCAAGCTTCGACGCAGCGCATACGATAAATACGCTCCTCTAGGGGAAACTTGGCGTTGATATCATCTAAATTCAGGGTCAAAGGACGATTCACTTCCCCATCGATGGTGACCGTCCATTCGTCGGTAATGAGGGTATGCGCGTTTTCAGCTGGGTCTGATTTTCCTAGCCCAAACTCATAAAAGTTATTATAGCCAGTCACTTTATCTTCGGGCGTCAGGGTTAACGATGGCTGAAATTCTTCAGGTTGAATAAATGTGAGGGCTTTTCTTGGCGTCACGGGCGTCTCTGGTGCATCGTCACTTAGCCAAGAAAATAAGCCCGCATTTGCTGTCGCTGCAACGGTTAAACCTGCCGCTCCCACACCTAAGGCTTTGAGTAGCTGCCGGCGCTTCATAAAGAAAATGGATTCATCCGTGATTTGAGAATCGGGGATTTTAGGTAACTTTTTCATTGTGCGCTCCATAGCAAAAAGAAGAATGAAATCAGTTATACCGAATGCGTGATAAAAGTGGCTGACAGTAAGATGACAAATTTGTCATCTTACTTAATTGTAGAAAATTTTAGATTGTAGGAAACGTTAGCGTAATGGTGCTGGTACCTGCTTCGTGTTCAAAACTAACCGAACCGCCATGCAGTTCAACAATCGCTTTGACAATTGCCAGCCCCAACCCAGTTCCCTCCGAGGTTCTGGCATTATCTCCGCGCCAAAAACGAGTGAAAATTTCCTCGCTATTTTGTAGGGGGTTCCCTTGGTTAGTGATGCGGATTTCTCGTTGCTGGGGAAGCTCAATGATTTGGGTGACCACGCGAGTATTTGGGTGAGAGTATTTAATCGCATTAGCGATAACATTCATGAATACACGGCTGAGTAATACCGGATCAGCATCAAGTGTGAGGGTTGAAGGCTCACAATAAAGCGTAATCTGCTTCTCTTCTGCATAAGCCGAAAATAGTTCATAAATCTCATTCACTAATCCCGAGATTGAGAGATTTTCTCGATTTAACGTAATGTTTTTATTTTCAGCGCGAGCAATAAATAATGTGCTTTGGATCATCTGTGCCAGCTTATCGAGCTCTTCAATATTGCTAATGATGACCTCTTCATATTCGCTCACATTGCGGGAACGCTGGAGCGTAATTTCATTTTGCACTCGAATGGCATTAATGGGCGTTCTTAGCTCATGCGCTAAGTCATCGGCGAACTGGGTTAGTTTAACAAAGTCATGTTTTAGCCGTTGGCGCATGGTATTCATTGATTCGCCCAGCTCTTTTAACTCTTGTGGAAGCTGATCAATATCGATCGGATCATTCAGTGCATGAACGTCTGTTTTGATCGTGATCTGGCTCAGTGATTGAATATCGGAGAGCCCTTTTTTCAGTAACCATAAACTCAGTAATCCCATCAACAATATTGAGAGAGCAGACACCAGCATGCTTTGGGTTAAATATCGGGTTAATACCCCGCTGCGGTCGACGGAAACTTTACCGAGTACCACATGGAGCTGCCCTAATGGTGAGTTCATGGCGAAATAGACCGCGGAGATAGGAATGCTTTGTGCGGTTTGCCAATGGTTGATTGCATGGATATTGAGCTGCTCAAGGTTCACTAACCGCAGCGGTTGGGTATCCAGAAGTTCGCTGTTAGTCGCGACGAGTATGTGCCCACTCGCATCAGAAATTTGGATCAAATCTTGGCGCATGTCCATCATACTTTGGAAATACATCGGCAGCGTTTTGATATCAATGCCACCCGAAATTAACTTAGCGAGTTGCTCTGCGCGATTTACTAGCAAATTATTGTCTTGTTCTGACAGCTCATTTTTTAGCGAGTGATACAAAACCCATGTCACGATGCCAGCATTAGCGACCATCAGAATGATAAACAGGGAAATAAGTTTAAAGCGTAGCGACTTTTTTTTCATTCTATTGGCCTATTTAAGCGGTATCCCATCCCTCGAATGGTTTCGATAAGCTTAACTTCAAACTCATCATCAATTTTCTTTCTCAATCGACGGATGGCGACATCGATGATATTGGTATCACTGTCAAAATCGATGCCCCAAACTTCGCTGGCAATTAAGGTTCTAGGTAAAATTTCATCGCTATGCAGCACGAAAAACAGCAACAGAGAAAATTCTTGGCGGGTTAAGATGATTTTCTTTCCTCCGCGCTCAACATCATGACGGGTTAGATCTATCTTTAAATCCGCAATTGTCATGGTTGTCGAGGTTGGCTGATTCACTTTGAGTTGGTTTTTAACGCGTGCTAATAATTCAGAAAATGAAAATGGCTTCACAAGGTAGTCATTGGCACCGAGCTCTAAGCCTTTAATACGATCATCTACGGCATCCCGTGCGGTGAGGCAAATAACGGGAATGCTTTTGGCGGTGCGTAAGATTTTTAAAATATCCCAGCCACTCATACCCGGCAGCATGATATCGAGAATTACCAATTGATAATTGTTTTCTAAAGCAAAGTAGAGACCATCACGACCATCATTCGCCACATCCACTAGAAAACCCGCTTCTTCTAAGCCATTTTTAACCCAGCCTTGGGTTTTAAGGTGATCTTCAATTAATAGTATTCTCATGGAAACCCAGCAATCGTTTTATTTGACTTAATTCATCTTAAAGAAACTTTTACTGTAAAGAAACAGTCTGGGGTTTAGCAATAAAAATGAGGCAAATGAAGATATTTCAGAGGAGAGAAACACGGGGTACTCATTGATTGCAGGCTCAACAAGCCCCATGCTGGGGTAAAACTTAGTTCTCGCTATGTGGCTGATAACCGTAACGAATCGTCTCGACATCGTCGAGTTGAATTTGAGTCACAGTTGGTTGCGTAGTGGCAATCACGCGACCATCACGGATGGAATAGCGTACTGGCACTTGGCGGCGTACTGCATCAAAACCGTTTTCAGCAGGCAGGATCAGCAGGCTTGCGCGTTTCCCTTCATTGATACCGTAGTTTTGCAAATTCAACGTTTTCGCGCTGTGCTCAGTGATAAGCTTAAGGCCATCATTAATCTGACCATAGCCCATCAGTTGGCAAACATGCAGACCCATATGCAGCACTTGCAGCATATTGGCGGTGCCCAGTGGATACCACGGGTCGAACACATCGTCGTGACCGAAGCAGACATTGATGTTTGCTGCGAGCATCTCTTTCACGCGGGTTATTCCGCGGCGCTTTGGATAGGTATCGAAACGACCTTGTAAGTGAATGTTCACTAACGGGTTGGCGACGAAGTTAATCCCTGACATTTTCAGCAGACGGAATAAACGTGAAGCATAAGCACCGTTGTAAGAATGCATCGCCGTGGTATGGCTGGCGGTAACGCGTGCGCCCATACTTTCACGATGAGCAAGGGCGGCAACGGTTTCGACAAAGCGTGACTGTTCATCATCAATTTCATCACAGTGAACATCGATTAAACGGTCATATTTTTGTGCCAATGCAAAAGTTTTGTGCAGTGATTCCACACCATATTCACGGGTAAATTCAAAGTGCGGGATGGCCCCGACCACATCCGCCCCTATACGTAGCGCTTCTTCTAATAGCTCTTCGCCGTTTGGATAGGACATGATCCCCTCTTGTGGGAAAGCAACGATCTGCATATCCACCCAAGGTGCCACTTCTTTTTTCACTTCCAGCATCGCTTTCAGTGCCGTTAAAGTGGCATCGGAAACGTCAACGTGGGTACGAACATGTTGGATACCGTTAGCAATCTGCCATTTTAGAGTTTGCCATGCGCGCTGTTTCACATCGTCATGGGTTAGCATTGCTTTGCGTTCGGCCCAGCGTTCAATCCCTTCAAACAGGGTGCCAGACTGGTTCCAATTTGGCTGCCCAGCGGTTTGGGTTGTATCCAAATGGATATGTGGCTCAACAAACGGTGGAATGGCTAAACCACCTTCACCATCAAGGCTGTTAGGGAGTACTTCACCTGCGGGCTGCGGAACGATAGCTTTAATTTGTTGATTTTCAATATCGATTCGCCACAGGCCTTCACGCTCAGGCAAACGGACATTGTGGATATGTTGAATATGTTGATTAAGCACGGGTCATCTCCGAATTAGTGGCGCGTACGCGATTCAATAGTGGATTCAGGATGGCGTAGCAGATAGCGCCGCCAAGCACTGCGTTAACTGGGACAATTCCCGGTAGCCAATGTCCTGCGGCAACACCCGCAGCCACGGCTATCAACGCACTGATATTCACATCGCGCATTTTGCTCATGTCAAAAGTGGCATAGCGATGACGATACATTAAGTAATCCGCGATGATAATGCCACCAATCGGTGGAATGGCTGCGGATAAGAAGGTCAGCCAGCTAACAAAGTTGTTGTACAGCCACAGTGCGCAGAGTGTACCCACTAAGCCGTTGATAATGGATAACGTCTTGCTGGATAAGCCCGTAATGTTGGCGAACCCTAAGCCGGAAGCGTACAGCGCGTTGTCGTTGGTTGTCCAAATGTTCAAACCAAGCACGATAATTGCGGGTAAGAGTAATCCTTGCGCGATCATCACGTCGGAGATATCCGCCATGCCTAAGGAAGCTGCGCCCGCCGCACCGAAGATAAACATCAGTGAGTTGCCCAAGAAGAACGCCACAATCGCCACCAGTACCGCGATTTTCGGCTTACGCCCGAAGCGTACGAAGTCAGCGGTTAACGTTCCCGCACTGACAAATGAGCCGACCACCATCGCCAGTGCGAGGTTGAAATCGATAGGTTGTGCAGGTTTCACCATTTGCAATGCGCTTAAACCACCGGCATCAGTGACAGCAAGATACACGGAGTAGCTTCCTAAGATGGCGATGGCAGGAACAGCAACAATAGATAGCACGGTTAACGCGGAGATACCAAAGAACACAGTAACGGTCATCAATATACCGGAGATACCAATCAGTAAGTTGATATCCCAGCCTGTCGCTTTACCGACGGGAATGGCGAACATGGCAACGCCGACACCGAACCAGCCGACCTGTGTACCGCCAAGTAAGAAAGAAGGGAGCCAAGAGCCGCGAATACCGAAAGAATAACGAGCAAGAAGGTGGGTTGTTAAGCCTGTTTTAGAACCGATAAAACCAAGGAAGGCGGTGTAGACACCAAGAATAAGATTACCAATGAGAACTGCGAGGAAGAAATCGTTGAAACTAAGACCGGTACCGAGAGCGCCTCCGGTCCACATGCTGGCGGAAAAGAACGTTAAACCCAGCATTACAAAGGTTAATGCGAGTCCGCCTTTTCTTGCGGATATGGGTACTGGCTCATGACTATAATTTTTATCACCGGACACAATTGCCTCCTGTAGCTTTCCTCTGGCCAAAAAAATCTGACGAATTCTATAGCCGTAAAAATAAAAAGCAAACGGTTTCGCACATGCTTAAAAAGAATTAATGAATTGTGTTTTTGCTCATTTTTTATTCTAGTCTGTCGCGTCACTGGAAAGGGCGTGAGACGGTAAAAGGTCTGATGGGGTGAGATAAAATCACGATGAAAACCAGCGGTCAAAACAGCTAATGATACAAACGAAAAACGTGAAATAAAGATAAAAGACTTCCGAATGTGTGGGTATCGATGGTTCGTTTTTTTTATTTATATTTATTCAATAAAATATAATGTTAAAACAATTTTTAATATTTTATTTATTATTACGCATTTAAATTGTTGGTTGGGATTTATTACTCATTTTTTTGAGTAAAACATGATTTCAATCTAAATGATAATCTATATTTATAAATCTAATTATTTATTGAATTTAATATTTAATCATTTAATAAGTAAAGAGTAAAAAAAGAGTTTCAATATTACCAAAATGATAACAACGTTAATTTTATAGTCATTTCGACGGGATTTAATGTTTCTTGATGGTTGATCATGATTATGTTTTTAAAGGATATTTTTTAATTTTGAATGATTTTTTTATAGTAAACATCGCGCTGATCACAAAATGGCGGTTAATTTCCAGATAGGGAATTAAAATTGATATCCCTCAATTAAATAAAACAATTAAAGTTCACAATGAATTACCAATTAAAAAATTCATTCTTTTCTTTATTTGTTCTATCTATTTCTCCAGGGAATAAAAGAGGTCAGTCATGATAATACAAATTATCGCGGCATTAGTTATCGTTGCTACAATTTATCTTTTAATTAAAAAATATGAAACTCGGATGGTATTAATTGCTGCGGGGCTAGTACTTTGTATTATTAGCCTTGTGCCAATGGATGCCTTAAATGCATTTAGCGAGCGCATGGTTTCGGCTCCGCTGATCCAAGCTATTTGTTCCAGTATGGGTTTTGCCTATGTGATGAAATACACCAAGTGCGATAAACACTTAGTACTGGTGTTATCTCGTGTTCTGACTCGACTGGGTTTTTTCCTGATCCCCGCGGCAGTCGTATTGACTTTCTTTATTAATATCGCGATCCCTTCCGCGGCTGGGTGTGCTGCTGCGGTGGGTGCGACATTGATTCCGTTACTGATTGCTGCGCGTATTCACCCAGCTATTGCTGGTGGTGCCGTGCTGTGCGGTACGATAGGTTCTATGCTGAGTCCTGGGTTGTCACATAACCCATTTGTGGCGCAGATGTCGAACATGAGCATTGTTGACTTAATTGCTCGCCACGGGCCATACAGCTTAGCCGTTGGGGGCATTGCCGCCGTTTCCTTAGCGGTAGTGGCTTTAGTGAAAAAAGAGTACAACATGAAAGCGGTTGTTGAAGTGAATGGCACCGCAGGTACAGAACAAAACGCAGCGGCAGAGCAACCAAATTATCTTTACGCGACAGCGCCATTTATTCCATTGATTCTATTAATTTTGCCATTTATGGATGCACTGAAAGCGTATCAAATCAGTGTGCCAGCAGCGATGGTCATCGGGGCAATTTATGCGTTAGTTATCACGCGTACTAACCCTTCAACCATCACTAAAGAGTTTTTTAAAGGAATGGGGAATGCTTATGGGGATGTTCTTGGGATCATCATCGCTGCCGCCGTTTTCTCTGCGGGTCTCAAAGCATCTGGCTTAATTGATTCCTTTATTGGTTTTCTGATCCACTCTCCTGAATTTGCACGTTGGGGAGGGACATTGGGCCCATTCTTAATGGGAATTATCACGGGTTCAGGTGATGCAGCCGCGTTTGCTTTCAACGAAACGGTAACACCATTTGCCCAGCAATTTGGTTATGAAATTCCTGATTTGGGGATGGCTTCTGCAATTTCAGGCGCATTGGGTAGAACCATGTCACCGTTAGCAGGTGCAGCTATCGTCTGTGCAGGTTTAGCCAATGTGAACCCGATGGAAATTGTGAAGCGTACTGCGCCCGGCATGATTGTTGGGGTGATCTTCATTGCGCTCATCATGCTTTAATTTTAAGGAGATAACATGTCAAACATTACATTAGAACAACTGACTCAATGGCGTCGTGAATTTCATCAATACCCGGAAATTGGTTGGTCTGAGTTTTTAACCACAGCAAAAATCGTTGAAGAACTGCGTCGTTTAAATTTGGACGTCAAAGTGGGCCCGCAAGTGATCAACCCTGAATATGCCTTTGGACGCCAACAAAAAGTGGTTGATAAAGGTTTAGCGGTGGCGAGAAAGCACCAAGTTGATGAAAATCTGCTGGCTGAAATGCAGGAGCTGACAGGGTGTGTTGCCATTTTCGATAGCGGCAAAGCAGGGCCGACAGTCGCACTACGTTTTGACATTGACTGTGTCGGCGTGACAGAAAGTACCGATGAGACCCATCGGCCAAAAAATGATAATTTTAGTTCTTGTCATCCTGGCGAAATGCACGCGTGTGGTCATGATGGACATATCGCGATTGGTTTAGCGGTTGCGCATTGGTTAGTGGCAAATAAAGAGAGCTTATCTGGCAAAGTAAAACTGTTATTCCAACCTGCGGAAGAAGGCGTTCGCGGTGCGAGAGCGATGGCAGAAAGTGGCATTGTGGATGATGTGGATTATTTTTTAGGGGCGCACTTAGGATTCATTGCCAATAGCGGTGAAATTGTGATTAACCCAACTCATTTCCTCTGCACAACAAAACTGGATTTTCGCTTCAAAGGTGCACCATCCCACGCGGGAGCGGAGCCTGAATTGGGACGCAATGCGCTAGCCGGCGCTTGTCATGCCACAACGCAAATGTTGGGAATTTCAAGACACGGTAAAGGAATGTCGCGCATTAACGTTGGGGTACTGAATGCCGGTGAAGGGCGAAACGTAACGCCATCCTATGCGCAAATGCAGATAGAAGTCCGTGGCGAGAATGAAGAGATTAACCGCTTTATGAGCGAAAATGCGATTCGCATGGCAGAAGGTTCCGCGCACAGCTTCCAGTTAGAAATGGAAAGTGAAGTGATGGGAGAAGCGGTTGATTTAACCAATGACCAAGAGCTGATTGATACCTTAGCAAGAGTGGTAGGGCAACATGAGGAATTAACGGCAGTGGCGACTCGCCCGTTTGGCGGCAGCGAAGATGCCACTATTTTGGCAAAACGCGTCCAGCGTCATGGGGGGAAATCTCTGTATTTTGTTGTCGGTGCCGACAGAACCGCAGGGCATCACCAAGCTAATTTTGATTTCGATGAAAAACAGATGTTAACAGCCTATCAGCTGTATACCGGATGTTTGGTGTCATTAATGTAATTTTTGGGTAATAGGAAAAAGCCGCTGCGAGAGCATTCTCCCAGCGGCTTTTTATTTCACTAAAGCTTTATTTTGCTAATGAATGCAGGGTATCTTTCAATAGATTGGCGGCAATAATGATGTCGTCGAAATCAGTGAATTCATCAGGGTGATGGCTAATCCCATTTTTTGATGGTGTGAAAATCATGGCGGTTGGGAATTTTTGGGCGAGATTCATAGAGTCATGACCCGCACCGCTCAACATGGTCATATAACCGATGTTTTGCTCAAGGCAATGTTGTTCAATACACTGACAAATCTCGTTATTTAATTTCACCGGAGCTTCAGCTGAAATTTCACGAAGTTGAATCGAAACATCGTTGTCTTGTTCAGATTTTCTAATGGAATTTTTCAAGTGAGTGGCAACGCGGGCAATACTTTCTGGCTCAATACCGCGAATATCGACCAAGAAATTCACTTCACCGGGAATCACGTTCATGGAATTTGGATATACATTGAGTTTCCCAATGGTACCGACGGTTCCCCATACCGCTTCACGGCAAGCCGCTCGATTCACATCGCTGATAATGGCGGCGCTGGCCACTAATGCATCGTGACGTTGGTACATTGGGGTTGCGCCAGAGTGATCTGCATGCCCTGTGACCTGAACTTGGAAGCGGGTTGGCGCGGCAATGCCGTTCACAATTCCCACTGATTTTTCTTCAAGTTCAAGGCGCCGACCTTGTTCGATATGCATTTCGATAAAAGCTGAATAATGGTTATCCGCCAATTGGCACTGTTCAATTTCGTGGCTTGGGTAACCAAGACTGTCGAGGACATCGAAAAAACTGCGTCCATCATCATCTCGGTTGAGTGCCCACTTTTCACGATCAACTTTTCCAAGTAACACTTTGCTGCCAATACAGGAAAAACCAAATCGGCTGGATTCTTCCGCCCTGAAAATGACGAGCTCAAGGGAACGGGACAATTGCTGTGGTTCAAATTGCATCAGAGCATAAAACCCTGCCACGACACCAAGCGTACCATCATAAGCACCGCCATTAGGAACCGTGTCCAAATGAGAGCCAGTGCCAACAGCAGGTAAATCAGGATTTTTTCCCGGTAATCGGCAGAAAATATTCCCTATTGCATCTTGGCGAACAGTAAACCCAGCTTTTTGCATGGTTTCTATCATGTATTGGTGTGCCAATTGGTCTGTGGGTGTATAAGCCAAACGTGTTACACCTTTATTTTCAGGATAAACAGTAAAGGATGCTAATTTTTCAAATAATAATTTCATTTCATTAGTAGAAAATAATTCCCTAGTCATGAAAACCTCTTTCATAAGTTGTAATCAGATATATTTAAGTTTATTGGAATAAGAAGGATTGAAAATAAAAAGCAGAAAAGTATAAAAATTATTATGGGTACCATAATGCAAATAGAAATTGGGTAAGTCAAACAGAAGGATGAAAAAAAGAAGGTTGCATGATATTTATCAAATTACTGATATTAAACGAAAATATAACAAATTTTACGTTTGAGATAGATTCCATTTGTCGAGGGCTAATTTAAAAAATTTTTAAATAAACCCTCGATTTTTTCATTATTTATTGATGATGCTTTGGGGTTCTAGAATTTAAATAAGAGATTTATTTTTTATAATCAATTTAGATCGGTAATTTATTTTATTTTTTTCAATCTCTCGTTAATTGTTATTTTTTATATTCAATTGTTAGTGTCTAAATAATGCAAGTAGAGGTGAACATCATTATACAATTGACGTAATTCAGCACTATTTTTCTGCCTACGTAATAGTGCCTGTAGCAGGCGGTGAATTTTTTCAACATCAGTTTGTGGGTGCTGCAAACGTAAAACGAGTCCTTTTAGGGCGCGATTGTGTGATTCAGAGGCAGAAAATTGTTTATAAATTTGCATCAGATTGAGCCAAATAGCGTGGCGGACAGCAAAAAATTGTATTGTTCTATCAAATGGATAATCACTCTTACGCGCCAATATTAACCCGCTAAATAGGCGATGGCTCATCTGTGATGTTGATGGTTTTTGTCCTGAAATAATCTTATGAAGACCCAGCTTAAATTGTTGTTCGCTGAGTAAAATAAGGTTTTGGTAACGTTTCTTCGGATTTGTTGGGTAAATCCAATAAAAAGCTCCCATCGCGACCAACGGTCCACAAATAATGGCGATGGCATTACCGAGGCTTTCTGGAAAGCTTAATGTAAAAGGGTAGTTTGGTTGCAGTAAGATCAAAGAGACCATAATGTAATCAAAGGCGATTAAAATTAGTTTCTTGTGGGCGAAAACTAAAATTCCACTGATGATAACGGGCACAATAAATAAGGTCATTTGCCATGATGATGATGCGAATGGCCATAGACACCAAGTACAAATCAACGCGGAAAGTGCCCCGAAAGATTGTCCCGTGAAGATATTTTTCATAAACCTAGCAGGGTAATCAAGGGATGCGAATAATGCGATCATCACGGATAAACCTAGCGTTAAATAGGCGAGAGCTTGCCATTGAGTCGCTAACCAGAGTAAGCCAACGGTGGCAATGGCAACAAACGAGCGAGCAAAAGTTTGCCAAGCGGCAATGCGGTCATGGTGGAGTTTTAGCTTATCTACACGGTGTTGTGCCTTGATGGATAACCCTTTTGACACATAAAACAGCGGGATTAAGAGATTTTTCAATATGCCATTCGGGCACAGAGACAGGATATGTTTCCATTGTGATTCAGTCGGTTGTGTTGCTGGAAATGGAAATGCCGCTACCTCTTTAAATTTATCAAGTTGTAGCAAAATTTGGCTTTGAGCGAGTAGTTGTTGGCGAGCTTTTACGACTTGTTTACGGTGATAACGCCACCCAATACGGTTGGCCTCTAACTGTTCATCATAGGTGGCCATTTGCTGCCATAAAGTGTCAATGTCCTGTTGTTTAATCGACTCTTTTCTATATAAAGAACGATGCAAAATAGTGTAAAACTGCTGATCAATTTGTTGCTTTAACGCGATGATGGATGCTTGTTCACGCTTGGGAGTAAATAAGAAATTAAACAAAACCGCACATAATACACCCACTAAAATAGTCCAAAATCGATCCCATGCTACGGCAAAAATATTGTCGGTGGCATGAACGCTAAGCATGCTTACCATTACCGCTGAGTAACCTGCCAAAAAAGTACCGTAGGCTACAAAGCCTTTTTGTAGCTGTCCAATACCGCTACATGCACCTAACCATCCGGCTAAACCGATCACAAATAATAATGGACTGATTAGGTGAATTTGAATGAGTACAATGCCAGCAACGACACCAATAACTGTACCTGCAAACCGCCACCAACTTTTTTCTAACAAGTTTTCACGCCAAGGTTGCGCGGAAGCCCATACAGTCATTGCCGCCCATTGGGGGTGAGTGAGTCCTGCATATTCAGCAATAAATAGCGCAAGAATGGATGCGCAGGCGGTGATCATTGCAAAGCGCAAACGGTCAGAATCAAATCCGAATCGCTGTATTGATGTGATGAGTCGTGGCATGGTTTTTCGCAGATGGGTGAATAAAACAGCATATAGGGTAGTGCTTGTGAGGGAAAAGAGCAAACAGAGGTGGAAAACTTCTATATTGGTAAAATAGAGATCGAAGTAAAATAAAAAGTAAAAGCCTTACAATGAAATAGGCTTTTACTTTTTATACAGGAGCATCATATATAGACTGTTTTAAATCAAAAAATAGTTGAAGTTAAGACTGAATACAAATTACGCACTTCATGCGTAAGATTCAACTGATTCTTGGGATTTATTCTCGTACTTAATATCTTGATTGTCTTGAAATACATCACAAAATATATCACTGATATTAACATCTAATATTTTTGTTACTCTAGCTAAGCAATCAATATCAATACGATTAACACCTCGTTCATAACGGAATAGTTGTTGTTCACTGATATTACATTCTCGTGCTAATTGAAACACAGTATAACCTTGAGATTTTCTTAATGACTTGATTTTTTGTCCGACGGCATAAGCGACAGGAAATTTTCTATTCATAAATATTCTCTATTAAATTATATTGTTGAGATAACAATCAATGTGAATTTTTCAGATTTTATACAAGTGATTTAATATAATCTGTGTATTTTAATTTTTGGTTAAATATATAGTGACCCTCAAGTGCCACTCACTGAATGATATACTATCCTTATAATTATTTTCAATTAGTCCCAAAATGACGCATTAAATATCAGTATGTTCACGATTATTGATTCTAAATATTTAATGTGAAAATTATTTTTTCATTTTAAATAGGTTAAATTTGAATTCATGCAATGTCATAACAAATGTAAATTTTAGTGTATTGTTTTTGATCAATATAATTGGCTATTAATTTTGTTTAATTGAATATATAAAACCAAAAAAACAGAAAATAAAACATTAACAATATTAAGTTTTTATATTTAAACTCTGTGATTTGGCTTAATGGTTTTTGGTTTTTGGTTTATTTCATAAAGACATCAATCTAGGAAGATCGTTATTTGATCAATTTTTTTATGATTTAGTGAAATATGTAGATTTAAGGCATCTTAATAGAAATCAAAATATTCTTATTTTTGATTTTCTTTTTTTTGTTTCTAAAGTGATAGTTATTTTAGTATCAAAGATTTGGTGGCTTAGTGGGTGTTTTGTATGATGATTAAAGTTAAAACTTAGTATCAATTATTTTAAGTCAAATTGTACTAAATGGTCTGCTACTTTAGTAGTAAAGGATTTCCTATTTTAAACTTTGTAGTTTAAATATTCATTATATGGCTATCAATAAAGTAATAAAATTCATATTGTGACTTATGCATATTTTCAAAAATCTCTAAAATCCCATGATAATTTACTTAGGTATTATTATTTGTTGATTGAATGGTAGGGTCATATGTTGATAAGTCGTAGTCGTTATCATATTCACCTCGAAGAATGCTATGTTTTACAGAAATAGGGTTAATAAATTATTACTTTGCAGGTCGATTTGATTCGATGGCTTAATCTCAAAGTCGACGGTATGATCTGTCCGATAGTAAGCATCGGTGGTTTGTTTTCTCTAAAATATTTGGAAGTGAGCTGCTTTTTTCGTCAGTCACGGTAATGGAAATAGTATTTTCCAAGTTATTGTTCGCGGGGATACTTGGCTGGATACTTCAATATTATTAGAGTGCACCATAGCCGTTGTGGTATCAGGTAAGAAATCTACTTTCACTTCTTGTGGTTGAGCATTCGGCGTCGTAGCTGTAATGATGATATCCCCTGCCGTACTGGTAATCGTGGGGGGTTGCTAGACCATTCGCATCTTTCAGTTGTGTCTTGACTTCAATAGGTGACTTTCTGTTAGCTAATTAAGGCGTTTGTGTATTGGGCATGGGCTTTGTAGCTTGGACCGCTGTCGTATCCGCAACGACAGTGACTTTGATTTCAGGGAAGACTGCATTATGGGCTTTGGGAACCAATATAAATCTTTCAGGTTTAGTGCCTGCCGTTAATGTCGCTTCATATTGCCCGGCCGCTAAGCGGGTAAATGGGCTGATTCTGGTGTATGTTGCGGTAGGAGTGGCTTGTGACCCCTTCGCGAGCATCGCATTCTTTACTTTTTGTGTCGTGACTCGCTCTAGAGTGATCTCTTTGGCTGAGAGGTCAATGACATAACCCGCTTTATCCTTAATGGATAACGACAGTTTTTTGCTATTTTTGCCGTCCGCGATTAAATCAATGTTACTGGATAAAATTGTGCTTTTTAGGGTGTGAATAGCAGGTTGAGTAACCGAAACACGAATAATGGCTTTGGAAGATGTATTCCCTTTTTTGTCGATAGCAATGGCGGTGATGGCGTAATTATTCGCATTTTTGGTATTTTTATATGAAGGCAACACAAGGCTATATTGGCCATTTTCATTGAGAATATGTCCCCCAGCTGCAACCAGCGCTTCAGCATCCCATTTTATGTAACTTAAGCCATATTTACTGGTTACTGTGAAATTTAAAGGGATTTTTTCCCCTGTGTAGCCTGTGACAGAGTCAGTTATGTTTAAATGGATTACATCATTCTTTTTATAATCCAGAATGATATGGTTGTTACGACTGACAAAATCGTAACGATTACCCATGAGTGAGCGAAATGCATTGACGGATTCTGGATCCAAATGTTGCTTCAAGCTTTTGCCAAATTGGTAGTTCAGTTGCAAACCAATCCGCGAATCTTTTTTGCTGGCTTTCCCTTGGCGATGTTCCGCATTGAATGTGATTAATGGAATCGGCGTATAGTTGAGACCGACATTGATGGAGTATGGGTCGCGTTGTAAATTTTTGGTGCCGAATAGAGCGACATCATCACCATAATATTGTTCGTAAGTGAGTTTTCCTCCTATATGCGGATAGATAGGTAGCCAACCCTCTGCACGGAGATCCCATCCACTAGATGGTCTAGCTGAATGGTCGACTAATTCTCGCGCATTGCGCCAGCTGCTAAGACGATGGTAGCTGTTGCCTGACAGTTTTAAGAAGTCACGGCGATATTCGACACCTAATCCTAAACGAGAATGGCCACGGGATATATCGTAGTCAAAGAAGGTATTCCCACCGAACATTTGATTGTCACCATACCAGCGCGCACCAAAGCCGAGGTTGGTTTCTATGCGCTGCTCTTGACGATGAAAACTACCTTGAGTAAAAAATAAACTCTCTTCGTTTTCATAAATAGGTAGCAGTAAATCAATTTGTGAATTTTTTAACGAAAATTTATTGTCTGCAACCAGCTTTATTTGTGAGCTACCGAAATGATTAAACCAATCTTGTAGATAACTGCTTGCTGCTGTTGTGACGAGTTCTTTGGCAAATGCTTTGGTTTTTTCATGATTAGGCTGTGTTGTAAAAAATTGGCCTGCTTTAGTAGCAAATTGTGCCAGCTTGATTTCCTCTTCACTCGGCGCTGTGGGAGGAATATAAACCGGTTTTTCGTTTTCCCACTCTAAAGTTGGTAACGGAGCCATAGGAATTTCCAGTTCATCACCTGCTTTAAGGGCCTCAAAACCGTGTGAAAATGTTCTAAATTGATTAAGCTTACGTAATTGCTCCAAACTTATATTATATTTTTTGGCAATACTCTGAGTTGTTTCACCGGCTTGTAGTGTATATGGTTTAGTTTCTCTTAGAATAAGCGTATTTTTTTTCGGTAATAAAAATGTACGTTGTTGTTGATTTTGTTCTGTAAATGCATTGGCTGCGACAGGTGAAAAAATTGATGCCAAAGGAAAACTAATCTGTATTGCAATATTTATCCACGCGATAGATGCAACATAATAAGGATGAAAATCCTTAGACTTGCGATTCATTAAGGAACTCCGAAAATATAGGGTTAATTAAAATTTTATGATGAGTATTTTAAAAATCCCTGCCTTACTAACTATCCTTAAGATTCGCGCAATCATTAAAATTAGCAGCCAATACTCAACGTATATTTGAATGAAGTATATTTACTTTTATGATATTTATTTTTGAATAATTTGGAATTTTAATTAATAAAAAAGAAATTCCTATAAATTCTGGTTATTACTGATTTTCTTTTGCATCGATTTATGCATTTAATAATTTGTCATTAAGTACTAAACTATTTAAATGTTGTGAATGATAAGGTTTTTAAGTCTAATAAATTAAATAGAGTTTACTTTTAAAGATAATCTTGTCGGTGTAGATTGACTTAACGGCGTAACTTGATTACTCATCATCAGTAATTCACCTTTTTTTTCAACTCTCACGCTCAATCCAAAATAGTGACCTTGGGTTAACAGCGATTCCGGTAAATTAATGGAAAAATTAACCGTTCTCGCTGATTTTCTGGTTGTTAGGGTATAGTCATAATGGCTTTTTTCTGAGTAACTGTTTTCGTTTATCGGTGTGAGAGATAAAGTAATTAATGCATCTGCAGGAATGTCATGAGATGAGTTATAGATATCACCTTTAATATTAAATGTATTATTTGTCTTATTAATTGGGTTTTTACACGCAAATAAAAATAAACAGCAAGCTAATATAAAAATAGAGTGTAAAATATTTTTTGATATAGCAAATTTAGGCATAGTTTTTCTTCTATTATATAAATAAGTTATTGAAATGAACGATTAAATACTTTCTGAAAAAAACAGCGAACATATGCATACATGTTTTTTTGTTCGTTAAACCTTGATAAAATTGGCATTTCTGACTTTTCACCAGTGTACAAGATTCCAATTCTAGGCAGTGTCATGATGAGATTTTCATCTAACTCTACTTTCTTAAATGATTGTCGTAATTGCCTGACTAACTTGTAGTAACTGCTTTCAGTTACGATAGTTCCGCGCTTTTCCCAAATTTCATGCATCACTTCTCTCTTGCTATTTGTTTTTAATAACAACAGCTTTAAGAGACAGGATTCATTTTCAGATAAATTCACGGTTCTTTTTCCGCGAGATAGCGTTCTCTTCAGTGGGTCATAAACGACTTGACCACATAAAAGCACCATTGGCTCTATTTGATTGTATTCCATGTTATTCATAATATTTCCCACAGATATAGTTCAACATAAAATTAATTATCAACATCGTGATCATCAGTAAAATCGTGTTCAATATAAAAAAAGTAGGGTAATGAATGGATGAAAAACCAAGACGTTTTTTAAATTTGAACAATGTGTTTTAGTGATGTAAATTTAAACTACTATCTGTGAGTGTATATATCAATTTCAAATTTATTTTTTTTATATTTTTTAAAAAGGAGAGAGTTAAATAGCTTAGATTATAAAAAATGCACTCTAAGCTTATAAATATTCGTCGGTGATAAGTTAAGCAATGAATTAATTTAATAGTACAAAGTTATTCAATCGTTGGAGTTATATAACAAATGGATCTTCATCATCATCGCCATCAAGATTGAAGCTAGTCATATTTTTATTCAATTGTTCAGAAAATGGTGTATTCATTAAACTTATCGACATATAACGTTGAATAGCTTTAGTGAAATCTTTATATAAAGCAGGGTCAGATTCAGATGAGGACTTTAATGTTTGAACGATTTGAGTAATGAATGACTCTTTATCATTGCGGTTCAAATTTACTATGGTTTTAAACACCAGTGCGAATCGTGTTTTATCGCTATCCTGATGTTTAAATTCAGTAATAAAGCTTTGTATTTTAGCGTTTTTATCCTCTGAAATATGGGGGATATTTTTTGCTTGATAGTTTTGTATATCTTTCATGTTATTACGGGATTTCCAAAGGGCACTCATTTTAGTGTGTAGATCGGATGTACTCGATGGTGTATTGCCATGAGTACGTGTAGCTGAAAAAGTATTCAGCAAATTAGGGTCAACTTTCATGTTTTTCTCTCCTTGTTTCTTCTTGTTGAAAAGCGGTTTCCTGCTGGAGAGCGTGCTTTTGTTGAATTAATCGTGCATAAGCTTGTTTATGTTGTTGCAAGGTTAAACAACGGGTCGAAATTGGAAAAATATGCGGTAATATTTTCTCTGCTGCCAGTTTTGGCGTGAATTGTGTAATTTCATTATTCACTTCTAATGTGATCGAATTATCGGGGCTAGTACATATTTTGACGCCGTTAGCTCGAGAGCTTATCTTGGCTTGCAATGAGGCTGGTATGTGTAATTGAACATGGCGAGTTTCAGATTGTAATTGAGCGAAATGTTCTACCACAATTTCCTGTAGGCGTAAGTCAGTAAATAAACCGATGAGTAATTGAGTTAATTGGTTCTCTGTTTGGCTCACCTTAATTTGGTATTGGGCTTCGCTGTCATTGAGAACACCAATAAAATCATTCAAAAGCTGTGTTAATCCATCTTGGTAGCCTTGTTGATAGGCGATAGCATGAATGCTTTTCTCAGACTGTTGAGCTTGTTGGACATGGGCTTTGGCTTTTTGATGAGCCTGTTTAACAATCGACTGAGCATATCTATTGGTGTCTAAAACTGGATGTTTAATCAGCACATTTTCAATTAAGGTCTGCTGGATATTAGGTTGTGTGTTCTCTGACATAGCGGCAAGTTTCTTCAATAATATTCCAAGGTAGCAAAGTGGAAACCGTGTGAGGGATCATCTGCTGTGTGCTGCGGCTAAACATATACTTTGCGCGGGTAGCATAGCCGTGACTAAAGGTGTTTAAACACATCAAAAGCTGCTCAGCACCCAGGGCAAGTAAATGCTGAGGTGTGTTGATGGAATGTGTTGGGCTTTGCCATAAAGGATGGCTAAATTTCTGATGCAATTGTCGATATTGAGATAGCTCTCCCCACCAAGGCAGAGGGGAAGGGTGCTGAATAACCCCTAAACCCCATGCTACAGAAGGTAATAATGACCAATTTTCGGCAAGCATTTCGGGTAATATCAACGTTTTCTCATCGGGTAAATCTAATTGATATTGTTCAATAAGCTGCAAATTTTGCAGCTGTTGTAGCGGAACGGGTAGCTGATGATAATGTTCATCAACAAACTCCGAGTGAAAATAATCCCCCGGTGCTAAGAAAATGTTTTTTTGGTCAATCAGCAGCTTACTCAATTGGGGCATGGCTTGATTTCTCCACCTCTTCTTCATCGCTTTGTTTATTGTTGCGATGGTATAAATACAATCCAAGTGCAATTAACATACCGATTAATGCAGTGATTAAGGCCGAGGCAATCACGGGATTAAATGTGGGTGTTGGGCCCTTTTTTGTCTGATAGAGCAAAGGAGGACGGCTAACTATTACCACAGAAACATTGTCATAAGTCGTTTCAGCAAAGCTATTATTCAGAAATAACTTGATCTTATTCATCATGACTTTTGGGTCTTCATTGCCAGCATAAGTGACGAGACTTGAGACTTTTTGAGCCTGTTTCACGGGACCATTACCAGAAATCGGGTAACTCACATGGACACGTGCATTCACCACGTTTGGAATGGTCAGTAAAGACTGCTCAAGACGTTGTTCAATCAGTGATAGTAATCGAGTTCGCTCCGCTTGCGGTGAGGCAACCAGTGAATCTCCAGGGAAAGCATCAATAATTTCCACCGGATCTTTTGATGGCAAATTATATTGGCGTAGCAAGTCGACAGCGATGACAAAATCTTGAGGATCAACGCGAATTGAGTCTCCGTTTTTGGCATCTTGCTTACGCTTGGCTTCCACTCCATGCTCTTGCAAAACGGCAAGAACCTCATTACTTTGGCGTTGACTTAACTTGCTTAGTAACAGTTGATTGTCACAGCCTAGTAGTAAGCCAATAAACCCGATTAATAGGAATTTCTTTAATATATTCATGGTTTATTGTGCTTTTAATACTGTGTCGATGGCAGAAACACTTTTATGCGTGAGTGTGCTGACCATATTCAAGATGAGGCTGTAATTACCCACTTGGTTTTGTAATTCCAATAATTTAGCGGGATCGCTTGGATCAACGGTATTCATTTTCTCCAGAATATCCGCTTTTTCTTGGTTTACAGAGGTCGTGTACTCAGCAAATAACTGCTTCACTTTATCTTCCAGTGGGATAGCCGCGGGTATAGCCGGAGCCATGTCCGCGATATCTGATAGTGTGGAGATTGGATTAATTGGTAACATAAATATTCTCTATAAAGAGAGCATCAGATGAGTGATGCTCTGATTTAAATAACACGTTACAAGCTTACACGTTACGAATAATGGCTTGTGCTGCATCTTTAATGGCCTTCATTACGTTACTTTGTAATTGGCGCGCCATATTATAGTTACCGCTTAAAGCGGTGATTTTACCCAGAACCAGCGGGTTATCGACTTCCAGACTTGGGTTGTCAATCATAGACTTTAATTCATCTGCGATAGTTTTAGTTCTTTCACTAATACCCGCAGAGCTGCGATACATCATTCCCCATTTGTTATCTGTTGCTGTGGTGGATTCTTTTTCTAATGCAGATGCATCCCAATTACCATTTGTATTATTAATACCTGGGGTTGCCATATTTATTACCTCATTAATTAGGTCTAATTGAGTTAAACAACCAATGATTATTACCTAATAACGTAATACCATTGGAATTGGTGATAAACGATTTTCCAGCCAGTTCATTATTGGAAAGGGAGACGGAAAATTGAATTTGCTTGGTTCCCCATTTTTGACTAAATGAATTGGTGAAACTAATTAAAGAGAGAGTCTGTTTATCATTTAAGCTGTCTCTTATAACAAAGATAACGTAGTTACCTTTGGTTATTCTTTGCCATTTCACATTACTTTCAGTTAACCCTAACTCGGCTTTCTTGATGAGCTCCTCAAGTGGAACTTGTACAAGCTGGCTTTGTTTATAACAACTGAAGTAATTAGATAAAATGCGATAAATGTTTTTATCATCATTATTCGGTAGTGGGCTTTTCACGACTCGAATAATGGGCTGGCAGGGATTACTAATATCAATCTTTAATAAGTTAGGTATGGTATCTATTAACTTGTCTTCAATTTCTTGTTCAAGCGAATTTATGTTTTTGATAGTGTATTTTGCTTGGTAATCTGACTTTAATAATACTTGGCGGCTCCAATCTTCATCTCTTTGAGACTTAACTAGAATAAGCACTTCACCTTTTTTATTTTGTGTATATGTAATAGGGTAATAGCTTCCTTTTAATATATTATCTATATTTTTAATTTGTTTTTCAGCGTTATTTTTTGGATTATTTTGGAATTCAACGAATAATATAAAAATAACGGCAAATAGTAATAAAAAGACAAAGAAATATTTCTTATTAAATGTTAGCTTCTGTTTTATGGCAATGGGACTTTTTTTTGCAAATGGTAGTGACTGAGATGGTAATGGTCTTTGGTCTTTCTTGGAGTAATTCCATTCAGTATTCAATGGTTTAATTGCAATTGGAAAGGTGTCAATGAGCAATATTTCTTGTAGTGTGGCAGTGAGGTGACGATTTTTCCCATCTTGTTTAAGATTAATTGCAAGGTTATTATTAGATTCGTCATTAGAAACAATAGAAAACTCACACTGGGTATGTTCACTAGGAATATAATAGGTTGTAAAACCGTTTTCATCTATTTCCGTTTTGTATTTAGTATGTTGCCCAACGATAATAATATTTTTATCGATGTTAATCACTAGCTCTTGACTATTCATCGAACCACTAATAATTTTCATTATACAGGTGTGGTGTTTTGTTTCTATCATAAGATAATCTCAATTAATAAAAAATAGCGAATCATATTGACTTCAATGTTCAGTATTTAAATATAAGAACATAATGTAGTCAGCTGAATTTATCTTATTCATTCACACCCTGTATTTTTATGGTTAATTCCAAAATATTCCAGAGTATTCATTTGTTTTTTTCTACTTAATCACTGACTCTACATCAAGTAAAAATCAATGGATAAGGTCTATTTATAATGTCGAATAAAGATATTGCTAAATTATTGGAGAGTAGAAATAGTTGCTTTTCTTTACAAGACGTATTGGTCTTGTCAATACCCAAAGAAACTGTAACCTCAATAAAAACTGCAACCTCAATAGAAAATATAACCACAGAAAAAGCGAAAGCAACGCTTTGTTATAAATCTCGATATACAAATTTAAATATTAAAGTACAAGAACCCGCTATCTTTGTTTGCGATCTGAATGAATTAACGATTGAAGATGAAACTTTATGGGATATCTACACCATGGAATTGTCAGAACTCGTTGAAACGCTTGCTATTATTGATATTGCAATGGGCCAAGCTTTTCTTGCAAAAAAAGCGACCAGAGAGAGTGATGAAAACCAATTAGGTGAATTCATTCTATTTGACGATGAAATATCAGCACCTGTTTTAATTAAAAATATCGTGATTGATTTGATCATTAAAAAGCAGCCGTTATTTGATGATTGGTGTGAAGTATTAAGACGCTATGAAGCGTATGGAATGATGCGCTTTTTAATTTCAGCCGCTCAACAAGACAAAAATGCCAATATTAATCAACTGTGTGCCCGTTATGGCATTTCAGCTTCTTATTTTAGACAACTTTACCGAGAAAACTTTAATAAAACCGCTAAACGCAAAATTATGGGCGTACGTATGGGGGCGGCCATTTTGCAATTAATTGAAAGTGAAAGTTCTATTTTAGATGTTGGGTTAGAAGCTGGTTACTGCTCTGCCTCTCACTTCACGAATGATTTAAAAAAAGAATTGGGATTAACCCCATCAGAAATAAGGCACCTTGGAGCAACGTTATATGAGCAGTAAAAAATTAATGGTGGTTTTTATTTCGCTGTTTCTACTGAGTGTAAATATCAATACCGCTCAATCAGAAATGATGATTGCAGAGCCGGTGACACAAGAAAGAAGTGCAGACACGTTTGTGGCGAATAATATCGCGGTAGGTAAAGTGTTTGATGCGGTAGCTGAACAAATTAACAAGCCGATTATTTTAAGTAAATTGGCATCCCAGAAAAAAGTGACGGGAAATTTTAACCTCGCGAATGCCGATGAAATGTTTAAAGCCTTAACGCGTCGTATCGCGTTAGTCTGGTATGACGATGGCGCAAGCATTTATGTCTATGATAATAGTGAAATGCGCAGTTTGATTATCCCGACCCACAAAGTCAGTAGCCAACAGGTTATCAGCTATATCCAACGTAATGGCATCTATGATGCGCGCTTTCCGGTGCGTTCCCAAGGTGGCGACACCATGTTATTTGTGTCGGGGCCACCGCTCTATGTTGAGTTGATTAAAGGCGCTGCGCTGTATCTTGGCGAGCAACTTAAACAAGAAGAAAAAACCAGTGGTAATGTTGCTGTGATCCCGCTGAAACATGCCTCTGTAAGCGATCGAAGCTATTCATTGCGAGGTCAATCGATCACAGTGCCTGGCATGTTATCGGTGATCAGCTCCCTGTTTAAAAGTGGGGGCAGCAGCGTTGAAGAAACCCTCGAAATTTTACCTGCAAAGCTCAATACCGATGGGGATGAAATTGATGCCTTGATGGATGCGCCAATTGGTGGCGCTCGTCCTGAAAATCGCCAAGTTACCGTCAGACGTGGTGGCGCATCAAATAGCACATTTTCTCTGGTTGCTCATCCTGATAGCAACAGCCTGATTGTGAAAGGCAGCCCCGAGCAGATCCGCTATGTTCGTGATTTGATTAAAACATTAGATAACCGCCGCCGCCAAGTGGAACTCTCCTTGTGGATCATCGATATCACACGCTCTGAATTGGACAATTTAGGGGTGAACTGGGAAGTTGGCTCATTTAAGGTGGGTGGTGGCTCTGTTTCTTTCAACCGAAGCACCTTACCCGATAGCAGCAAGTTTTTAGTGCAAATTGATGCCCTAAGCAAGAATGGTAATAGCCAAATTGTCTCGCGCCCAGTGTTGTTGACCCAAGAAAACGTTCCTGCGTTGTTTGATAACAACACCAGCTTCTATGCCAAGTTACAAGGTGAACGTACTGCAACCCTAGAATCTGTCACTTACGGCACGATGATCAGCGTCATGCCACGCATTTCAGCCGGTCAAAGTGTCGAAATGGAAGTGAATATCGAAGACGGTGCAGAGAACCGCGATAGCAGTGGCAAAACGTCCAGCGTTGAAGGGCTTCCAACGGTTAACCGCACCAGTATTAATACAGTGGCACGTATCACCAAAGATAGCAGCCTGTTAATCGGTGGCTATACCCGCGACCAATATATTGAAAATGAAAGCAAAATTCCTCTTCTTGGCGATATTCCTTGGGTTGGCGGCTTATTCCGTCATAGCTCAACCAATCAACAAAAAATGGTGCGAATCTTTTTAATTCAGCCGCGTTTATTGGATGAAAACGAAGTGTGGGATGGACGACAATTTTCCGAGAAAACCCGTATTACACAAAAAGATAGCCAACTGCATGGAACCGTACAGTTCCTCCAGCAATACATGAGGGATTCATGGCAATAACCCCGCTGAGCTACAGCAACCGTATGCTACTGAATGCGCAAGACAAGAGTCGTACAGCCACGAAAATCAGTGATGACTCTGATGAAGCTGCACGCGGTGCGGGGGTAATTGATAGTTCCAGCGAATACGCTTCGATGGCGATGCTGGCCGCGAGCCATATTCGTCGAGGCGGCTCGAAAAAGGAACAAGAAGAGGAGTGGATGCGCTTTGCTGAGCGCATCTTAGAAAATAATGCGGACGAAAAAGTGTTGAGGATTGAAGGCGTACTTAATCGTCAGTTGATGACACCTCAGCAGTTACGAGCCTTTTTATTGCAGTTTTTCTCTGATCCTAGCGATTTACTCATGGTGCTTGCCGCGCTGAACAACCGTAAAAAACTCAAGCAGGAGCAGATTGACCATTTGCAAGAGCTAGAGCGATTACTGCTAACGGAAGATACCAACCGTACGGCGCAGGCAGGCGCAAATATCGCGCTAATCGCAAAAGCGTTTGCCCAAACTTTGCATGAAAGTGCGGGGAACTTACGCACCTTATACCGCGAATTTATCGGCTATGACGGCCCAGTGGTCTACTTATATGAACAATGGGTGGAAGAGATGGAACTGGCTCAGCGGGAAAACATGATGCGTTATCTCGCAAGAGCCTTGGCATGTGATTTACAAGCACTGCCGTTGGGAGACCTCAATATCAGTGAGTTTGGCAGCTTCTTCACGCGAATTGGTCGTCTGCGTGAGTTGCAGTCACTAGACCGGGCATTTAGTCAGCAATTTCTCCAATCGAGTCTGTTTCGCCAGCAAGTGCAGTTGTCGCAAAACCACTTGCAGCAGAACCAGTTGGAGAAGGTGCTAAGCCAGCTATTTACCAGTGGGATCCGTAACCAAGAAAGCTTTAATGACAAGCTTTTGAACTTCATTCAGGCGCAATTAAGTGCCATGACCACAGATCTACGCGCCCGCTTTGTTCAGCTTTTGATTATTGCGTTTTCAATTATCCCCGTTGCCATTTTTCACTCATTGGAAGCGCGTGATGAATTACTCGACCAATTAAAAATACAGATGGATCAACTGTTGGCGCAAGAACAACGCTTACGTCGACAACCCTAATTTGATAGGAAATACACGATTTCATGAAAAACTTAACCGGATTTTTACTGCAGATCCGTAATCGCCCTGAGCTGATGGTGCTAGTCATCATGGTGATGGTTATTGCAATGCTGATTATTCCGTTACCTACCGTCTTGGTCGATTTATTGATTGCACTGAACATTATGATTTCGGTGCTGATATTTATGAGCTCGTTTTATATTACGCGCGTCCTTAACTTCCAATCCTTCCCGTCTATTTTGCTGATTAGCACGTTATTTAGATTGGCACTATCTATCAGTACCAGCCGACTTATCCTGCTTGAAGCGGATGCTGGCGATATTATCGATACCTTCGGTCAGTTCGTTATTCAGGACAATTTAGTGGTGGGAATGGTGGTCTTCGCTATCGTAACTATCGTGCAATTTATTGTTATCACCAAAGGTTCAGAACGTATTGCTGAAGTAGCCGCTCGCTTCTCCTTGGATGCGATGCCCGGAAAACAGATGAGTATCGATGCGGATTTACGCGCTGGGGTTATTGATGAAGCGACGGTAAAAATTAAACGTGGCGAGCTGGAAAAAGAGAGTCAGTTATTCGGTTCTTTTGACGGTGCGATGAAGTTTATCAAAGGGGATGCCATTGCCGGTATTGTGATTATTTTCGTCAACTTAATCGGCGGAATATCCGTGGGTACGGCTCAGCAAGGCATGGATCTTTCCACGGCATTAAACACCTTCACGTTATTAACCATCGGTGATGGGTTGGTCGCGCAAATACCCGCGCTGCTTATTTCTATCAGCGCAGGTTTTATTGTGACTCGCGTGGGCGGCAATGATAAAAACTTAGGCGAAAACATTGTTTCTGAACTTTTTGACAATGATTTCACCATCCTGATCACAGCATGCATCGTGCTATTTATGGGTTTTTTACCCGGATTCCCAACCGCTATTTTCTTGTTCCTTGCCGCATTATTGATGGGATTATTTGCGACCCGCTATTTTAAAAAACGCCAAGCACAGCGAAAAGAGCTGCAATTAGGTGAAGAAAATCTGCAAACCGAAGCCACTGAAGGGGAAACTCAACGCGCGAATGATGACTTCGACGATGAATATATTCCAGAAACCTTACCGGTCATTATCTCGGTTAATCAACAATATAAGCAGCACCTAGAAGATAATAATTTTCTATCTCGCATGAAAAAAGATGTGTTTATTCGCTATGGATACCGCATCCCAGATATTGCCATTAACTATTCACCTATCGTGCCAGAAAACAAAATTGTAGTGCTAATAAACGAAGTAAAAGCGGGTGAATACAATGTCTATTTTCATGGTCAGCGCTTACTGACGGCAAATGATGAGCTGGAATACCTTGGTATGGAACTCATCAAATATACCGATGAATATGGTTCAGTCAGCACCTGGTTTGATAACCAATACAGCGAAAATGTAGAGCAGCTCGGTTTATTCGTGCGCGATGACGTGACAGAAATGATTGATTGCGTCAGTACGTTGTTATTACGCCACATCAATGAATTCTTCGGGATCCAAGAAACTAAAAATTTACTGGATGATCTTGAAAGAAAATATCCCGAATTACTGAAAGAATGTTATCGACACGCCACCGTACAAAAAGTCACGGAAGTTTTCCAACGTCTATTAATGGAAAAAATTTCGGTGCGCAATATGAAATTAATTATTGAAACTTTAGTGCAATGGGTGCCCAAAGAGAAAGACAGCATGATGCTGGTAGAACATATTCGCAGCTCCATGGCGCGTTATATCTCATCCCGTTTCTCGGTGGAAGGGCGTTTGAATGTCTTAATGGTGAATGCCGAACTTGAAGACACCATTCGCCAAGGTATCCGCCAATCATCCGGTGGCGTTTATCTACATTTAGAACCTGAAAAAAGCAACGAACTTATTCAAGCTGCTGAAGTGGCATTAGAAAACAGTTACTTATCTGTTAGGGATATCAATGTATTGGTACCTGTGGATATCCGCAGGTTTGTGAAAAAAATCTTAGAAGGTCGTTTCCCTGAACTTGAGGTGCTCTCATTTAATGAGGTTTCCGAAATGGTGAAGGTCAACGTTATTAAAACGATATAAGGAATATGTAAATGAAATACCGTTTTGTCGAGAAATTGAATGAATTTTTAAATTCTATGGGGCGTAGTGATTTAATTAATCCGCAGCTTGATTGCCATTCCAATATTCAACTCGAAATGGATGATGCACCTGCGATTAATATCGATTTGTCATCCGATGATTTAATTATTTGGTGCAACTTAATGGAATGCAATTACAGCCGACTCGATGCATCCAGCGCTTCATTATTAAAAGACATTTTAGAGTATGTGCCGCGTAATTTTCACGCGGGACAACCTGCACTGAATCTCATAGAAAACAACTTGGTGCTATCGGCAGTATTAAAGGCGACTTCATTGGATAACATGCAATTATTTGCAGACTCTTTTGACGAATTTTTTGAGCGCGCCACCGAATTGCGTCTGCAATTATCGTAATTGATGATGAAACTTTTTGACGTTTGCGCACATCCTGTGCGCATTCATGGATGCTTGATTGAAGCCCCATTGAGTGGCGTATTTATTGGCGAGATTTGCTTTATTGAGCAGTCATTGGCACAGCCAAAAATTATCGCCAAAGCGCAAGTGATAGGCTTCAAAGAGGGGCTAACGGTACTGAGCCTAATTGGTCGTGCTCAGGGCCTCACTCGTGAAGTGGTTATTCGCCCAAGTGGTTATCCGTTTGTATTCCAAATGGGGGAGCACCTTGTCGGGAATATTTTTAATGCAGCAGGGGAATTCGAAGGCGCATTAAGTCAGAAAAACAGCGAAATCACCCAGTTAAAAACCAAACTGCAACGCATTGATAATCCTCCGGTAAGTGTAAATAAACGCCGTCCAATCAATGAACCGATGGTCACGGGAATTCGTGCTATTGATGGATTGTTGACGTGCGGGGTAGGCCAGCGCATCGGTATTTTTGCAGCCGCGGGCAGCGGCAAAACCTCATTAATGAACATGCTGATCAATCATGCTCACGGGGATATTCATATCGTGGCATTGATTGGCGAGCGTGGGCGAGAAGTAATTGAGTTTATTGAAGAACTGAAACTGTCCCCTCATGCGGATAAAACCATTTTAGTGTATGCCACCTCCGACAGTCCGCCAATTGAGCGCTGTAATGCCGCCTTGCTGGCGACGGCGATGGCGGAATATTTCCGTGATTTAGGTAAGCAAGTTTTATTGTATGTCGATTCGATGACCCGTTATGCAAGGGCATTGCGCGATGTGGCTCTTGCAGCAGGGGAACTCCCCGCACGTCGTGGTTATCCCGCCTCTGTTTTCGAACAACTCCCGTTATTACTCGAACGCCCAGGGCGCGTAAAACAGGGTTCAATTACTGCGTTTTACACCGTGCTATTAGAGAGCGAGGAAGAAGCCGACCCTATCGGAGATGAGATTCGCTCTATTTTGGATGGGCACATTTACCTCAGTCACAAACTTGCAGGGCGAGGACATTATCCTGCGATTGATATTTTGCACAGTATTAGCCGTGTTTTTCAGAAGGTAACAACGCCGGAACATCGCCGATTTGCTGTCGATATTCGTGAAAATTTATCTCGCTTAGAGCAGATCAAGTTGTACCTCGAATTGGGGGAATACCAGCGAGGTGAAAGCCAAGAAAATGACCATGCGTTAGATAAACAGCAGGATATCAATCATTTCTTACAACAAAACATGGATGAATCAGAGGGCTTTGAGGAGATATTAGCCCAATTACACCATTTGGCATCCTGATGATTAATCAATTATTAGTGTTGACTGAAAAGCGTCTCGAAAGAGTGCAATTAGAGCAAAACAAGCTGAAAAACGCCATTTTGCAGTTGCAGCAACAGCGTCAAGATATCCACCAACGGATAGCCATATTCGCTCTGCAAGTGGGGATGTATGAAAAATCTGAAGAATTAACGCAAATGGATTTTTGGGAACGGCAACGGCAAAAAGCCGTGGTTTTATCAGAAATCGCCCAATGTGAATTTCAGATAGAAAACATCGACGCTGAATTATCTAAGTATCATTTATTGAAGCAGCAAATGGCTGAACAAACGTTCATTTTGCGTAATAAGTGCGAGAAATTCCGAAAATATCTCAAGCAACAACGTAGGGTGCAGTGGTTAAAATTAGAGCGCCAGCAACAAAATGAAATTGAGGAGCTGTTTGTTCATGTCGACAATAAAATCACTGCCTAATGAAAGTAAATTTAATTCCATGATGGAAGGTAAAAGTGCGTCGCTAGGTTTTCATCATCAACAATATGATCAGCAAAAACCGGGTTTTCAAAAGGAAGGCGGGCAGCAGCATTCAGTAAAAAAAGCCGCTCAGGATATTGCTCAGAAAAAACTGACTCAAGTGGCTGGCAATAAAACAAAGCCCAAAAAACCAGTAGAAGAGTTGGCAATACTCGTTCTGTTGAACTTGCCGACTCCAATCCAGCACATTTACTCTGGTGGGAAAGTGGCATTTCTCTCTGCAGAATATGGCTCAGATAAAAAAAATAGTGAGGCGAATCATTCGTTAACGGCACAATCCGATAGCTCATTAAGTCAAACGGTGAGTGAAGGCGATATTCCACCGAGCACTTTTAACGCCAATGTTGGAGCGGTATCGATCGGTCAATTGGTTGACACGAAAACCGTTAAAACAAAAACCATGGAACAAAAAGCGGCTCGATTTTTGTCAGATAACCCGGCAAGTGCAAAGCAAACTCAATGGATGGATATTCCATTAGTGCAGCAGACTGAAACTGTGGAAACGGCGACATTGAAATCGCCTCTGCTTGATGGCCAATCAAACATAGTGGATAAAACTCCACCTTCGTCTGAACCTGTTATGCAAAATCGGCCGGCGCCAAATGAGCATTTGGCAGCTCAACATTTTCCCGACATGGAAAACCTCAATATTGAAAAATCATTTGTGATTCAATCGGATGAAATGGATATAGCCAAGAGCATCTTAACGCAAGTGCGCGCAGAAATGGGTGAGAAATCACTGGCTGTGATACCCCAAATCTCGACTTCTCAAACTCCAGCTTCCCAAACATCAGCGTCTCAAACCTCAGCGTCTCAAACCTCAGCACATATACAACAAGCCTCTTCAATGGTCAGTAAGGTCGCTGAACTGATGGCAGCTTCCGAGGTTGAAAGTTCTAAAACAGTGCCTTCACGTACTCTGAGCTACACCTTTAGCCAATGGCAAAATGCACCAACGGTCTCTTTTGCTTTAGCGAGCGCCAGTAAAGATCCGGTGGTGGCATCAACGCTAAGCCATGAAGTTCAGCAGGTTTTACAAGACAACCAGCATTCATGGACAGGCGAACAAAAAATGGTGATCCGACGTGAAGAGCAGGAAGGTCAACAGCGTCAACGGCAGCAACAGCATCAGCAAGACGAGGAATCCTAATGCTAAATATTTGTCGAATTAGCCACCGAGAAAAGCAGGTGAGAGAGTGGCAGCAGCGTTTTCAATGGGACTTAGACATACATACTCCCAAGGTGGGAGAACGCTATTTTCAAGTCACCCTACACAGTAAAACGCAGAAAATCCAAGTGCTAGTGAATGCTGAAGAATGGTGCCGTTACCGCTGGCCTAAATTGGCTCACTATGCATGGAATCTCTTAGATACCAAAAGCTTATGTAAAGTTTTTACTTATGAAAATACCGGAAAGACGTTTTTCTCCGAGCAATTCCGTTGTCATTGTGTCGAGATTATTGATGATGAACAGCTTCAGCAACCTTGGTTAACTGTGAAAGAAAAAAAACTTGGCATTGTATTGCTAGCTGAGCCTATTGAAGGGCTAACCGAGCGTAAGGCGCAAAACGGGATAGCCGAGCAGCTTAAGCTGCAAGCCGACTGGATTTTAGGTTATAGCCATATCAGTCGTAAAACTTTGCAGTCTATCGCGCTTGGCGATGTGCTGCGTATTCAGCAATTGCAATTAGACATGACCGTTGCAGGGCGTGTATTGGCCCATTTTCAAAAACAACAAGAAGGCATTTTTATGATTGAACAGTTAATGACAGCAGATGACGAACAAATAGCTTCCGTGGTGGAAGAGGAGTTTGTCGATGAAACTGTTCGTCCTTTTAATTTGCAGGACATTACAGTCAAATTGACCTTTGTATTGGGTCATTCAGACATCAGTGTAGAGGAATTGAATTCGCTCCAGCCGGGGGCAATCTACTCAATTGGTGAAAACAAAGAGCGTGAAGTGAAGGTGTATGCGAACAAACAACTGATTGCGGAAGGTGAGTTGACCTATATTGGTGATAGTGACGAATTAGGCTTAGAAATTAAGCGATTGGTAAGCTTAGGCGATAAAAGGTTATAAGCATGCCAACAGTACCGAATGAAATTCCTTTATTAGTTCTGATCGCGTTTTCCACGCTACTCCCTTTTATCATTGCGGCAGGCACGTGCTATCTGAAAATTTCGATTGTACTAATCATGGTGCGAAATGCGATGGGGGTGCAGCAAGTGCCTTCAACAATGGCATTAAATGGTATTGCTTTGCTGCTGTCCATTTTTGTCATGATGCCGGTACTGCAAGATGTGAATAATTATATGCGCCACGAAAGCGTGGACTTTAGTAATGTGGAGTCCATCGACAACTTCGTTGATAACGGGCTAGGGCGTTATAAAGATTACTTAGTTAAATATTCCGATCCTCAATTAGTGAATTTTTTCGAGTCTATTCAGCAAGGTAAAACGGAAGCCGAGGTGCAAGAAGAGCAAGCGGCGCCAACCCTGTTTTCATTACTGCCAGCCTACGCATTGAGTGAAATTAAATCCGCGTTTGAAATTGGCTTTTAAATCTATTTACCGTTTGTGGTTATCGACTTGGTGATCTCAAGCATTCTGTTGGCGCTCGGTATGATGATGATGAGTCCCGTGACTATCTCAGTACCAGTGAAATTGATTCTGTTTGTGGCAATAGATGGATGGTCACTGATTTCGAAAGGGCTGGTGATGCAATATTTCGAACTCGCACAGCATTGACGTAAGGGAATAGAAAATGGATTCAATCATTTATGTCAGTAATAAAGCGATGTTGTTGATCGTCATACTGTCGGCTATTCCTGTGATTGTGGCGACGGTAGTGGGGCTGTTAGTGGGGCTTTTGCAAACCGTGACTCAGCTTCAGGAACAGACATTACCTTTTGGTATCAAGTTATTAGCGGTGTTTGGTTCCTTATTTATGATTTCAGGCTGGCTGGCGGATAAAGTGATGAATTATGCCATTGAAGTGATGACTGCGGCGTTGCCAGCCATAGGATTATTGGGATGAATCAGGAGATGCTTGGGCTAGCGGCATCCTTGTATTTTAATTTCCAGCAAGGGTTAGTGAAAATCGCGTTTGCGTGGTTGCGTATTGCCCCTGTCATGTTTTTTTTGCCTTTTTTGAGTAACAAATTGCTCAATGGTGGGATCATTAAAAACTGTGTTGTCGCGTATTTAGCATTAGGCATGTGGCCTTATCTTACCGCTCGCGAAATAAATTGGGATGAAATCAGTCTCAGTGAGATTTTTATTTACGAGGTCAGTATTGGCATGGTATTGGCGCTAATTTTAGGGCTGCCATTTATGATTGCCAATGTTATCGGTGAGTTGATAGATACCCAGCGGGGAGAAACCATCAGCAGTATTGTAGACCCTGCAAGTGGTACGGAAGCCTCTGAATTGGCTGTATTTATCAGCTATATCGTGTGTATGGTGTTTTTGGCGCAGGGAGGTATGTACCAACTTGCCAATGTATTTGCACAAAGCTACCAATTATTACCCTTTGCCCATGGGTTTACTTCATTCAATAGTTTACCGTTAGGGGAATGGATAAATAAGGCAGTAGTGAATGGAGTGATATTAACGGCGCCGATTATTGTGACATTATTTATTTCGGAAGTCGCATTAGGGTTATATTCCCGTTTTTGTCCACAATTAAACGCATTTTCATTGTCTCTGGCAATTAAGTCGATTATTGCTTTTATTGTGTTTTTACTTTATTTCCAAAATGAAGTTCCAGATATTTTGGTCAATATGATTTCGATATCGCCATTGAATGCGATTTTTCTTTCTCCTTAATTAGCGCAAGGTTATGTGATGAGAGCGAGTTATGGCTGAAAAAACAGAAAAGCCAACCGAAAAAAAAATAAAAGATTCTGCTAAAAAAGGACAAAGTTATAAAAGTAAGGACACCATAGCGGCAATTGTTTTAGTCACCGGCGCATTTGTCATTGGGGGAATGTCCAGCTTGTATGAGTTGGCTGGATTAATGAAAAAACTCTTGTTAAACCCACGTGATATTTATATCGATAATTTAATTTTGCAATTTTCAAAAGTATTTTTGAGTATAGTAGTCCCTATTTTGATTGCTTGTTTTTTATCAGGAACCATTATTTCACTGTTACAGAGTCGATTTCGATTAGCAACCGAGGCAATCAAACTCGATTTTACAAAATTAAACCCAATTGCCGGATTTAAAAAAATATTCTCTTTAAATTCGCTTAAAGAATTAATTAAAGCCATTCTATATTTGTTGGTCTTTAGTGTTTCCGCTGCCACCTTTTTTGTGGTGTGGCGGCACGAAATTTTCATGCTATACCGTACCACGATCAATGGCATGATGACGCAATGGGTAAGTCTTTGTATTGTTTTTGTTTTTGTTTTTCTGGCCGTAGCAGTAATTATTGTTTTAGTGGATGCAATTGCCGAGTTTTTCTTATTTATTAAAAACTTAAAAATGGAAAAGCAGGAAGTTAAAAAAGAACAAAAAGATAATGAAGGTGATCCTCACATTAAAAGTAAACGTAAAGGATTACATCAGGAAATATTATCAGAGGAAATGAAATCGAATATTAAAAACTCGACATTCGTTATGGCTAACCCAACGCATATTGCGATGTTAATTTATTACGATTCAAACATCGCGCCATTACCATTCTTAATGTTAAAAATGCGCGGAGTACAAGCGAAAGCTGTTGTTAAATATGCAGAGCAACAGAATGTACCCGTGGTAAGAGATATTATTTTGGCTCGCCAAATATGGCGAAATTATAAAAAAGATAGTTTTATTGATGAGAATGGATTACAGGATGTAATGCAGATTATTACTTGGCTGATTCGTGTGGAATTAGAAAAATTAGGAATAGATGTTGATGAAGCATTGGAGCAATTAATTTCATCATGAATCGATGGCGCTATAAATCAATTATTCACGCATTGAATCGTTTTTTATAAGAAATGAAAAGTTTGATTAATTATGATGCAACAAAGCCGTTTGCATCATATATCACATATTAATAACGAGGTGACTATATGAAACACATTGAAACAGGCAGTTCTCAAACTGACAACACTCAAATCGAAATGGAAGCATTACTCGACGGCATTACCACAGCACTCATGGATGGGGCAACGTATAAAGATATTCATGGTATTCCGCAAACAACGATGGATGGAATTTATGCCTACGCTTATGAATTTTATCAGCAAGGCAAATTAGAGGAAGCGGAAACCTTTTTCCGATTTTTAAGTATTTACGATTTTTATAACACGGACTATGTCATGGGATTAGCCGCTGTTTATCAATTAACGAAACGTTATGAGAAAGCAACGGAATTATACGCACTCGCCTTTGTTTTGGCGAAAAATGATTACCGACCATTATTCCATGCAGGGCAGTGTAATTTGATGCTGAAAAAAAGCAGTGCGGCAATTCACTGTTTTGAAAGCGTCGTTGAAAACAGTCTTGATGCTGATTTACAGAAAAAATCAGAGGCTTATTTGAGTGCTTTAAAAGCAAACCTCGGAAAAGCAGAGTCATCACAATTATCGGACTCTAACACCTAGAGAAGGAAATACCATGAGTCAAGTCACTATGCCCAGCGTTAGTAGCGCTTCAGGTAACGATAGAATTAATAATATTCATACTTTCTTGAAAGGGAATAACCCTCTGGGGTTAGGTGAGGCGAGTGCAAAAGCGGTATTAGCCTTAGAAGAGGCATGTGGCGAATTAATGTCTTCAGAACAAATGAAGCGTCAGCGTTCAGAGCATCTTCCAAAGCTAGTAGAGCCCAAAATGTCGGCAATGAAAATGTCACCAGAAGCTCAACAGGCTAAAGGGTTTAATGCAAGCGCAGTACTGATTGAAACATTTTCAACCATTCGCCAGTTATTACATGAAGGTAATATCGGTGAGTTAAATAACCGCCTGCAGTTATTAAATATTGAATCGGAAGCATTGCGTCAAAAAGGTGCTGAGTTATTGGATTCCTTTGCTGGTTCTACGGATCAGCTTAAAGATATCCATGACAAAGTTACTGAAAAACAAGCTCAGTTAAAGCCGCTGAATCTTAAATCTCACTCACTGACTAACCGACGCTCGAGAAATGAGGCTTTACTTGCAGGTAATGAACAAAAGCTGACTGAGCTAAACACCAAGTTAGCCGCAAGCCAAACTGCATTAACCCAATTAGATTCGCTCCCGAAACCTTATACCGAAGAGGTGTATAAGCAAGAGGTGATATTGGAAGCGAACATTGCGCAACTTTCGAGTGAAATTGAGCAAATTACCCAACAGCAAAAAACGTTAGATTCAAGCATTACAGCCTTCGATAGCGAGCTTAGTGTACTTAAAAATGAGATTAGCCAGTTAAATTCATCATTAGATTCATTGCTAGATGATTCCACAAAGGTAGCGGCAATTGCCGATGAAGACCGTCAGAAATTAAATCAATTTATAGAGACGGCACCGCTTCAAACGAATGTTGATGGTGAAAAGTGGGAAAACACGCTGGCACTGTTAACCATGCTTACTGCTCAGCTCAAAAAAGCGATGAGTGAAGATTCAATCCGCAATATGAAAGAGCAAGAAGAGGTGATGATGAAAATCAATGAAGCCTCTCGTAAAGACTCTGATAAAAAAGCCAAAGAAGCCGCCGAAGCAGAACGTAAAGCGGCAGATGCCAATAAAGCGGCATCCTGTGCCAGTAAAGTATTTAGCTACATAATGTTAGCTGTTTCCGTCATCGCCACGGTGGCGACATTCGGTGCAGCCGCTCCACTGACACTTGCCATTGCTGCGATTGGTATTGCCATGTCGATAGCCGATATTGTCTTGGAAGAGACTGGGCAAGGCAGTTTGATGCAGATGCTGGCCACCGAGATTTCCAGTGCTGTGACCGACATGCTGATCACGTTCGGTGTTCCAGAAGAGGAAGCCAAAAAGATTGGCAGCATTGTGGGGATGGTTCTTGCGGCTATCGCATTCTTAGCTATTTCGCTACTTTCCATGTCATCATTTGCCAAGAATATCGCCAATACAGTCACTAACGTCACAAAAATGCTGGCGAAAAACGTCGGAACATTACTGAAAAGTACCATTAAATCCATGCCAAAAAGCCTTACCAATGCATTGGGGAATATCGCCACTAAAGGGACAAAAGCTGGGCAGTCAGTTGCGGATAGTGCAGATGACATGGTTAATCTGACCAAATTTACCAAGCTGGCCGATAAATTTGATGATGTAAAAGATATCGCCAAATTAACTAAGGCGGCAGACAAACTTGATGACGTGAAAGATATCGCAAAAATCGCAGACAAAGCGACTTCTGGCGTGAAAAATCAAGGTGTGGCGATGGCTCGTGTTGAAGTTGGGATGCGAGGAACTGGCGCGGCTTTATCTGTGGTAAATGCTGCAACGTCTGGTGGTTTACGTTTAGAGGCTGCTGCGCAAATGCGAGATATGAAGGAGATGCTGGCAGGCATGATGCTAAACAATGAAACCATTAATGCCCTTACTGAGTTGATCAATGCACTCATTAAATCGATGTCAAAAAATCATGAGCAATTTGATGACATGTTTACTGGAATGATGACATCCCTCAAGCAGTCTAATAACAGTAAAGTTGATGCGCTGCACATGGCTCGCTTTGCCTAATTTTTGGAGAAAATACCGAATGACAACGATTAATCAACCCCATTATTCACCCGTATTGACTCAGACTAATCACAGCCCAATGGTCAATAATCAAGAAGCAAACTCAAACGCCGCTTCAGGTATCCGTAAAAATATTGAATTACCGAATATTCAAAATGTTTTTGTTGAGCCGCATTCAGATAAGCCGACATTAAATGGTGCTATGGTTGATATGACGGTTGAAAATCTATCTGAGGCATTGTCTCAGTTGATGACACCCGAAAAAGCCGCACTTTTGAATGATATTCGCCATTTCTTAGTGATTACACCTGAGAAAATGCAAGCCACAGTCGCCAAAGTACTGGCTGAAGAAAACAAGACTATCAAACACGTTGTTGATAAAAACCATCAGCTCGATGAGACAGACATTAAGCTGATTTCGCAGGCAATCCAAGTGGTTATCGCGAGTTCATTCTCAAGGGATGCACTGAATAACCAAGCCGTATCAGATAAAGATATAAAGACAGTCGAATCCATCAATGACGCCCGAAAAAGTGAATTTGTTGGCATTATCAGCAGCGATATTATGTTAGAGCTGATAAAAATCATTCGTAAAGTCGTTGCGGAATTGAATATTTCGGATCGCCGTATTAGCGCAGACTTTTTAGTGTTGAATGCCAAAATGGTGGAAGCCGCGGCAGAATCGACCATCAAAGAAGGTAAAGAGATGTTTTCAGGTGCCTTAGCGGGCTTCTTTACTTCTTTGGCTATTAGCACCGCGGGCGCTGCTTTCCAAGGTCGTGCTTTGCATAAGCAAAATCAGTCAATTAAAACGAATCTGGTGAAAGCCAACCAAAATGGTGCGGCGGCTGATCGCTTAACGGAACTGAATGCCAACTCACTGTCATCAGCAAAAGGCAGCGCTTTAACGCTGAAGACAAAAGAGGGTACGGATGTGAAACTTGCCGACCAGGCAACACCGGCTCAACAAGCATTATCGAATCAACGTGGTAATGAAGCCGCTCAGCGTACCAACAAATTAGGTCTGGCAGAACGTGATGAACATGAACGCATCATGAATAAAACCCGGGTTAAGATGGGAATTGCGGAGCAAGGTGGTCGCTTATCGGAAAACGCAGGTCAAATGGTAACGTCTGGCAACCAAGTGAATGTGAAAGGTGAAGAAGCCAACAAAATGACTCAACAGTCAGTGGCCGATGTTGCACGCACAGTTTCTGCGGATAAAGATAAGCAAGTGGATAAGAGCCAAGATTTGGTTAAGCAAATGAATGAACATTTGCGTGAAATCCGTGAAGGTCAATTACGTACGTTCCAAAGTGTGGTACGAGGTTAATAATTATGGAAATTTCATCCACCATTAATCCGACTCGCCACCTAGGCCATCAATCCGCAGTGCAGGCTGCGGATAATCAAACCCGTACCGCTTCCCTTGCAGGGGAAACGACATTATTGGATCCACAAGCGGATGTTTTTCAACAGGCAAACCAGGCTTTTCATCAATTAGGCTATGATGTTGCAGAAACCCCGTTTCGTGAAGAGGCCGTTAGCAGTGATTTGGCGAAAATCAAAGCGCAGTATCGCTCAATGATGATGGCATCAAAGCACTCAGCAGACATGTATCAAAAAATTCCTGATGGTCGAAGCCATATTGCGGGTGTAAGCCAAACAATCGAAAAGATCCATACAGGTTACCAAAAAAAGTATGGGGAAATCGTTAAAGCCTCTACGCAATATATGCAAGATATGAATACGGCATTAGGTAAATTGAGCAACAGTATTAAAGCCGGTAGTGATGGGAAGATAAATTTCAAACCCAAAGAATTCCTGATGGAAATTGATACGGTCGTATCAAAATATTCAGGCATTTCATATTCGGATTATGAAGCCTTTTACACTTCATCTTCATATACTGAAAGTGAATTATTAACTGAATATTGTGAGATGTGGGGGCAAGATCTTGGTAAGGCCAATACGACAGAAAAAAATACCCACGATAAGAATAAGATGAGGGAGTATCTTAAAACTCTAGATTCCAGCGAGTACGGTATAAAAACTCCGCCTTTATATGCAATTAAAGCGAGCTCGGATATCAATACAGAATTCAGTTTTTGGGAAAAAAAATTATCTGGACAAGGGTTTATAGTTAAAAAAAAGGGAAGTGAAATACTGATTTATCCAGATTTTAAACCAATCAGAGAAATGTTATTAACTATCAAAAGTTCACCGGTTGATTGGGGGGGCGGAGATATGATGTCTCAATCGTTCCAAAGTATACAAACAGCCATAGATGCGCAAAAAAACGCCGTCAATAGTAGTGTTTCGCGACTATTAGAAGCATTCCGTCAGGATAATAGCCATTTTGATACTTTGGTTCAGTTACTCATTCAGTTAATAAAAGATTTAAATCAAAATAATAATAGCCTGATCAATATGTAATTTATTTATCTTATTTAATTTTAATCATAAGCAATTATGAGGAGTTTTTATGCCTATTATTGGAAGCGCTAATTCCGAGATTAGACGTTCGTCAGATATATCATTAAATACCGCATCGCTGGCAGGTAATAACCCTATTAGCTCACAAATTTCGACGGTTAATTCGGTAGGGGATCAAAGCCATTTTCCTGAACGTTCTATAACAAATGACAAAGTTTCGATTGCTGGAAATCGCAATGAATTGCATCAACGCAATCATATTGAACAATCTGCCAATATTCATCAGTTACTGAACCAAACGCACCCTGAAATTACAATGGGAATGATACTCTCTGTATTATGCGCGGGCGCAAGTGGGAATTTAGCCCAGCAAGAAATTAATTACCGCCCAGAGAATAATTTAATTCTATTAACGTTATTAAAACCGGAAGAATTAAAAACGGAAAAAGGCCTTATAGAGAGCGCTGCAAGTCTAATTAAAAAACTGCATGTGATGGGTGAAAAAAACTCGCAGGCAAAGCATATACTGGGGAATGAAGAGAAAATATTCGATAAAAAAATCGAATCGGCAATTTCTACATTAGGCCAAGATAAACTGCAAATATTAGCCCAGCGTTATCAACAGCAGTATGTTGACCCTGCAATTAAAGAAACTCTCAGTGCTTATTTCAATCAAGACGAAATTGATAGCCGCCCGCTCAACGATTTCTTAGTGAGTTCTCTGAATCATGGTTGTGAACAACGAGCGGCGGGTGCGATTCATGAGTATCAGCAACATAAAAGCCAAGCATTTGTGGATAAAGCTTGCCAAATTCATAATCTGTTTTTGGCATTGGAAGAAAAAATTGAAACCATCCGTTCCTTAAAAGTGATTATGGATTTAGGTCAGTCTCCAGCTCAAACCCAATTTCCAACCGAAGCATCACCTTTAAGGGGAAATCTCACTGTGGGAGATGAAATTGATGCTGGAAGACCACATCCCGGTGGCTCTCCATCAACACTTTTAACACCGTCAACACCGTTATTGCCTCGCAGCACTAGCCATAATGAAAATATGTATAATACTTATATTACAAATAATTATTATACCTCTCCTCATGAAACGACGAGCATCAATTCTGTTCAGTCCAATGATGAAGAAAATGAAAAGCCATTATTACCGACGTCATTTAAATCTGTATTGAATATGGAACCAGCTTCACCTGTCGTTCAAACATCGGGAAGTGTTAAAACCATACTTGAAACCCCAGATATTAACCAATATCAACCGCAAGTTGCCGAAAAGTCATTTTTAGAAAGTAAGCTGCCAGTGGGAGATAAAACGGTTAAGGAAGAAACTAAGCCAGTCATTGAGCTAGAAGCCATCGAGCGAGTTGAACAACCTCAAAAATATGTTGCGGATATTCAATGGCTATTACCGAAAAATTCAGGTGTTCAGAATCGCTATATTCGAACGGAATCAGGCTGGAAATCAGAGAGTGCAGTAAGACCCGTCGTTACGACAGTCGGCGGGTTAAACCGTAGCCAAGCAGATAAAGAAATTTATCAAGGGCTGCGTACAGCACCACAAACAGTACCTGCGGATGAAGTATTTGCTGATTCTATCGCAAAAGCCGATGAGCTTTTCACGGGTACGGAACATGGCGCTTTAAGAGCAGACCAAGCGGAGGTCGAGCGGTATAACGATAACGTCAAACGTTTCTCATAAGGTGATGAGATGACCACACAACAAGATATTGCGCAGCAATGGCTAGAACGCCATCTTCAGCAAATTCGTGAGTATTCTGGGATTAACAAAACTTACGCGATGGATGCAGAGCTGATTGCCGATGTGCATATCGATTCTTTAGAGCTGTTGGAATTGATTGCGGCGATTGAGGAATATACCGAACAGCCATTAAAGGACGAAGTGTGGATGAAGTGGCGACGCTTACAGGATATTGTGAATTACCTGGTTAGCGCCACCACAGACAATTAAGTTGTCTGGTCAGTTTTCATCGATAGTAACTCGGTTTCGTGCTTTTGGGCAGGAAACCGAGTTTTTTATGGCTCAGATGTCGTGATTTCCAACGCTTTCTTGATGGCATCAGGGATCACGCTACCGTGGGTTTTGCCTGCAAATAAGGTGAAATCACAAATTCGTTGAGGGCTATTTATGGCTTCACACACTTCACGAGGGGAGATCCAACTTTTTCGTGTTTGATAATTTTGCTTCTGCTCATCGGTTAAACGACTTAAATCTGGCGTCTCTTCTAACTCACCGAGGGTGATATCTAACGGCGATGCCTTCGACGGGCGCGTTAACTTATCTAAATTCACCATTTTCCCTTCTCCCCACCATAATGACGGGCTTGCCGCGACAAAATGCTGGAAATCCGCAGGGTGGTCTTGGTACGCCATCAGGGTAAATAAACCGCCAAATGAGTGCCCAAATAAGGTTTCACGTTGAGTATCAATCGGGAATTGTTGTTCAGCCCATGGGCGAATAGTGAAGGTGAGAAACTGGTACAGAGATTCTGCACCGCCACCGTGCTGGAATGCATCACCTGCAACTTTCGGCGTGTAGTCGTATGTGCGCTCTTTTTTCGGAAACGCTTCAGGGCTGGGATAGCCGATGCCAATAATAATCGGCAGTTTATCGGGGGAAAATTGCTGAGCCGCTTGGTTGACTGCTAGCGGATACAGCCCGTTACCGTCTAACATAAACAGCACGGGACGTTTTCCTGAAATATGTTGTGGAACGGCACTGTAGATGCGCAGTTCGCGCTGGCCATTGCGCATATCATGGTGCTGCACGGTGTATACGTCCGCCACACGAGCATCGAATTCGGGAATATTCGGATTGGGACGGGCCCACGTATTACTTGTGATACAGATGCTTGCAATACACATCAATAGGCTCGCCATAAACAGTTTTTTTATCATTGGGATGGTCATCGAACTAAAAAGAATCAGCGGGTAATCAGCGATAAGCGTCATACCCGCAATCAGGGATTAGAATGTTACGTTGACATTCGCCCAGTAACGGCGACCGTCTTCAACATCCCAGTTACCGCCATTCTCAGCGTCAATCTTAGAGCCTTTCTCGTTGGCAATATTTAACACCGCAAAATTCAACTTGGTATTTTTCAGCAGCTGATAAGTCGCGCCCACATCCATGGTGGTATAGCCTTTACGGTAACGTGGAACGGAAGAACCGTTACGTTGTGCAGCCCATACTTGCTCACCTTCATAATGCGCACGGGTGTATAAGTTAAGGTCTGGGCTGTATTGCCAATCTAGCTTCGCATTCGCTAAGTGTTTCGGCGTTTTATCCAATGGGTAGCCTTTGAGGGATTCGCCACTGGTAAGTTTTTCATCATTACTTTTACGTTCTGAATCGGTGTAAGTGTAGTTCAGGCTAAGGTTCCAATCTTCGGCAAATGGAATACCCGCCGCGATTTCTACCCCTTTGATGTTAGCTTCACCGACGTTGTCGTAGGTGTACAGGTTTAAGCCTGTCACTGGGTCTTTATCACCGGTGTAGTAGCTGGTGAGTTTATTTTTAAAGTCAGTATTGAAGAACATCAGGCTCGCGTTGAAGCCAGACTCATGGTCATAGGCGATACCAATTTCTTGGTTAAAGCTTTTTTCAGGTTTCAGGTTGTCATTACCGTAGATGATCCCTTTACCTTTTTCTGTCGAGGTTTTGTAGTTCGGGCTAATTTCACGCAGAGTTGGTGCGCGGAATGCTTGTGATACCCCACCTTTGATGGTGATTTCATCGGTTAAATGGTAAATCGCGTAGCCGCGTGGGTTCCAGTGGTCGCCATAGAATTCGTGGTGATCTAAACGAATACCGCCAGTTAAAATCAGGTTTTCAGTGGCCGTAAATTCATCTTCTAAGAACAGCGCGTATTGGTCTGCGGTTAACGAGACATTTTCTGTGGTTTTAGCGCCAGTTGCAGAAGTATCTTTCAGTTTGGCATGTTGATACTGAGTCCCCGCCGTTAAGATATTATCCGGCAAGAAGGCGGTGACTTTACCATCCACTACGGTGTTAGTAATTTCCGGTACGCGCGCTTCATAAGCGTAATTATACAGCCCCGTTTTTGCGTCTTTGGTTTCGGCTTTGGTTTTACGTTTGGTTTGCTCTTGATAAACACTCACTTCCGTTTGAATCACATCCCAGTCGCCTTTGTAGGTCAGCGCCATATGGTTACGGTTATTGTGAGTTTCAGACTTAGTATTATCGCGTTTTACACCATTGAACATGGAGTATTCCGCCAGTGATTTACCCGGTTCAGCATAGCGTTCTTGGGTAGTTCTGCCCGCTTCAAATAAGAAGGTTTGATTTTCCATCGGCGTGAAGGTTAATTTCGCGGTCAGGCTTTTATTGTCCCTTTTATCATGGCCATCTGGAATTTTGTCTTCTTTACGGTAATCCCCGCTACCGTACAGTTGTAAACCAAGTTTATCTTTGATCAGCGGACCAGACAGGTAGAAATTACCGTCCATGGAATCGCCGCTTTCGCTATTTTCTTGAATAATTGCGCCCGTAGTGACGCTACCGTGCCACTCATTGGTCACTTTCTTGGTGATGATGTTGATGACGCCGCCCATGGCATCAGAGCCATACAGTGAGGACATTGGGCCACGGATCACTTCGATACGCTCGATAGCTTCAACAGGTGGCATAAAGCCTGCTTCAAAGCCGCCGCTACCATTTGGACGAGATTCACGGCTATTTTGACGACGACCATCCACCAAAATTAAGGTGTATTCGCCGGATAACCCTCGAATATTAATATCTTGTTTATTGGCGCTGCCGACGACGCTAACGCCTTCAACATCTTTGACCGCATCGGCTAAGTCGCGAACAGGTTTGTTTTGTAGCTGCTCGGCAGTAATGACGGTAACACTGGCAGGAGCATCGCGTAATTGTTGGGAATAACCCGATGCCGTAACGATCATTTTGTCTGAATTTTCTTCTGCTGTGGTGCTAAATGAAGCCAACGCTGCGCAAACACCTGCAGCGATTAAAGAGTAGTGATAGTGCGTTTTCATGTTTTTCCCTAGCAAAACTAAATGATAATGATAATCATAATGTTTGCGAATACTAACACCGATACAGATAGAAAATAAATAATTAGCGAGCTATTTTTTGGGCAAAGTTTGATCACGGTTAACATTTTGTGCGAGGGAACGAGAGAGCGTAAAAAACCGTACAAAAAGTAGGAAATAGACTGAAAAACGAGGGAATAGCTATTTGGGAATGAAAGAGATAAATGCCGATTATTATTTAACGATTCACAATTATCTTATTTAGAATGTTTTTATTATCTTTAAATAACCTCATCTTTTTTTGATTATATTTAAATTTTCTAATTTAAAAACAAGGTTGAATATTGATTTAAAACAGAAAATAAAAATTAAAAATGGATATTTAGTTAATGTAAAACAGTTGCCTATTGCATTATCACGATGAGTTCGTAAAGATAGGTTATATTGCTAAAATAAAGTTTATTTCCCTTGAGAGTTATTATGGAACAACCGACAAATTCAATTGAAGAACATCAAAAAACGAAACAAGAAAATAAAAGAACACTGTGGATGATCATCGCTACGGTTATTATTGTTTTGTTGTTTGTTGCCTATGGCGCGTATTGGTTTTTGGTTCTGCGTTTTCAAGAATATACCGATGATGCCTATGTGTCGGGTTTGCAAATTCCTATCGTTGCGCAAACCACCGGAAATGTCACTCAAGTGAACTTTGAGAATACTGACTTGGTGAAAGCGGGTGATGTGCTGGTGGTGCTGGATAAAACTAATGCGCAACTGGCTTATGAACAGGCCAAACATGATTTAGCGTCCACTGTGCGCAAAACCAAAGAGTTGTATATCAATGGGGACCAGTACCAAGCCCAAATCCAACAAAATCGAGTTTCGCTTGCGCAAGCGCAAAAAGATTATCAGCGCCGTGCAGCATTAGGTCGCAGTGGGACGATTTCAAAAGAGGATTTGCAGCACTCTCAAGAAGCGGTGCAACTGGCGCAAGCAGCGCTGGATATTTCGATTCAACAATACAATGCCAACCGTGCGTTGTTGCGTAATACGGCACTGAAAAACCAGCCAGCGGTGCAACAAGCGGCGGATAGCGTGCGCAGTGCGTGGATCAATCTACAGCGGACAGAAATCAAAAGCCCGATGACGGGATATGTCTCTCGCCGTAATGTGCAAGTGGGTTCCCAAGTCAGCCCGCAAAGCTCGTTAATGGCGATTGTGCCGGTTCAACCAGTTTGGGTCGACGCTAACTTTAAAGAGACGCAACTTGAAAATGTGCGTATCGGTCAGCCGGTCACGATTAACAGTGATTTTTATGGTAGCAATGTGAGTTACAAAGGTACGGTAGTGGGACTGGATATGGGGACGGGCAGTGCGTTCTCATTGCTGCCTGCGCAAAATGCCACGGGGAACTGGATCAAAGTGGTGCAGCGTCTACCCGTTCGCGTGGAGTTAGACCCTGAGCAAGTGGCGAAATACCCGCTACGTATCGGTTTATCCATGAATGTAACCATCGATATTAAAGACCAAAATGGTCCTGTATTGTCGGAAGTTCAACGTACAATTCCCGCGTTTGAAAGTGATGTTTTGGTGCTGAAGTTAAACGATGTGGATCAGGTGATCGACACCATTATCAGCGATAACGCGGACTAGTCCCATGGCTGATATTCAACCGCTAAAAGGGGCTAAACTCGTCTGGGCGACTATCGCCCTGTCTCTGGCGACATTTATGCAGGTGTTGGACTCCACGATTGCCAACGTGGCTATCCCGACGATTGCGGGGAACCTTGGGGTGTCGGTCTCGCAAGGGACGTGGGTGATCACCTCATTTGGGGTGTCCAACGCCATCTCTATCGCAATTTCGGGTTTTCTGGCTAAACGCTTCGGGGAGATAAGAGTCTTCCTGTGGGCAACGGCACTGTTTACGCTGTTTTCATTACTGTGTGGTTTTTCCGACAGCCTTGGTATGTTGATTTTGTTCCGCGTGCTACAAGGGGCGGTTGCTGGGCCAGTTATCCCGTTGTCACAAAGTCTCATCATGCGGTGTTATCCACCGAAAATGCAGAATATGGCGTTGGCATTTTGGTCGATGACCATTATTTTAGCCCCTGTTTTTGGGCCTATTTTCGGCGGCTATATCAGCGATAACTTCCATTGGAGCTGGATCTTCTTTATGAATATCCCGCTGGGGATCTTCGTGATCATTGTTGGCTCGATCATTCTGAAAGGGATGGAATCGACAGTGGTGAAAGTGCCATTCAATGTGATCGGCTTAGCGCTGTTATCCGTCGGTGTGGGCTGCTTGCAGGTATTGTTGGATAAAGGAAAAGAGCTCGGTTGGTTAGCGTCCAATGAGATTGTGATCCTTGCAGTGATCTCCGCAATTGCGCTGGTGTTTATGGTTATCTGGGAACTGACCTCCAAAAACCCGATCGTCGAATTATCGCTGTTTAAATCCCGCAATTTTACCATTGGTACCATTTCGGTGAGTTTGGCGTATATGGCGTATTTTGGGGCGATCGTACTTTTGCCGCAGCTACTGCAAGAAGTATACGGCTATACCGCAACATGGGCAGGGTTAGCGCTCGCACCAATAGGTCTTTTACCCGTATTGTTCTCAGCACCTGTCGCGAAACTCTCGGATTTCTTAGACATTCGCTGGATAGTCACCTTTAGCTTCGTGTTTTATGCCATTTGTTTCTTCTGGCGAGCCTATACGTTTGAGCCATCTATGGGGTTCGATGCCGTTGTCTGGCCGCAGTTGGTGCAGGGGATGGCGGTAGCCTGTTTCTTTATGCCGTTGACCACTTTGACACTGTCGGGGCTACCCCCTGAAAAATTAGCCTCGGCTTCCAGCTTGGCGAACTTTTTCCGTACGCTGGCGGGCTCCATCGGAACATCGATCACCACCACGCTGTGGAGCGATAGGGAGGCAGTGCATCATAGCCAGCTCACTGAATTTATTACGGATTACAACCCAGAATCCCTCGATATGTACCAAGGGATGGCGGCGCATGGCATGACCACTGAGCAAACCTCCGGCTTTATTGCTCAGCAGATCACCAGCCAAGGGTTGATTATCGCGGCGAATGAAATTTTCTGGTTATGTGGCTGGGTGTTTATTGCGTTGATTGTGACGGTATGGTTTGCGAAGCCGCCGTTTGGCAGCAAAGCCAATAAACATTAAAAAGAAACACTAAAAGATAGGGCGCGTGGGTTGTCGACATGCGCTCACTTTTACAGTCTGGACTTGGGAACAACATCATCAAAGACCAGTTTTGGACGGTTAGGCTCTTCCTCCGTCAGCGGCGTCACTTCTTGGAATGTATTGAGGCAGCGGGTCACTAAGGTTTGGTAATCCAGTGTGCCCTTGCTTTTCCATTCAATTTCTTGCTCTGACAGGCTACGCAGCACTTTGGCGGGTGTTCCGATAATCAAGCTGTTATCGGGAAATTGCGCATCCGCTTTGATAAACGCACAAGCGCCGACAATGGAATTTTCGCCCACTACCGCACCATCCATCACCACACTATTCATGCCTACTAATGCATTACGTTTGATATGACAGCCATGCAAAATAGCACCGTGACCAATGTGCCCATCTTCCTCAATGATGGTATCGAATTGCGGAAAACCGTGCATCACGCAGTTATCCTGCACATTCGCCCCATCTTTAATAATCAGTCGCCCAAAATCTCCGCGTAAACTGGCGTTAGGGCCAATATAAACGCGCTTACCAATGACCACATCGCCAATGATCACGGCAGTAGGGTGAACAAAACTTTCTGGGCTAACGACAGGGGTGATACCGTCAATTTGATAAAATGGCATAAAGGTTCCTTTAGCAAAGTGATTATGCGGCTGCTAGCTCTCGAAGAATACCGCCAAAACGTCGATAATAGGCGCTGGAGGGGTGTGGTAGTTCGCCAACGGTGGTTTCACACAAGTCGGTGACATACTGGGTGGCACCTTGGTCGATACGCTGATAAATATTGGTGCACAAGTGGCGCGCAATATGTCCTTCCCACTGTGCAGGCAGTAATTCATCAGGGAGCAACGGGTCTTTTAAGATCACGCGGCGATAAAAATGGATCAGTAATAGGCGCAGCTGGAAACATAATTCAGGGGAAATTGTCTGTTCCCCATGCTCTTTTAGCAATAATGCTACAGGGCGGAATAAGTTGATAAATTGATGATAATGCTCTGAAATTTCAGGTAGCGACCAGGCATCGAACACCAATTCCTTTAATTTTTTCTCAGAGCGATTAAAGGGATAGTTGGCACGGAAGTAAATTACTTGGTCAGCTGCGTTTAACTCCCCCAGTAAGGCGGGAATATCGCTTTGTGTCCGGCTTGGCGCAGCCATCAAGCCGCTATTAAATTGCCCAAACCCGAGCCAACCAAACTCTTTTTTAAGGCGAATTTTTTCGTCTTTATCCGCGCTTTCCAGCAGTAGTAAATCCCATGTGCCATCCCATTCAGGCTGTTCGCTGAGGTAAATTTTGCTTTCCGCTCGGCGAAAGCGGTTTTGTCCGCGTTCTGAAATACGGTAGTAGCTACGGCGTCCTATTTTTTCGACATCCAGCCAGTTTTCTTTTTGTAGACGAAACACGGAGGTGCGCACAAAGCGGTCGGAAAAACCCATTGGCTCAAGCAATTTGGTCAGGCTACCTAGCCAAACTTCGCCACCACGGTGGTGCAAAGCATCTCCATATAGGGAGCTGATAAGCGACGTTCCGCTGATAGGCTGGCTCTCAATGGCGTAGTGTATAAATTGGCTGAGTTTGGTTTCCATATGATTTTATCCCTAAAATTTATGTATCAGGTACTTGGCAAATCTTAGACAAAAACTAGTCGATTGTCTTGTTTTCGTGCCGAAGAGTGTGAGCATTGTGAGGAAACCGCCGAGAGGCGTATTCATCATGAATACACCTCATTCTCGGAAACTAAACGGCAATTCGTGTATCAATTACGCGCTGGGCTTTGCCTTGTGAGCGGGGGATATCCCCACAGTTGACGATGCTCACTCGGGTGCTGATCCCCACCATGGATTTAATACGGTGTTTGAGGTTGTGGCAGATATTACAGCGCTCATCAAAAGTCAGTTGTTCTGGGTGTTTGAGCTCAACGCGCACAGAGAGGTTATCCATATTGCCTTTGCGCCCAATTTCTAGTTGGTAGTGTGGCGATAACTCTTTGAATTGCATTATTTGCTCTTCAATTTGAGACGGGAAAACGTTCACACCACGGATAATCATCATGTCATCGGAGCGACCCGTGATTTTTCCGATACTGCGCATTTGGCGGTTTCCACCAGATTTTAGGTGAGTAAGGTCGCGGGTTCGGTAGCGGATCACTGGCATGGCTTCTTTTGTGAGGGTAGTGAACACTAACTCACCATGCTCCCCATGACCGAGGGTTTTTAGGCTATTTGGGCAGATAATTTCAGGGTAAAAATGGTCTTCCCAGATAGTTGGGCCGCTTTCGTCGGAGTCCGCACACTCCATAGCAACGCCAGGTCCCATCACTTCAGATAAGCCATAAATATCTAAGGCTCTGATTCCTAAGCGAGTTTCAATTTCGGTTCTGAGGGATTCTGTCCACGGTTCTGCACCAAAGACACCAATTCTTAGTGAGCACTTACTAGCGTCTCCGCCCATGATTTTCTCAAGTTCGTCGATAATACTAAGGCAGTAAGATGGCGTCACCATGATGATATCGGGCTTAAAATCGACAATTAGCTGTGCTTGTTTCTCGGTTTGACCGCCGGACATGGGAATAACCGCCGCACCAAGGCGCTCTGCCCCATAGTGCGCTCCGAGCCCGCCAGTAAATAGCCCGTAACCGTAGGCAACGTGGACTTTATCACCGCGAGTCGCGCCAGCAGAGCGTAAGCTGCGAGCGATTAAATCTGCCCAGTTATCAATATCTTGTTGGGTATAACCGACAACCGTTGGGCGACCGGTGGTACCCGACGAGGCGTGAATGCGGGTAATTTGTTCCATTGGCACAGCAAAGGTGTCGAATGGGTAGTTTTCACGTAAATCTTGCTTAGTGGTATAGGGAAATTTTTCGATGTCGCTAAGCTGTTTAAAATCGTCAGGGTGTACGCCCGCGGCATCGAATTTTTTGCGGTACATTGGCACATTTTCGTATGCGTGAGTGAGTGTCCACTTCATTCGTGAGAACTGCAACGCCTCGATCTCATCGCGAGAAGCAAACTCGATCGGGTCGATATTATCGTGTTGTGTCATGCTCATAATTGCCAATCCTTATTATTATTGATACTTGCCTGAGCAGGTGTAGGGGGAGTCAGGCAGTTTTGTTATTCAGACTCGTTCAATAATCATTGCAATACCTTGACCCACACCGATGCACATGGTGCATAACCCGTAGCGACCTTGCTTACGGTGCAGTTCATTCATGGCGGAAATCACCAAGCGCGACCCGCTCATACCCAGCGGGTGCCCTAAGGAGATAGCTCCACCATTGGGGTTAACCTGCGGGGCGTCATCTGGCAGACCTAAGCCTCGCAATACCGCCAGTGCTTGAGCGGCAAAGGCTTCATTCAGCTCAATCACATCCATTTGTTCGATAGTCAGCCCTGCCATTTTCAGTACTTTTTGAGTGGCAGGCAGAGGGCCGATACCCATTAAACGCGGCTCGACACCACAGGTGGCTGTCGCAATCACTCGCGCTCGTGGGGTTAACCCTTGCTGCTTGGCAACCGCTTCGGAGGCGATAATCAAGGCGGCGGCACCATCATTAACGCCCGAAGCATTGCCCGCAGTGACGCTGCCATTTTCACGAAACGGCGTTTTCAGTTTTTGCAGTTGTTCGTGAGTGGTTTCAGGACGCGGGTGTTCATCTTCCGTCACTTGCTGCTCTGATTTACGCAATTTCACGGTGACGGGAACAATCTCTTCGGCAAAGATGCCTTTAAGGCGAGCCGCTTCGGTACGCTGTTGGCTGCGCAGGGCAAAAGCATCTTGGTCTTCGCGGCTGATATTGTAAGTGTGCGCCACGTTTTCGGCGGTTTCTGGCATGGAATCAGTGGAGAATTGCTGCTCCATTAATGGGTTGATAAATCGCCAGCCAATCGTGGTATCAAACATTTGCGCTTGGCGAGAAAAGGCAGCATCTTGTTTGCCCATCACAAACGGTGCACGGCTCATGGATTCCACACCGCCGGCAATCATCAATCCCGATTCCCCAGCTTTGATGCTGCGAGCAGCAAGGGCGATGGCATCTAAGCCAGAGCCACATAGGCGGTTGATGGTGGTGCCAGATACTGAAATCGGTAAGCCAGACAGTAGCCCCGCCATTCGTGCGACGTTGCGGTTATCTTCCCCCGCTTGGTTGGCGCAACCGAGGATAATATCGTCGGTTAACGTCCAGTCTAATTGTGGGTTACGCACCATCAAGGCTTTTAGAGTGATAGCCGACAGATCATCGGGACGCAGTGAGGATAATGCGCCGCCATAGCGACCAATCGGGGTGCGAATACCATCGCAAATATAGGCGTCATTCATGAGGCTTCTCCAACTAAACGGTGACCTAAACGGTGGGAACGACCTTGAAACAGCGCCAGTGGTTTGCCATCTTGGTTGGTAATTTCGACTTCATATAACCCACTGCGTTTACCTTGGTGCTGCATTTTGGCGGTGGCAGTGAGCACATCCCCTTCAAAACCGGGGCGCAAAAAATCGATGGAACACATGGAGGCGACGGCAGCATAACCTTGGCTGTTGCAGGCATACGCAAACGCAGTATCTGCCAGACTAAACAACTGCCCGCCGTGGCAGGTTTTGTGCCCGTTCAACATGTTGGGCGTAACCACCATGGTGAGTTGCGCATAGCCTTCGGCCACATCTTCAATCACCATTCCCATGGCTTTGGCGCAAGTGTCATCGCGGTACATAGCATGTGCCGCTTGCTGAGCGAGGGTGACGTTGGGCAGTGAATTCATGGCAATGCCTCCAATGAGAGTGACTGAAAACCGGCGGCAAGCTGGCGTAGTAATGGGTTGGGGCGATAACGCGTGTCCCTATAGAAATCAGTTAAATGTTCAAGGGTATGCAAAATATGTGACCAACCGATTTGAGCGCCCCATGCTAGTGGCCCTTTCGGGTAATTCACGCCGAAACGCATCGCCAAATCAGTATCTTGGGCGCTTGCGACGCCTTTATTCACCACATCCAAAGCCTCATTGCACAACATGGCAACGGTGCGCAGGGTTAATAGCGCAGGGTAGTCCGGCAGCACAATCACTTGCTTGCCGAGGGACTGAAAAAAGGCAATCGCATCTTGGTTTTGCTGGTGGCTATTTTGTACTGCGCAACTGATAGCGATAGTGGTTGCCGCAACGTAGTTGGCGGATAAATCAAATTGCACCACGGGCTTATCAAGCTTTTGCGCAAGAGTGGATGTCATTTCACCATTTGTTAACATAATAATAACCCCGTTAACAACCAGTGAGGGTGACTGGTGCATTTTTTGTTCAGCTTCTTCGAGGCAGATCCCGTTTTGCTGTAAGAGTTGCTTAAGTGCAGGAAATATTTGCCAATTTCCATGGGCTTTGATGTCGAGCTGGCGAGACTGCACTATGGAAGGCGCGACGTCGACCCGAGATGCGAATTTATTATGATCATCATGATTATCAACGGCGTAATCATAAAATCCACGACCGGATTTGCGCCCTAAATGCCCCGCTTGCACCAACGCCAATTGCGCAAATGCGGTTTGGAAACGCGGGTCATAGCCAAATGCTTGAAACATGGACTCCGTCACGGCGTAATTCACGTCATGGCCGATTAAATCCGTCAGTTGTAAAGGCCCCATGGAAAAGCCTCCGGCATCGCGCATCACACTGTCTAACGTAGCGGGGTTGCCCACTTGTTCTTCCAGTGCTCGTAAGGTTTCTGCATAAAAAGGCCTTGCTACGCGATTAACAATAAAGCCCGGTGTGGAGCGGCAAATCACCGGAATTTTATTGAATGCCAGTGTCAGGGTTTTTAGGGTTTCAATCACGTGCTCTGCGGTTTCAAGTCCACGGATCACTTCTACCAGCTTCATCACAGGAGCAGGGTTAAAAAAGTGTAAGCCAGCCATGCGTTTAGGGTGTTTGAGTACGCTGGCAATCGCCGTGATAGATAATGACGAGGTGTTACTGGCAAAAATCGTGCTTTCGCGGCAAATGCCTTCAAGTTCACGGAAAATCGCCTGCTTAATGGCGAGTTTTTCTGCCACTGCTTCAATCACTAAATCGGCGTCAGCAAGGGTAGAAAGGCTGTCGGCAACATGGAGGCGAGCAAGGGTTTCTTCTGTGCTTTTGGCGTCGGCTCTGCCTTGTTCAACGCGTTTGCGTAAACGGGTGGAGAGTGCCGCTAAAGATTGCTGCAACACTTGGGCGTTCACATCAAAAAGTTGTACTTGTAGACCCGCACTGGCAGCGACTTGCGCAATTCCAATGCCCATAGTACCTGCGCCAATGACTGCGACATTTTGTATCGATGGGCTCAGTGAAGTCTTCATGGTTATTTTCCTTGGAACGTCGGTTCGCGTTTATTTAAAAACGCATCGACGCCTTCTCGGTAATCATGGCTGCGCCCGCCTAAGCGCTGTAAATCTCGCTCTAAATTGAGCTGCTCATCAAGGGTATTGGTGGCGGCACTGTGAATCGCTTTTTTGATCAGCCCCAACCCATAGGTCGGTTGAGTCGCAAGGTGCTTCGCGAGGTTGTTAACGGTGGTGGCGAGTTGGTCATTTTCCGTGACTTGCCAAATCATGCCCCACTGCAATGCTTGCTCTGCGCTAATTTTATCCCCTAACATCACCATGCCCATAGCACGGGCACGACCGACTAATTGCGGTAAAAACCAGCTTCCACCGGAATCAGGCACCAGCCCGAGGCGGCAAAATGATTGAATAAAACTGGCACTTTTCGCGGCGATGACAATATCTCCCGCAAGGGCAATCGCCGCTCCCGCGCCTGCGGCAACGCCGTTCACGGCACAAATAATCGGTTTGGGCAATGCGACTAAACGGCGGATCAGCGGGTTGTAGTAAGTTTCGACGGAAAAGCCCAGATCAGGGGCTTCGGATCCGACAGCGACATTACGATCGTTCAGATCTTGCCCCGCACAGAATCCACGACCCGCGCCGGTGATCACTAAGCAACGGACGGTTTCGTCTCGTTCGGCGATTTTAATGGCCGCGCTTAGCTGGCGATGCATCTCATCGTTAAAGCTATTTAGACGGTCAGGGCGGTTTAAGGTAATCGTGAGCACCCCATCTTCCAGCGTTGTAAGGATCATCTCTTCGGTGATCACGGTGTCATTTATCATGATTAGCGTCCTGTAAATTGGGGGGATCGTTTTTCGAAAAAGGCGGCGATCCCCTCTTGGCGATCGTCCGTACCCGCAAGGCTGGCAAAATACTGGCGCTCCAGTTTTAAGCCTTCGGTCAGGTGAGTTTCTTGGGCGCTTACTAGCGCAGCTTTGGCGGCATTCACGGCTAAAGGCGCATGTCCTGCAATGCGTTTGGCGATGGCTTGAGCGCGTTCAAGGGTGAGTGCGTCCACGCACACTTCACTGACTAATCCGGCTTGTTTGGCTTGCTCAGCACTGAGGGTTTCTCCGGTGAGTACCATCTGCATGGCAAGGGATTTGCCCACTGCGCGAATTAGGCGCTGAGTACCGCCCGCACCGGGGATCATTCCAAGGGTAATTTCCGGTAGACCAAAGCGGGCGGATTCCCCCGCAATAATGATGTCGCTGGCGAGCAGTAACTCGAACCCAGCCCCTAACGCGTAGCCATTGGCGGCACAAATAATCGGTTTGCTGATTTGCGCAAAACGGCGCCAAACTTGTGGACGTTTATCCGTGATGGCGCTGGCAACGGTTTGCTGCTGAAGCTCTTTAAGATCAGCCCCTGCGGCAAAGAAACGCGGGTTGCCCGTAATGACGATAGCGCCGATATTGTCGTTGGTTTGCGCATGTTCGAGATGCTTAACCAGTAATTCAAGGCACGGTGTGCTCAGCGCGTTGCGCACATCGGGGCGATTAAGCGTCAGCGTCAGAACGCGATGATGTTGTTGAGATAAAATCCAATTATTTTCCATTGCTCATCCCTACACATCAAAGTCCAATACCACGCCATCCCCTTTTGGCCATGCTTGGCAGCTGAGGATATAGCCGGCGGCGATTTGGTCAGGTTCGAGGCTGTAGTTCACCCCCATTTCCACTTCCCCTGAGCGCAGTTTGCATTTGCAGGTGGCGCATACGCCGCCTTTGCAGGCGTAAGGCAGGTCAGCACCTTGGCGCAGTGCGGCATCAAGGATGCTGTCATCTTGCCCATCCATATTGATATTTAAGGTGCGCCCATCTAATTGAAGGGTAACTTGGCGGCTTTCGCTGGTGGTAATCGTCGGTTTGAATTTCGCACCCGAGGTATTAAAGCGCTCGGTATGTACGCGCTCTTGCGCCATGCCGTGATGAATTAAGGTTTCTTGGACTTCATCCATCATGGATTCTGGACCGCAAATGAAAGCGCGGTCGAATTGGCTAAAATTGAGCAGGGATTTCCCTAAAGCGCTGAGTTGTTGCGCATCAATGCGCCCGCTGAGTAACGCGCTCTCTTGCGGCTCTTGGCTAAACAGATACAGCACTTGAAAACGGGTGGCAAAGCGGTTTTTTAAGTCAGCAATGGCTTCTTTGAACATCACTGAACGGCTATTGCGATTACCGTAAATCAGTACAAAGCGGCTATTTGGCTCGGTTTGCAATGTGGCTTTGATGATGGATAACAGCGGGGTAATGCCGGAGCCTGCGGCCACGGCTAAATAGTGCCCTTGTTGCTGGCTATCGGGTTGGTAGCCAAATTGCCCTTGGGGGATCATCACTTCTAAGCTATCCCCAACATTCAGTTGTTGGTTGATAAAGTTAGAAAATCGCCCTTCGTAGATAGCTTTAACGCCAATTTTTAGCCCGTTTTCATTGGGGGCGCTACAGATGGAGTAGCAGCGACGAAGATTTTCGCCATTAATCGCGGCTTTTAGCGTTAAATGTTGACCTGGGCGGTAACGATACTGCGCTTGCAGAGATTCAGGAATATGAAAGGTGACCGCCACGGCATCGGGCGTGTCACGGTCAATAGCGGCAATACTTAAACGGTGAAAGACAGTCATGAGTGTGCCCTTAAATACATTTAAAGTAATCAAACGGTTCTAAGCATTCATTGCAGCGATACAGCGCTTTGCAGGCGGTAGAGCCAAACTCGCTAATTTTTTCCGTCTGTTCGCTATCGCAACGCGGGCAGCAGATGGCTCCCGTATGCTCAGGATGTTCACAGGCCGTGCCTTGTGGGGGGGCAATGCCAAATTCACGTAAGCGCCGTTTGGCATCTTGGTTCATCCAGTCCGTGGTCCATGCGGGGGTTAATACCACTTCCACATCCACAGATGAGAAACCCGCGCTATCGAGAACCATTTTGATTTCATTGATTAAAAATTCGGTGGCAGGGCAGCCTGAATAGGTTGGGGTAAACCCAATTTGCCAGCCTTGTTCGGTCGGCTTCACATGGCGCACCATGCCGAGATCAGTAATAGACAGAGCCGGCAATTCAGGGTCAGGGATCTGCTGAAGCTGCTGCCAGATCTGATGAATATCGGGGGATTGAAGTTGCATTCTCTGTTCCATCACTATCACCACTGGCTGTTGGGGTAAGCGCGTTGCACAAATTGCAGCTGCGTGAGAATTAAACCGAGGTGCTCAGTGTGGCTTCCTTGTTTGCCACCTAATCGATAAGCAGCTTGCTCAGGTAGGCTGAGAGTGGCTTCTTCAAAGGTTTCGTTCACGGTTTGCAGCCAAGTATCGCGCAGTGTGCGCGGGTCAACGGCAATGCCTGCCTCACTTAACGTAATTTCAATTTCATCGGCATGGAACAATTCGCCAGTAAAGCGCCATAAGCGGTTGATAGATTGCTGCAGTTTCTGCTGGCTCAGTGCGGTGCCATCCCCTAATCGGATCATCCAACCGCGGCTAAAACGCAGGTGGTACAGGGCTTCTTTAAGGGATTTTGCGGCAATGGCGGCGAGCTGTGGGTCACGGCTTTGAGTCAGTGCGCTGTACAGGGGCACATGGTAGGCATCGATAAAAAACTGGCGTACGAGGGTATCGTTGAAGCCATCATTCGGTTGTTCGACAAGCAGTAAATTGCTGAATTCACGCTCATCACGCAGGTAAGCCAGCTTGTCTTCGTTGTAACCTGCGCCTTTGAGTTCTGCGGCATAGCTGAGGAAATTGCGCGCTTGTCCCAGTAAATCTAAGCCGATGTTGGACAGCGCAAGGTCAATTTCGATTTCAGGGGCGTGACCACACCACTCACACAGGCGCTGTGCCAGAATCAGTGGAGTGTCTCCGAGGCGTAAAACATAATGGTGGAGCTGCTGTTTTTCGGTCATTTCAAGCTCCTCACATGTTTTTGATGCCATCAGGGATGGTGTAAAAGGTTGGATGGCGGTAAACCTTGCTGTCCGCGGGGTCAAAAAATTGATCTTTTTCATCAGGTTGAGACGCGACCAAATGGGCGGCTTTGACGACCCAAATGGAGCAACCCTCGCTACGGCGAGTGTAAGCATCGCGAGCATTTTCCAGCGCCATTTGGTCATCGGCGGCGTGCAAACTTCCCACATGGCGGTGGGCTAAACCTTGTTTACTGCGAACAAACACTTCATACAGTGGCCAATCTTGATTGTTCATCGTCTTTTCCTTCTTGGTGGCTAAGCCGCAGATTTAATGGCTTTTTGTTTTTGACTGTGAGCCATTGCGCCTTCGCGCACCCAAGCTCCGTCTTCCCAACCTTTGCGCTTCGCATCAAGGCGTTCTTGGTTGCAGATCCCTTGCCCTTTAATCACTTGGTAGAACTCTTCCCAATCAATCTCACCAAAACGGTAGTGACCCAACGCATCATCCCAGTACAGGTCAGGGTCGGGGATAGTCATACCGAGGGCTTCCACCTGCGGCACGGTGTTATCCACAAATTTCTGGCGCAGCTCGTCATTACTGAAGCGCTTGATTTTCCACGCCATACTTTGGGCGCTATGAGGGGAGTCAGAATCATTCGGACCAAACATCATTAATACTGGCCACCAAAAGCGGTTGATGGAGTCTTGCAGCATGGCTTTTTGCTCGTCGGTGCCTTCAGCCAATGCCATGACAGCTTCATAACCTTGGCGTTGGTGAAAACTCTCCTCTTTGCAAATTTTTACCATCGCACGGGCATAAGGCCCATAAGAGGCACGGCACAGTGCCACTTGGTTGACAATTGCTGCGCCATCAACCAGCCAGCCAATCACACCCACATCCGCCCAATTGAGCGTCGGATAGTTGAAAATGGAGGAGTATTTCATCTTTTCGTCGAGCATCTTTTGGTAGATGTCTTGGCGAGTGCACCCCAAGGTTTCTGCGGCGCTATAGAGGTATAAACCGTGCCCCGCTTCATCTTGAATTTTTGCTAGCAGAACGGCCTTACGGCGTAGGGTTGGAGCGCGAGTGAGCCAATTGGCTTCCGGCAGCATGCCAATCACTTCTGAATGGGCGTGCTGCCCAATCTGGCGAATGAGGTTTTGTCGGTAAGCATCGGGCATCCAATCTTTGGGCTCGATGGCGATGTCAGCTTCGATTTTGGCATCGAAGTGGATTTTATTTTGCTCGTTCATTGTTATCTTCCGTTAAAGTGATTCATAAAAATTAAGTTAATATAAAAATATGAAACACATTTATTTAACATTAATGCTAGGAATAGTTAACAATAAGATCAATGCTGTTTGTAGGGTTTTTGCGATTCACCTCACAAGTAATTAAACTATATTCATATAAATCAACATGATGAAATCATCGTTTTTTGTGTGATTCTTTCCCTAAATACTCAAATTAACTCTACTTGTATTTTATTTGTTAAATTTAGATTGGCATCTATGATTGTTTATGTGATACATATTTAACATCTAAAAATTGTTTATTGTCGTTTTTCTGGAGATGGAACATGCAACATTTAACAAGTTACATTATGGGGAAGTGGGCAACGGGAGCAGGGGAAGGTCGTCCGATTTTTCATGCACTAACCAATGAAGCACTCTATGCAGTGACCTCTGAAGGGCTGCCATTAGCGCAAAGCCTACAATACGGGCGTGATGTCGGTGGCGAGGCGCTAGGGAAATTAACGTTTCAACAGCGTGGAGAGATGCTCAAAGCGGTTGCGAGACATTTACTTGCCCATAAAGAGGCGTTATATGCCATTTCTGCCCAGACAGGCGCCACTAAATCAGACAGTTGGGTAGATATTGAAGGGGGAATCGGCACCCTATTTTCCTACGCGGGTCTGGCAAGCCGTGAGCTGCCGGATGATACTGTGTGGTCAGAAGACGAGATGATCCCGCTATCAAAACAGGGGCAGTTTGTTGCCCGCCATATTTTGACGTCGCGCCGTGGCGTGGCTTTGCACATCAATGCGTTCAACTTTCCGTGCTGGGGTATGCTAGAAAAACTGGCGCCAACGTGGCTAGCGGGAATGCCTGCCATTATCAAACCCGCCACTGCATCCGCGCAACTGACTCACGCGATGGTGAAGTTGATGATGGAGAGCGGGTTAGTTCCCGAAGGGGCGATTCAATTAATTTGTGGCGGCGTTGGGGATATGTTCGACCACTTGGATTTCGAAGATGTGGTGACCTTTACCGGCTCAGCAGGAACTGGACAAAAACTCAAATCTCACCCACGTATTAATCAAAAATCCGTGCCTTTTACCATGGAAGCGGACTCATTAAACTGCGCCATTTTAGGTTTGGATGTTCAGCCGGAACAACCAGAATTTGCGCTGTTTATCAAAGAAGTGGTCAATGAAATGACCATGAAAGCAGGGCAAAAATGTACTTCTATCCGCCGGATTATCGTCCCGAAAACTCAGTTGGAAAATGTGAAAAATGCCCTACTAAAACGCATCTCGAACGTCACGGTGGGCGATCCTGCCGTGGAAGGGGTTCGAATGGGGGCATTGATTAACCTTGAACAACGCCAAGATGTGCAGGATAAAGTGAATTATCTGCTCGCCAATGGCTGTGAACGCCTGTGCGGTGGTAGTTTTACCAATATGCAGGTGGTAGGTGGCGATAGCGAAAAAGGGGCATTTTTCCCACCGACATTGCTGTACTGTGCTGCGCCATTTGTGCATCAAGCGGTACACGAAACTGAAGCGTTTGGTCCCGTGGCAACATTAATGAGTTATGACGGGTTAGAGCAAGCGGTGCAGTTGGCGGCGCTAGGAGGCGGAAGCTTAGTCGGTTCGCTGGTGACTGCCGATAGCCAAGTGGCGCAGACGGTGATCCGCGCAGCGGCACGGGCGCACGGGCGGATGTTTATTTTGGATGAAGCGGCATCGAAAGAGTCCACGGGGCACGGCTCACCTTTGCCAATGTTGGTACATGGTGGACCGGGGCGTGCCGGAGGCGGTGAAGAGCTGGGTGGCTTACGAGCGGTAAAACATTATATGCAGCGCACGGCATTGCAAGGCAGCCCATCCATGTTGACTGCGATTAGTAAGCAGTGGATGCGCGGCGCTGAGGCTATTGCCGATGTGGTGCATCCGTTCCGTAAATATTTCGAAGAGTTAGTGATTGGCGACACGTTATTGACCGCAAGACGCACGGTGACTGAGGCGGATATTGTGAATTTTGCCTGCCTTAGCGGGGATAATTTCTATGTGCATGTGGATAAACTCGGCGCCGAGCAATCGATGTTTGGCGAGCGCATCGCCCACGGCTATTTTGTGGTATCGGCAGCAGCGGGGCTGTTTGTGGATGCGGGAGTCGGGCCTGTTATCGCGAACTATGGGATGGAAAACTTGCGTTTTATCGAGCCAGTCAAAATTGGCGATACCATCCAAGTGCGCTTAACGTGCAAGAAAAAGATCAAAAAAGCCCAGAAAAAAGCCGAAGATAAGCCAAATGGGGTTATCGAGTGGGATGTCCAAGTGTTTAATCAGCACAACGATATCGTGGCGCTGTACAGTATTTTAACGCTGGTGGAGCGTCGCCACGGGGATTTTTGATGCTGTGGTAGAGGGCGAAGTTATCAGAGAGGGCAAAATGCCCTTTCTGTTTTCGTTGGCTGGAAGCAACAGAAATTCATTGCTATAGTTGTATGACTGAGTAATACAATGCGATGGAAGGTGAGTTTATGGCGAGAGTAACAAGTGTGACATTGGGGGAGCACTTCAACCGTTTTATTGGCGATATGATCCAGTCTGGTCGCTATGGCAATACATCAGAAGTGATAAGGGACGCATTGCGTATGATGGAAGAGAGAGAGCAACGGCTTGAATATGTGAGAAAAATGGTATTGGATGGACTGAATTCACCGGAAAGTGAAAGCAGCATGGATGACATTTTTGCCAGAGCGGAAAAGGATTTAAATGTATAAAATTTCTCAAATTGCGGAAGAAGATATTTATCAAATTGCTCGTTACACAATACGGCAGTTCGGTGTTAATCAGGCGAAAAAATATCACAATGAATTAAAAAAAACGTTTGAGTTACTGGTTAGTTCGCCATGGATAGGTAAAGAGTGTCATTGGGTATGTAAAGGGATGAGGCGATTTGAGTTTAAAAAACATTCCATATATTATGCCCCAGACCCCATTTATTTTTATCTCCCGCGTTATTCATCAATCTGTGGATGTCGATGAATTGGATTTTGCTGAGTAAATTTTAACGGGATAAGAGAAGGCAAAAATGCCCTCTCCATTGAAACTATTTTTGAATAAATTGCGCTTGGTTCAGCTGGCTGAGTGCGGTATTCACACTAAAAATTTGCCCGCTCACTTCTGGTACGCCAAAGGATTTGAGTCGCGCACTGTGCATTTCGAGATACGCTTGCGCATCGGCTTGGTTAGCAAATAAGTAAATGCCACCCGCCCGTTGGGTCTGTTGGTTTTCAGTCCAAATCTTCCAAATAAACCCCGGCTCTTGGTTAATGGATTGTGCTAATCCTTCCATTGCCGCCGCCATCTCTTCACCCCATGGGCCTTGGTATGGGAAATCAACCTGTAAAATTACCTGCATTATTGCCTCCTATTGTTGTTGTTTGATTATCATAACCAGTAATTTTTATTTAGGATTGATCAAATTGGGGATTGGGGGAAATGAACTTTGTTTCATTACGTTAATCGAGGCATTTGTCCCATTTTCCTAATGTTGTTCTTTATTATTTGAGTTATGCTGCGTTACATAACCTAAATTTTAAGGATGTCTTATGAGTCAGGATGAACAAACTGAAAATATTCAGCATTGTTTCGCTGAATTTAATGACAACAAATGTGCTGTTTGGAAAGACTTACAGCTGAAACATCAATCTGAAAATGCCAAAGCGCATTGTTATCTCCCTGCAACCAAAGTGGTTCCGGTGATTTTTTTACCTGGCATTATGGGGTCAAACTTACGAAGTAAAACAGATAAAAAATCAATCTGGCGTATTCGCACGAGTAAGCTTGGAATGGCTGCGGATGCACTCGGTTGGCTTTTTACTTCAGGCAATAAACGAAAAAAATTACTCGACCCTGAAACGACAGAAACAGATCCCACTCAAGATGTCGATAAAAATGACAACGAGTCTACTTACTTTGCCAATTCAAGACAGAAAAGAGGATGGGGAAGTGTATTGCAATTTTCGTATGCAGACCCACTCGACAAGTTACAGAAAGAATTGCTAGTTTGGGAACAGTATTACAACAAAGCGAAAGGACAGGGATGCGCGACGGCAGACGAAGCCGAGGCGTATTTTTCTCAAGAATCAACGTTCAAGTTCATTTTAGATAAAACCCTCACGCCAGAGGATACCAACCCCCTTTCATTTCGAGAAGCGGGAAAATACCGTAATTTGCTGCTTCCACTTCATGCTTTTGGTTATAACTGGTTACAAGACAATGCCCAATCCGCGCAAGATCTCGGCAAGTACATTGATGAGGTCTTAAAATTATATAGCCCCAAACGCAATGGCGGGATTGGACATGGGCTCGCTTTTGAAGAAGGGCATGAGAAAGTCATTCTTGTGACCCATTCTATGGGGGGCTTGGTATCCCGTTATGCATCCGAATTATTAGATACGCCCTACAAAGATAAAATTCTGGGCATTGTACATGGGGTGATGCCCGACTTAGGGTCGCCAACCGCCTACAAAATGATGAAAATCGGGGAACATTCGTTTCCGATGGGGTTAGTGCTGGGCATGAGTGCGACTCGTCTTATGTCTGTCTTGGCGCAATCTCCTGCACCGTTACAACTTTTACCCTCTCCGAAATATAACCATGGTCAGCCCTGGATGCGGATTGAAAAAGGCAGTGCGGATGGTGTGACGGATTTACTGTTGCCTCAAAATGGTGACCCATTTGAGGAAATTTACCTTCAGGATGACGTATGGTGGAAAATGTATGAGGCTGATATTTTAGATAAAAAACTGGAAATAATTAATTCTAATTTGAAAAAGTATAAAAAAATAATAAGAGATACGGTTAAATCATTTATTCAAGATATGGACGGTCAATATCATGCGAATACTTACCAATTTTATGGGGCATATTTTGATGAAAATGATCCGAAAGATTCTCGCCGTTCAGATGAAACCGTGACATGGAAATTACGGGATAAAACCTCGTGGTTATGGGTGTTTGACGATAGCCGAGCGACAAACGATTATGGCGAAAAGCGCGAGTATACCTTACTCAAGTCCAGTGATAAGTGGAAGAATACGCCCTCAATGGATTATGAGGGGGGGCGCGGTGACGGTACAGTGCCTAAATATTCTATCAATTTAGATAGAAAAGACCTGTTTAAAGAAATTTTAGAAATGAATGTTGACCATCAGAACGCCTATCAGTTTGCACCCCTAAAAGGGGATGCGGAGTTTGATACGTATGAAAAAACAGGGGATGTCTCACCGGCTATTAAATTTACGTTACGTTCCTTATGCCGGATATTGCAAACGGATGAGGTGAAACCCTAATGAAAAAAGGATTGGTGAGTTTTTTCGGTTTGGTCTTGGTTGTAGCTTTAGCTGCGTGCTCAGTGCCTAATAAAACGTATTCACGTTCGCTTAATGAAAAGGATTCTGCTGTGATTAATACTCTTTTTGATGATGCGCCGACCTACTGTTTAGGTCGCTACACCTTCAATTATCCTAAATCTTTAACACAAAATCTTTCTTCCATTATTAAAATTGATGGTATGACGATTGAAAGTCAATTTATTTACCCCCCTTCGTTTAAGCAGCGCATTGAGCTGCGTGAAGATGCGTTGAAAAAATCTACTGTAAGGCGTGATTCTAATGCGCCATTTTTGAAAGAGACTATTCGATTAGATAATGGGGTTATTTTTGACCATAATATCAATAATGTTAAACCAGATTCATCAAGAGAATTAGAAGCGCATGTTTATATTGATAATGTGGCTTTTATAATTAAAACAGAGGTGGATGATATTTCTAGCTCTAAGTATGAAAAAGAACAATTGGATTATCAAAAGCATAACTGGCCTATCAACGATAAGCCCCAAAAGCTAGCAGCGATGCAATCCTTGATTTCTCGGTTACAGGGGCGACCAAAGAATGAAATTCCGACGGATAAAGGGGTCTGCATTCCTTATGGGTTTATTCGCGATGATGGAAAATCGCACCAAGAAGAAATTTCGATGGTTTTTGAAAACCCTCAATTCTATTGGGCTGTTGATATGGATAATACGATAGAAAGTGAAAAAGAAAGTATGTTGGATAGGGCTGATGAAATTAAATCTGTTCTTTCTCAATATGGGGGTAAAACGTTACGGAAAGGAAACGTTCAATTTAATAACGTGGCAGGTGAAGAGTGGTTAACGTTGGGGCGGGATCCCCGCTATGACAATCAATCCGATAAATTTTATTATTTTCAATATTATGCGAATGAGAAAAATATTGGTTATCTGCATCCATCCGTTAGTATATTGATGCATTCGACCAGTAAGGTTGTCCATTATACGGATGAGCAAATGGTTGAAATTTGGGATCGGGTTTTACAGTCATTTAAACTGCGTCCTAACGCGTATTAAGGTTTTTAATTAACCTCATTAAGATGTAGGAGTGAATGGCATTTTAGTAAATGATGAACTCATTTCCTTATGCTGTTCCGCTTCCCCGCCTCAAATGCTTCCAGCGTCATCAGCCGTGCCTGCTTATGGTCAACAATCGGGGTTGGATAGTTCAGAGAGACTTGGTGAGATTCAGCCCATGTATGGGGTTCGTGAATAAATTTTTCGGGAACATCGCGAAGTTCGGGAAGCCACTCGCGGATAAACGTCCCCTGTGGGTCGAATTTTTTCCCCTGAGTGGTTGGGTTAAAAATACGGAACCAAGGCGAGGCATCAACCCCCGTTGACGCTGACCACTGCCAGCCGCCATTATTTGCCGCCAAAGTGCCATCGATTAACTGGCTCATAAAGTAGTGCTCCCCTTTGCGCCAATCGACCAGCAAATCCTTGACTAAAAAACTTGCCACAATCATCCGTAGCCGGTTATGCATCCAGCCCGTTTGGTTGAGCTGGCGCATGGCGGCATCCACTATCGGGTAGCCTGTTTGTCCATTTTTCCATGCGGTAAATCCGGTGTCATCGGGGTTCCATTGAATGTGTTGCGTCCATTCAATAAATGGCTGGTGGCGACAAAGGCGCGGAAAAGCGACCAATAGATGGCTGTAAAATTCTCGCCAAATTAATTCATTCAGCCAGCTAAAACCGCCACTTTCTTGGGAGTCAAAAACCTGCGGGTTCTCTGCCAATAAGCGATTCACACATTGGCGAGGCGAAAGCACTCCAAGGGTTAAATAGGGGGATAATTGGCTAGTACCATCAATGGCGGGAATATCTCGGTCGCGTTGGTAATCTTGTACGCGCTCGCTGCAAAATTGGCGTAACTTCGCTAATGCAGCTTGCTCTCCGGCAATAAATTGCGGTGAAATTTCAACAGGCTGGTGAGCAAAAAGTGGAGGTGTATTTTCAACGGTTAATGCGGCTCCCCGTGGTTTGGGAGCAGGAAACGAGCGAAAATCACTCATCAGCAATTGACTCAAAAAGGCGCGGCGAAACGGGGTATAGACTTGGTACATATCCCCTTTTTGCGTCGTCACTGAACCCGGCGGAAGTAATAGCGCATCATCATAGGTGAAAACATTCAGATGTTGCGCCTGCTGGCGTAACTGTTCATCCCGCAAGCGCTCATTTAACTCGTACTGGTGATTGAAATATAACCCTGTGGCATTTTGCTGTTGGGCAAAATCTAGCAACCATTTAACGGAATCCGCAAAGGTCGCTGTGGTATGGCAAATCAGGGGAATACCTCGTTTCGCTAAAGCGTGTTGTAGCTCCACTAGGTTTTGATGCAGGAAGGCAATTTGCCTTGGTGAGGTATGGTGAGCTGCCCACTGTTCCGGCGTCGCAATATAGACGCCAATCACAGTGGCAGTAGGATCCTCACACGCGAAGGTAAGCGCTTTATTATCGGTGACTCGTAGATCGTTGCGAAACCAAACTAAGTGACAAGCCGACATCGCTTTCCTCGCTGTTTTTTAAGGATTAATCTAATTTTGGATGCTGATTTATCAGCGATTGACGCTGTTTTTCCAGCTCGGCAATTTGTTGTTCGATATCTTCAACTTTCTGTTCGATATTGTCAAAATGCTCACTCAAAATTTCTTTTGCTTCTGCTTTATCTGAGGCCGCCGGTGTTGCACCACGTAGTGGTTTATTGGCCGTTTCTGGCATTCTAATACCGGTATACAGACCAATTAATGCAATGACTATCAGATAATATGCAGGCATATACAAGTCATTAGTCGCTTCAACTAACCATGCTGCCGCCGTTGGTGTTGCACCCGCAATTAATACCGAAATATTAAAGGCGATGGCTAATGCACTATAACGAATATGGGTAGGGAAAATAGCCGGTAAAATCGATGCCATCACCCCTGTAAAGCAGTTGAGTAATACTGCAAGAATCAACAATCCGACAAAAATTAAGCCAACAGAGCCGCTATTAATCATCATAAATGCGGGGTAAGCCAATACAATTAACCCCACACTGCCCATGATAACGAAAGGTCGGCGACCAATTTTGTCACTGGCTAAACCAATGATCGGCTGAACAAATAGCATACCAATCATAATGGCGATAATAATTAACACACCGTGGTCGGTCGAGTAGTTCAAATTATGGGACAAATAGCTCGGCATATAGGTCAGCAGCATATAGTACGTCACGTTAGTGGCGATAACTAAGCCGACACAAATCATCAAGCTTTTCCAATATTTAGATGCAACTTCTCGGAAAGAGACTTTCGGTGGATTTTGGATATTGGCTTTGTCTTGCTGCTCTAAGCTTTCAATATGTTGCTGGAATGCAGGGGTTTCTTCCAATGAATGACGTAAATAGAGACCGATAATACCCAGCGGTAAGGCTAAGAAGAACGGGATTCTCCATCCCCAATCGTGGAAGTTAGCTTCACCCACAAGGCTTGAAATCAGCACGACGACACCCGCACCCATCACAAAACCTGCGATAGAACCGAAGTCTAACCAACTGCCCATAAAGCCACGCTTACGGTCAGGGGAATATTCAGCAACAAAGATGGCTGCACCGGAATATTCACCACCCACGGAGAAACCTTGAGCCAGTTTAGCGAGCAGTAATAAGATAGGCGCCCAAATACCAATTCTCTCGTATGATGGGATCAGGCCAATACAGAAGGTACTGATTGCCATAATAATAATGGTCATGGACAACACTTTTTGTCGGCCGTATTTATCCCCGAGAATACCGAAGACAACACCCCCAAGGGGTCTAACCAAGAAAGGCACGGAGAAGGTGGCCAACGCCGCAATCATCTGAACGCTCGGTGATGCGCCCGGAAAGAATACTTGACCCAGTACATAGGCTAAGAAGCCGTAAACACCGAAGTCGAACCATTCCATCGCATTACCCAGCGAAGCCGCTGTGATTGCTTTTTTCAATTTTCCATCATCAATAATTGTAATGTCGTTGATATTTAATGGTTTTTCTTTTTTCTTTCTGATCTTCATGGAACCATCCTCTTATTTGAATTTTAAGATGTGGGTTTCCCGATCCGATTTGCTCGGACAATCTGCAAATAATGAAAATTAGTATGGATAATTAAATGCAGTATCTAAACTAATTGAATGGAAATTTATTGATTAATAAGCTTGTTGAATAAGCTATATCAAGTTTTTATAACGAAGTGTATTGATAGGGAAATACTGATTTATTGTGTTTTTAAAATAAAGCAAAAATATCACCTTTAGATAGTCAAATATGATTCAATAATACAATAATATCGACAAAATGTAAAATGTGGTGGTTTGTGTTGATTGTTTTTTATTAATTGGTGGGTTATACCATGGGGGTAAACTAATACAGATAAGGGAAATGCAATGAATGAGGCAATAAAAATTTCATCTATTCATATCTACCATCCTGAAAATATTAGGAATAACCAATATTATTTTGATAAGTATCCAAATGTCAAAAATTTACCGGAATTATTGAATGATTTTGGGCAGAGGCAGCGATATATCACGAGCCAGCCTGATGAAAATGCGTTGACGATGTCGATTAATGCATTAGCCCCAATGAGTGATAAGGATATCGATGTTTTGATATTTGCCTCAACGACGATGGAATATTTGTCACCACTTAATGCCCTATATTTACATCATCATTTAGCCTTAAAAAATGAGTGTGTATGTATTGATATTAACGGTAATTGCCTCGGAATGTTAATGGCGTTAGAGCAGGCTGCAATCATACTGCAGATGAAAAAAACAGCTAAAAAAGCCCTTGTTGTTGCCTCGGATCATCTTTCAAATCTATGTAATCAAAATGAGCTATTCCCATCGGTTCTCTTTGGGGATGCAGCAGTTGCTATGACATTAGAAAAAGTACAAAACGGGACAAGCTCTGGTTTGATGGATAGCTTTTATTATACGGATTCGAATTTTTGCCGGGAGACCCGTTTTCCTAAGCATGGTTTTTCACAGAGCCAAAATATGCAAGATGAGAAAATTTACTGGGGTAAATTTACAACAAAAGAGTGTTTACCTCATGCTATTTATCACATTGACAAATTATTAAAAAATAATGGGTTAACTATTGATGATATAAGTTGTTTTTTCTTTTCTCAGGTAATGAAAAGCAATATTTCAGAATTGGCAGAAGCATTAAATATTCCTAATAAAAAAATAGAATATATTGCGGATGAATATGGTTATACAGGGGCAACCAGCCCATTTATTGCTTATTATTGCCGCCAGAAAAAGAATTTACTCCGTGATGAAGATATTGTCTTATTTTGGACGTTAGGTGCAGGTTATCAATTCGGAATCGTTCTTTGGAAAATATAAAGAGATTTATGATTTTCAATGCGCGTAAAATAAACGGGATTTTGCTGGGTTGTTCATAACTGAAACTAACCCTCTTTTTACGACCTTAAATTTGTCCTGATATTGCTGTCTTCTTTCGATATTCGCGGATGAATATCTTGTTCTGTTTTTGAATGTACTGCATTGGTAGGAATAGGGAATCGATTTAGTTAGAATCGAATACATATTATTAAGCGTATTTGAAAATCAGCACTGCTTGTTAAATATGTCATTGTTAACAAGAATACATTGAATTTAATCCGACTTAAAAAGAGTGCCATTATGAAAAAACAGAGTATTGCATCCTATATTGCGAAAGTACTGGATAACGCAGGTGTTAAGCGCATCTGGGGAGTCACTGGGGACTCATTAAACGGTTTAACGGATAGTTTACGTAAACAAGGGGCTATTGAGTGGTTAGGTACCCGTCATGAAGAAGTGGCTGCATTTGCCGCGGGCGCAGAAGCGCAACTAACGGGTGAGTTAGCGGTGTGCGCGGGTTCTTGTGGACCTGGCAACATGCACTTAATCAACGGGTTGTATGATTGCCATCGTAACCGTGTACCTGTATTAGCCATTGCTGCGCATATCCCATCGAGTGAAATCGGTAGTAATTACTTCCAAGAAACCCACCCAACGGAACTGTTCCGCGAATGTAGCCACTATTGTGAAATGGTGACTAACCCTGAACAAATTCAACAAGTTTTGGGTATTGCGATGCGTAAAGCGATCCTGAATAAAGGCGTTTCTGTTGTCGTTATTCCGGGTGATATCGCCCTGAAAGATGCACCAGAATCGGCGAAAGAAGAGTGGTATCAGCCACAAGCACCTTTGATCATGCCTCAGCGTCCTGAAATTGAAAAATTAGCAGAAGCACTGAATCAGTCAGAAAACATCACGTTGTTCTGCGGTAATGGCTGTGCTGGCGCTCATGATGAAGTGGTGAAACTGGCAGAAACCTTGAATGCGCCAGTGGTACATGCGTTGCGTGGTAAAGAGCATATTGAGTGGGATAACCCAAATAGCGTGGGTATGACAGGGTTAATCGGTTTCTCATCTGGCTACCACGCGATGATGAATGCGGACACCGTTGTGCTGCTAGGTACGCAATTCCCGTATCGTCCGTTCTACCCAACAGACGCGAAAATTATTCAGATTGACCTGAATGCTGGAAGCTTAGGCTCCCATTGCCATATTGATATGGGGTTAATCGGGGATATTAAGGCGACCTTGACTGCCTTACAGCCACATTTAACGGCGAAGCAGAATCGCAAACATTTGGATGGCGCACTGAAGCACTATGCCGAGGCGCGTAAAGGGCTGGATGATTTAGCTAAGCCGGGTCATGAAGGGCTGATCCATCCACAATATTTAGCCACCAAGCTGAGCGAGCTGGCGAACGACGACACTATCTTTACCTGCGATGTGGGCACACCAACGGTGTGGGCTGCGCGTTACTTGAAAATGAACGGTAAACGCCGCCTGATCGGTTCGTTTAACCACGGTTCGATGGCAAACGCAATGCCACAAGCGATTGGTGCGCAAGCGGTTGATAAAAATCGCCAAGTGGTTGCAATGTGTGGCGATGGCGGTTTCAGTATGTTGATGGGTGACTTTATTTCACTGTCACAGATGAAATTACCAGTGAAAATTATCATTCATAACAACGGCGTGCTGGGCTTTGTGGCGATGGAAATGAAGGTTGCAGGCTTTATGACTGCGGGCACCGATTTACAGAATCCAAACTTTGCGGCAATTGCCAATGCGGCAGGTATCAAAGGTATTCGCGTTGAGAAAAGTGAAGATCTGGACGGTGCGCTGAAAGAAGCTTTTGCCCATGATGGCCCAGTTGTTGTGGATGTATTGACGGCGAAGCAAGAGCTTTCAATGCCTCCAGAGATTGAAGCGCAAGAAGCCAAAGGTTTTAGCTTGTATATGCTGAAGGCGATTATGAGCGGTCGCGGTGATGAAGTGGTGCAATTGGTGAAAACCAACTGGTTGCGTTAATCACTATCTAATCGAGTAGCATCATAAATAAATCCCTAATTCAGCGTACTGGATTAGGGATTTTTGTTTAATATCCTGCAGCGGATTGGCTGCGCCAAAGATGAGCGGCAATCAGTGCTCGCCACGGTGCAAATTGGGCTAGCCATTGTTGGGTTTCTTTCGCAGATGGTTGCGCATCTTGAGCTAATAAAGTTTGTAAATTGCGCCGTACGGCAACATCCCCATGTAGGGAACCATCTAGGTAATTAAATCCGCGCAGCAATCCATAACTTACTGTCCAAGGTCCAATGCCTTTGATGGCTAGCAATTTTTCGGTGACATCATGAACATTTTCAGGGGTAACGGCGTTGTCTAGGTCTAATTCACCCGCCTGAATAGCGGCACACAGCCCGCGTAAGGCGATGATTTTTCCAAGAGAAAAACCCGCTTGCCGTAAAATTTCATCGTCCACATTGATGACTGAGGCGACGGTGGGAAAGCACCAAATGCCTGATGAATGCTGCTGCCCGACCGCTTGAATAAAACGTCGGCGGATGGCGATGGCAGCAAGAACACTAATCTGCTGGCCGATAATGGCCCAGACGAGCGCTTCAAACGTGGTGGCGGATTGATACACTCGCACACCTCGCTGTGGCGCAATCAGTTTACCCAGTATTGGGTGGGTAAGGTATTTTTCTTCAAATTGCTCAACGGGTTGATTCAATCCGAGTAAATGAATCGCAAGCGTGTGTAGCTCATTTAAGGAAGGCGAAGTTTCTGCATTATCAACATCAAGCTGCAATATTGCTTGTTTATTGTCAGTGGCTTGGCCGTTAATGGATAGGCGAATTTGCGCAGCGTGTTCCTGCCAGATGATCCCTTTGCGCAAGGTGTTTTTTTCAACAATCTCGGCGATATTTTGCGGATCCCGCAAGTGAAAGGCAAAAAAATCATCAATACGGTAATGAAGTGGCAGTGATATAGAAACGGATTGCGTTGATGCCATAGTTCGTCTTCTTCTGATTTATGCTCATTTTTGGTTAATTTTTGACAAAAAACGTCAAACGCTACATTTTTAGCCGCTAGAGTATGTTAGCTTAGCAAAAAGGTGATTCAGATAATCATGTGCTAATTTAGCTTGCCCATACCTATTCAGCAAATTCTTGCGCAAGTCGGTGAGCAGATTAACTGCATAAATTAAATCAAGGATGTGAAGATGAACGCAGAAAATAATGAAATGCTCCCTGCGCCAAAACCTAAGCCTGAATTAAATGGCATCGGTGGATGGTTAATTCTCCCCTTGCTTGGGGTGATTTTTTCGGCGCTATTTATGCCGTTTAGACTTTGGCATCATAATCAAGAAGTGATTGAATATTGGAGTGAATTGACGTCCTCAGGTTCAGATTATTTCATTCCGCTATTCAAAGAAGTGATATATTTTGAAACGGTTGGTAACGCGATTATTTACGGTACAGTTCTGTATCTTTGTTATCTCTTTTTCACTAAGAAAAAATTAATTATTAAGGTGTATGCCTTTTTCCAAATTTTTTCATTGGCTGTGATGGTTTTTGATTTGGTGCTTGCCAATCAATTGTTAGATCTCGAAATAGATTCCAATGATATTCGTGAATTGATACGAGGGTTATTTGGTTGTTTTGTCTGGGTGCCTTACTTTTTTGTCTCTGTGCGTGTGCGCAATACATTTATTAATTAGTAAACCCCAATGACCGTGGAGCCTGCTGATGATTTACTGTAAACGAGTCTATGACCCTTGTAGCCCTCAAGATGGTTATCGCATTTTGGTGGATAGACTGTGGCCTCGCGGGATCAAAAAGGTAGATTTGCAGTGTGATGAATGGAACAAAGCGGTTGCGCCCTCCAATGAATTGCGCAAATGGTTTCATCAACATACTGACCAGTTTGAGCAGTTTGTGACGCAATATCAGCAAGAACTACAGCAAAATGATGCATGGCACGCCGTATCTGCGAAAGCGCAGCAAGGGGACATCACATTGTTATATAGCGCCAAAGATACGCAACATAATCAGGCATTGGTACTGAAAGCTTTTATCGAAGAAAAACTCAAAGAACGTAAAGAATAAAAAAGGTTATTACTATGGATGTGAATTTATCATCTAATCCCGAATCATTGCCCGCGGCTCAAATACCGGTGCAGAGTCATACTAAACCTCAAAAATCCCTCCAAGGGATTGGTGGCTGGCTGATTTTACCTCTGTTAGGTCAGCTGTATATGCTGGCTAATTTGGTCAAAATGATGGTGAATGATATTGCTGAGGTTCAAGGTGCTTGGTCGCTGGCAACAAACCCAGCATCGGACTTTTATATGTCTGGTTTTGCCTCTGGGTTTTATGCTGTTCAGCTCAGCCTTGGGGTGATTATCGCATTAATGGTAGGGTCGTTAATTGCTGTGTTTAAAAAGAAGTCTATGGTTAAGTGGCTGTTTATCATTACGATGATGCTCTATGTTGCTGTAATTGGCGCCTCTCGTATCGCTTTTCCCGTCGCGTTTCACCTCGAAATCGACTATAGCTACATTACTAGCTTTTTTAATGGCAGTTTTTATTGCTTGATTTGGGTTCCTTATTTTCTGGTTTCTGCCCGCGTTAAAAATACCTTTGTGAATTAAATAAAGGGCTGCGAAGCACAGCCCGTACAGTTAACTATTTAATCTTTATTAACCGCCTAGTTGTAAATCATGGGTAATATTGCACTGTTCCACGAATGCTTCATCGTGAGAAACCAGTAACAGTGTCCCTTGGTAATCCCGTAATAGCCCTTCCAATAGCTGTTTTGAATCTAAATCTAAGTGATTGTCTGGCTCATCGAGCAGTAAAACAGCGGGAGGATGAGGGCTATGCGTCAGAGCTAGGAGCGTCGCTTTGAGCTGCTCGCCACCACTGAGCTGGCACAACGGCAGTAACGATTTATCCCCTCGAATACGTAACATACCCAATTGAGTGCGCCACTGCTCTACGGAAATCGCTGGCTGATATTGATAGAGTGCCTCGGCAACTGGTAACGATTTATCCAAAAGATTCAGATGTTGGTCTAAATAGCAAAAAGTACCGCTGATGCGATATTCTCCAGACAGCGCCTGCAACTGATTTGACAGCACTTTCAATAGGGTGGATTTCCCCGAGCCATTGTGCCCTTGGATGTGCCAGTGTTCACCGCTATAGGCGGTAAATGAAAGTGGCTCCGTTTGCCCATAAGGTAGTATCAATTGGGAGACAAAAATGCGCACTTTCCCGCCTTCGCTTTGGTAATTGAGTACCATTTTTTGCGGCTGAATATGGCAGACTTTGTCTTGATTCTGCTGATGTTGATGCTGTAATTCGCCTAATACACGCTGGTGACGTTCCGCCACATTAGATTGCCTTTTTTCGGCTCGGTTTTTCTGCATATCGAGTAACAGTAAGGATTGAGAACCACCATAGCGAATATTTTCACCTTGTTTACGCCGTTGGGCGGCTTTTTGTAGGGTGGCTTGCTGCTGTTTTTTCTCTTGGCGGATCTGTTTTTCAAGCTGTTCGCCCTCTGCTTCAATGGCATTGATAGCAAAGGTTTTTTGCTCATCATACAGGGTGTAATTTCCGCCGTATTCCACTAAGCCTTTGTCGGTTAATTCAAAAATAGCATCCATCTTTTCAAGAAGATGCCGGTTATGGCTGATGACTAAACAGCCGGCTTTGTGCTGACTGAGTTTTTCACTTAGCCATTGGCGTCCTTGTTGGTCAAGGTGGTTGTCGGGTTCGTCGAGTAAAAGAAAATGGTCAGGATGTAAAAATGCACGACATAACGCTAAGCGAGTGCGTTCACCACCGCTCAGTTGTTCAATAGGGGCATCCATTGATGCTGTTAGCTGCGCAGACGCTAACAGCATTTCCCATGTTGCAGGCAGATGCCAATTATCTTCCGTTAGCTCGAAATCGGTCATGGTGCCGAGACCTTGTTCAATGCGTGAAAAGGCTTGCCAAAGTGCATCAATACCTAGTGCTTGAGCAAGGGTATCACCCGTTAAGCGGTTGAGTTGATCCACATGAATTATCGGTAAATGCCAATCAACTTTGCCGTGAGTGGGGGGGAGTTGCCCGGCAAGTAATCGCATTAATACGGATTTTCCACGACCATTGTGACCAATTAGCGCATTTTTTTGGCGAAATAAGCTACCACTCAATGGTGGAAAGAGTGCGAATTGGTCGAACTCGATGGTTAATTGTGAAAAATGGCACGCGAGAGCAGAGTTAGCTATTGTCATAGAGACCTCCAAATAGAGGGGGCAGACAACGTTACGCTATCTTTCGCACGATCATTTTTCGAAGCATTTTCTTTTAAAAAGCATATTTCGAAAAAGAAGCGATGAAAACTGTGTCTGCCAAGAACAGAAAAATAATGACCTTAAACAAGGCATTGTGGATATTTTCTGGCAGTACTTAGTTCATCGTCGGAAAGGCTCACTTTAGAAGGGGCAAAATTGCGAGTGAATTATAAACAGGAGTAGGAGGAAGAAGCAAGGTAAAAGCGCCAGTCTGTGGGCACAGATAGGCGCTTTTGGTACAACAACGAGTTTTTTACGATTCTATCTTACTGCGTATCTCTTACGAGATTATGCTGTCACAGCCACTTTCGTGTGCTCTGCAAGCCATTGTGCAATGTGCTGTTTCTCAGCGTCGTTCAGCCACATGCCCAATTTGGTACGACGCCAAATTGCATCGTCTAATTCTACAACCCACTCATTTTCGACTAAGTAGCGTAATTCGGCTTCATAGACGTTTGCGCCGAATGCTTCACCTAAATCAGACAGTGAGTTTGCACCCGCTAAAATCAGCTTACTGTTGCTACCGTAAGTTCTTGCGTAACGCAGTGCTAAGCCTTCTGGGAGCCATGGGTAATGCTGGGTTAATACGCGTGCGTAACCATCGCGGTCACAACCTTCGATGTCGCCACCAGGTAACTGACCGTTTTTAGTCCAAGGGCCGCTAGCGTTAGGGTAGTACGCCGCTAATTTGCCCACAGCTGCTTCAGCCAGTTTACGATAAGTGGTTAATTTACCACCGAAGACTGACAATAATGGTGCTTTACCCTCTTCATCGTGAATATCTAAAGTGTAGTCACGAGTGATAGCTTGTGGAGAGTCTGATTCGTCATCACACAGAGGGCGAACACCAGAGTAATCCCACACAATATCTTGTTTGGTCAGCTGTTTTTTGAAGTGGTCGTTATACACTTTCAGCAGATAATTGACTTCGTTTTCGTCAATTTTCACATCTTTAGGATCCCCTTTGTACTCAACATCGGTGGTACCGATAATTGAGAATTCATCCATCCAAGGGATCACAAAGACGATTCGGTTATCTTCGTTTTGCAGGATATACGCTTGTGGTTCATCGTGAGCGCGTGGAACCACGATATGGCTGCCTTTGATCAGACGAATACCATAAGGGGATTTCAGTTTTAAGCCATCATCGAAGAACTCTTTAACCCAAGGTCCTGTTGCGTTAACTAGACCTTTAGCTTTCCAAGTATGAGTTTCGCCAGTACGTAAGTCTTGAGCTTCAACCACCCAAAGACCATCTTCACGGTATGCGCGAGTCACTTTTGTGCGAGTGCGAACTTCACCGTTTTTACGAACCACTTCTTGAGCGTTCAATACCACTAAACGCGCATCATCAACCCAGCAATCTGAGTATTCGAAACCTTTGGTTAGTTCAGGTTTTAAGACGGAATTTTGGTTGAACTTTAAGCTCTTGCTGCTTGGCAGACTAACGCGTTTACCTAAATGATCGTACAGGAACAGGCCGATACGAATCATCCAAGCTGGGCGTAAGTGAGGCTGATGAGGTAGACGGAAGCGCATTGGGAATGCGATGTGCGGAGCCAGTCGTAATAGGACTTCACGCTCTGCAAGTGCTTCACTCACCAGTCTAAATTCATAATGTTCGAGGTAGCGTAAACCACCGTGGATCAGTTTCGAACTTGCAGATGAAGTTGCACTCGCTAAGTCTTGAGATTCAAGCAGCAGTACAGATAATCCACGCCCAGCAGCATCAGCCGCAATACCAGCGCCGTTGATTCCGCCGCCAATTACAATCAAGTCTTTCGTTTCCATGCATCCCCCTGAGATGTTCGAACCATTTTCTATAATGTTCGTTTTCGCTCATTTGATTGTAATCAAATTTTGTACGTCTGCCAACCTGTAATCCATAAAAATAACAAGCGCGTGATGCTAATAACATTTTGTGTATAAATTTAATCTGTTTAATAAATTGGCAATATGACAAAAGGATGACAACAGAATGAAAAGAAAGGAAAAAATAAGAATTGATGGTAGACAAGCTACCATCATTGAGAAGTTAAAGCTGGGGGGCTAGCAGAGCTCTAATTGAACGTTATGCTGTTCGATAACCTTTAGGATACTGGCTGGAGGTGCTTGGGTGGTAAACAAGGTATTGATTAAATTCATATTACCTAAATTCACCATCGCATTTCGGCCAAATTTGGAGTGGTCGGTAACCAACATGACATGGCGAGAGTTTTCAATAATCGCGCGCTTGGTGCGAACTTCATGGTAATCAAATTCAAGCAATGAACCGTCCATATCAATCCCACTGATCCCCAGAATGCCATAATCCAGCCTAAACTGAGAGATAAAGTCGAGGGTGGCTTCACCGACAATCCCACCATCACGCGAGCGAACTTCACCGCCTGCGAGGATCAAACGAAAATCCTCTTTTGCCATGAGTAATGTTGCAACGTTCAGGTTGTTGGTCACGACGCGCAGGTTTTTATGATTAACCAATGCGTGGGCGACAGCCTCTGGGGTTGTACCAATATCAATAAATAGGGTTGCGCCGTCAGGGATTTGGCTTGCCACACGTTGAGCAATACGCGCTTTTTCCTCAGACCACATGGTTTTGCGGTCATTGTAGGCGGTATTGACGGAACTCGAAGGCAAGGCTGCGCCACCATGGTGTCGTAGGATTTTATTTTGTTCAGCAAGATCATTGAGGTCTCGGCGAATGGTCTGAGGGCTAACCTCAAACTGCTCGACAAGTTCTTCAGTACTGACATATCCCTGAAGACGCACAAGTTCAACAATTGCATCATGTCTCTGGGTTTGTTTCACAGCATTAGCCTCTAATTATAAAATGTTCTATTTGGAACCTTGGTGTTTAAAACTGAGCCTATTATCCCATATTCCCATCAATAATCCGATAATTAACCCTGAAGTATGTGCGGCATTAGCAATGTCCATACCGAGCAGGTCAAAGTAACCGAAGAATAACCAGATAATTGAGAATACCATGAGCCCGCGAGGGATACCGATACCGATTTCTGGACGACGTTCGCCAGTGATCCAAACATAGCTAACCAGTGCATAAACGACACCGGATAAACCGCCAAAGTTGTTCTCACTGAATAGGGATTGACCCCAGTTACTGAATAATGCGGAGACTAATAAAATGGTGAACAGTTTTCCTGTGCCCATTTTTTTCTCAACTTGCCCGGCCAAAAACCACCAGAGCGCAAGGTTGAAACCGATGTGCGAAATAGAAAAGTGAACGAACGCTGGGCTTATCCAACGCCACAATTCGCTTTGCTGATCACCAATAGGCCAACCTAGATAGTATAGAACGACACGAGGATCTGTCAGGGTGACCCAAAGATAGACTGCGATAGACAGCAAAATAACGGCGATAGTCAATGGGCCGGATTGCTGTTTTAAATAACTGAATGTCAGATAGTTACGATATTGAAATTGGGCGTCCGTACGACCCGTTTGCCAACTGGCTTCGAGATAGCGAGGATCATTAGGATTGCGCAAAAAGGCTTCTAGCTCTTGGCGAACTTGCTCCGCATGCTGCTCATCATCGAGCCAAAGTTCATAATGTTGTTGGTCGTTGGATGGATGGAATTGTAGTTGGATATTTTTTCCTGCCATATAATCGACAAACGCTTGAGCCATCCGTGGGTTTTCAAAAGAGATAATGTGGATCATAAATACGCAGTCTCGTTTAGAGCGCCGTAATGGCTTGTGGGTATTCTCGTGACCATGCCTCAAATCCGCCATTAATGCTATATACAGATTCAAAACCAATATTAATTAAGTATTGCGCCGCGCCTTGGCTGCTGTGACCGTGGTAGCACATCACCATAATCGTTTGTTCGTAATCTGTTTTTTCGACAAACGGGTGAAGTGACTCATTGGTTAAGTGATAAGCGCCTGTCGCGTGACCAGCACGAAAACTTTGGGGATCGCGAACATCGACAAGGATAGCAGTGCCATCTAACCAGTGCTGATAAGCTTGTTCGGGTGTTAGTGTCTCAAAATGGTCCATAAAATACCGGAAAGTTAGGGGATATGTCATGAAAGAGCATCCACAGGCGTGCTGAGGATGCTCCGATACTCAGTAGAAAATGCGTGTGAGCAGAATCTATTAGTAGAAAGAGTGCTCGCCGCGTTGGTGCTCAGTCAGGTCTTTAACGCCTTTTAATTCACCTTCGAACATTTTCAGTAATTCTTTTTCGATACCTTCTTTCAGCGTCACATCGACCATGGAACAACCGTTACAGCCGCCGCCGAATTGCAGGATAGCAAAACCATCTTCGGTGATTTCCATTAATGAAACACGACCACCGTGGCTCGCTAATTGTGGGTTAATTTGTGATTGTAAAACGTATTCAACACGCTCAATTAATGGCGCATCTTCAGACACTTTACGCATTTTCGCGTTCGGTGCTTTTAAGGTTAACTGAGAGCCTAATTGGTCAGTGACGAAATCAATCTCAGCATCTTCTAAGAATGGTGCGCTAATTTCATCAACGTAAGCAGAGAGTTTTTCAAACTTCAGCTCTTTATCGGTGGCTTCTACGGCACCAGGAGGGCAATAAGAAACACCACACTCCGCGGTTGGTGTGCCTGGGTTAATGACAAATACTCGAATTTGGGTTCCTGACTCTTGGCTTTCCAATAACTTGGAGAAGTGAGTCTGTGCTGCTTCTGTAATATTAATCATAATCTCTTGCTCAATAATAGTTGACTGCTTTAGTTGGTTATAATACGCCCATTTACACCCATCCTACAAGGTGCGACAGAGTGACCACGCGTCAACAGTATGCGCTCCCGCACAAATCAACAATTGAGCGGCTGCATGCATGGTTGAGCCAGTTGTAATCACATCATCAATAATAGCTATGTGTAGACCTGAAACCGAAGTTTCAAGGGTAAATGCCTCTTTTAGGTTATTGCGGCGCTGCTTACGAGTTAATGAAACTTGCGCCAGTGTATCACGAGAGCGCAATAATGAATTTTGCGAATAGGCAATATTTAACCATGTGGTTAAATTACCACCAATTAATGCCATGTGATCAAATCCTCGGCGCCAACATCGTCGAGGATGGGGAGGTATGGTTATCAATAAGTCGGGTTTTTTCCATTGTTGTTGGCGATATCCATTCAGCCAATAAAGTAAAAACATCCGCGTCAGGGGGATAGCTAACTGGGGTTGATAGCGAAATTTATATTGATGGATAAGCTGGCGTAATGGCGCTTGATACGGCGTTACGGTAATTAGCCTCTGCCAAGGTGGTGGCTGAACAAGGCAGCGTCCGCAAGGAAATTGGTGATATTCACACGGAAGAGCGCATTGTGGACAAACCTTCGGCATTGACGGTAACTTTTTGATACAAAAGCTGCATATCCCTTGCTGGGGAATTTTTAATAACTGCCGGCATAGCCAACAGACCCCTTCCATTGCTAGCATAGGCGAGTCCTAGATTGAAAAATCAGAATGAAAATAACAGTGAAGAGAGTGTAATCATGGCGACGCTATATTGGCAGACAGTGGGTGAAGGAAAACAAGATATTGTGTTACTGCACGGATGGGGATTGAATGCCGAAGTCTGGCAGACAATTATTCCTCGAGTGGCTTCGCAATTTCGCATCCATTTAGTTGATTTACCCGGTTATGGGCGTAGCCATGATTTTACGCCAATGAGCATTCAATCCATGGCTGATGTTATCTGGGAACAAGCGCCTAAAAATGCGATTTGGCTGGGATGGTCACTCGGCGGGTTAGTGGCAAGTCGTATCGCGCTCGATCACCCAAATGAGGTAAAAGCCTTAATCACCGTGGCATCTTCCCCTTGCTTTGGCGCTCATGATGAGTGGCAAGGTATCAAACCTGAAGTCTTACTTAATTTTGAGCAGATGCTGGCTGAAAATTTCCAGCGTACTGTCGAGCGTTTTCTGGCACTACAAACATTGGGAACAGAAAGCGCCCGTGAGGATGCGCGTACATTGAAATCTGTGGTATTGGCGTTGCCAATGCCATCGGTTGAAGCCTTGAATATGGGGCTGGAATCTTTACGTATTGAAGATTTACGTGAGGAACTCACCCATTTACAGGTTCCTTTCTTACGCATTTATGGTTATTTAGATGGCTTGGTTCCACGTAAAATCGCAGGGAAATTAGACGAGTTGTATCCCAATTCATTATCCGTTGTGATGCGCAATAGCGCTCATGCACCGTTTATTTCTCATCCCGATGAGTTTTGTGAAACATTGATTCAGTTTGCGAAATCATTGAACTAAATCAGTGTATTAGAAGTTAATTCGCTGAAATGGAAATAACTATTTAATCTTATAGACAAAATGTGAGCAATCGTGACTCTCGGGGCATCCTTTACAACTGGTACCCGTAAGGCACGCGCTCACATCGACTTTTTCAATTTTCCCCATACTGACCAGCTTTTCAGCCATGGCATTCACCAGTGCAGCAGGGGCGTTTAGTTGAGAACTCAGAAGCGCAATGTCAGCTTGCCCATATAATGCAATTAAATCTCGGACTTGTAGCAAGCTGGCCATCGTATTTTCCTTAGTGGCAACTGTTGTTAGAACAACCTGAACACTGTTGCGCTGTTTTGGATTTAATATTGAACGTCACGCGGCTGCGCATGCGGCGTAGAGCGGTGATGAGTACAATATTAAACAGCAGCACAGCGCCAATTATGACCAAGCTGCTTTGTGGATGTTCGCTAAATGTGGCGGTTTGATAGAACAGCGCTGCGAGGCTATAAGCCACGTTTAATCCCCACAGAATAGAGAAAGTCATCCAGCTTTTGTTGGTTTCACGGGCGATTGCTCCCATTACTGACACACAAGGCACATACAGCAGCACAAAGATTAAGTAACTATACGCTGCAATATCGGAACCAAATTTCGCCGCCATGGTACCCATGGAACCTGTTGCCATCTCAGCATCACCCATACTCGCTTCGATTGGGTTAGATAATGCGCTGATGGAAAATGTCTCTTTTAAGCTATCCCATGTATCCGTGACTGCTGCGCCTAACTCATCGAGCAGGTCAAAAGATTCGGCATCGAAAGGTTCGCTGGTGATCGCCTCGGCGGTGTACAGGGTATTTAAGGTTCCAACAACCACTTCTTTAGCCATTGCACCGGTGATCAAACCGACAGTTGCTTGCCAGTTATCATTGTGCACACCAATAGGCTGTAATACTGGAGTGATCACTTTACTGACGGAAGCCAGCGCGGAATCATTGATGTTGTCCACAGGCTTGCCGGATAACGAAAAGCTGTTTAGCGCGCCAATGAAAATGCTCGCCACCACAATGACTTTACCCGCACGGATCACGAAGCCTTTTAAACGCTGCCAAGTTTGGATGAGCAATGTTTTTGCATGAGGTACATGGTAGACCGGCAGTTCCATCACAAACGGGGATGCTTCACCGCGCATCAAGGTATGTTTCAGTAGCAGGCCTGTTAGGATTGCCACGACAATACCGAGAATGTAGAGGGAGAACACGACGCTTGCGCCATTTTTACCAAAGAACGCCGCTGCAAATACTGCGAAAATAGCTAAGCGAGCGCCGCAGGACATAAACGGCGCCATAAGCACAGTGATCAAGCGTTCACGAGGTGCATCTAAGGTGCGTGCACCCATGATGGAAGGCACGTTACAACCGAAGCCAACAATCAAAGGAACAAAGGATTTACCCGGTAAACCAAGAGATTGCATCAGTCTATCCATCACGAAAGCCGCTCGAGCCATATAGCCGGAGTCTTCCAAAATAGATAAAAACAGGTACATCATACCGATTTGTGGTACTAGTGGCAGAACCGTATTGATACCACCGCCAACACCTTGAGCAAGGAAAACGGTCAACCAATCAGGGAAGTTTGCGGTTGCACCAATCCATTGAATGCCATGAATAAAGATAGCCTCAGACGCCCCTTCAAAGAACGGCTGTAAAGCGCCACCAATATTGATCGCAAGGACGAACATCAGGTACATCACGAACAAGAAAATTGGCACGCCAAGCCAGCGGTTCAAGATAAATTTATCCAGCGCTTGAGTGAGTTTATTCGGCTCAGCGGCACTGTTATTAATCGCGGCGTCACAAATTGAGGCAATGGATTGATAGCGAGCATCTGCAATGAGTAACTCAGGTTCTTCTTGCAAGGTCTCTTTGAGTTTAAGGCGAGTTTCAGCAAATACTTGTTCGGAGATATCAGCCCGCTGGCGGCTATAAATATCGCCTTCTAAAATTTGGAGAGCTAACCAACGGCGCTGCTGCTGACTAAATTGCTGAGCAGAAATTTGCTCTGAAAGCATATCCACGGTTTGTAACAGTTGTGGTGGATATTGCACTAAGGCTTGTTGGCTATTTTGAGGATGGCTATCAATCGCTTGTTTGAGCTGTTCAAGCCCTGTTGCACGGGTAGAGACCATTGGAATTACAGGGCAACCTAGCTGCTTTTCGAGCTGTTTTACATCGATATCGATATGTTGGCTTTTGGCTATATCCAACATGTTCAGTGCGACGATGCAGGGAACACCTAGCTCAACAAGTTGTAATGTCAGATATAAATTGCGCTCGAGGTTTGAGGCATCCACCACGTTGATCAACATGTCGGCTTCGCCACTTAAAATAAAGTAGCAGGCGATTTGCTCATCGAGGGAGGTTTGCTCTGAAATAGTCGTAAGGGAATAAGTACCTGGTAAATCAACAAGTTCAATCTTGTGTTCAGGGGTGTGGAAGCGTCCAACTTTACGTTCGACGGTCACTCCTGCCCAGTTACCGACGCGCTGACGTGACCCTGTTAACTGGTTAAACAAGGTTGTTTTACCAGCGTTAGGGTTGCCAATAAGGCCGATAGTTAATGGTTTCATAGTGTGTATGCCAGTCGTGAAAATGAAAATCTTTATTGGAATTAATCCAAAAATAATTAGTTCGCTTGAGCTTCATCTAAGTTGATCAGAGCTAAATCTTTTTTGCGTAATACTAAGCTGACGCGATGAGTTTCAATTTGCACGGGATCACCAAATGGCGCTACGCGCACAACTTTGAACACTGAGCCTGGAAGCAGACCAAGGGAAAGTAATTTTTGGCGATAGGCCGGACTTATCTCTGGTGAAAAGCCAAGTATTTTATAACTGCATTGAGGAAGTATGGACATAGTACCTTCCAATTACGGTTTATTCTGTTGATTTAACATGAAAATTACGATGTTAAATTACAGAGAGTGTTATTAAGAATAATATTGATAATTATTATTATAAAAGTGGTTATCGTTAAAAGAAATAGAGTGGAAGATAAAATTAAATCTAATTAACAATGAGAATCATAATCATCTACCATGGTTATATTTAGCCTCTTTTTCGGACAATATTAAATGATGTGGATCAAAAAGGGATTTAGTTGGTGGAGTTTTTTAAAACTAAAATGCAGATGTTAGTATTGTTAATTAATATAATTAAATAAGACAAAGTGCAGATAATAAATTGAATTAGTTATTTAATTTATTTTTATAAGAAAAATGGAATATGTTTAAATTAAGTACTGAGAGATGATTAAATGCATTTTAATAAATGCCCTTGCCGATGAAACAGCAAGGGTATCTTGTCTTAGTACTTTTTTACTAAGGGCTTAGCGCTTTTTACCGAAAGCGGCAGCAAGTGCATCGCTCATCGCACTGTTGCTAGACGCCGCGGAGTTAGATGATGAATTTCCTCGCGCATTTCCTCGAGGGGCAGGCGCTTTGCGGGTATTTCTATCTTGTGCTGGAGCCGCACTGCGAGGTGCGCTGCTACCTTCACCCGCTTGCTCATCTAAGCGCATAGTGAGCGCAATACGCTTACGGGCAATATCCACATCCAGTACTTTGACTTTCACAATGTCACCCGTTTTGACGACTTTGTGAGGATCTTCAACGTAGCTGTTTGAAAGGGAAGAAATATGCACCAGGCCATCTTGATGAACACCAATATCCACAAATGCCCCGAAGTTAGTGACGTTAGTTACCGCGCCTTCTAAGATCATTCCCGGAGTTAAGTCATTCATCGTTTCGACACCATCAGCAAAAGTTGCTGTTTTAAACTCAGGACGTGGGTCACGACCCGGTTTTTCCAGCTCTTTGATGATGTCAGTAACGGTAGGAACCCCAAACTGTTCGGTGGTAAATTCACGTGGACTTAAGCCATTTAATACCTGTGAATTGCCCATAATCTCTTTCAGCGGCTGGCGCACAGCTTCAAGAATTTTTTCAACAATTGGGTAGGCTTCTGGGTGAACCGTTGAGGCGTCCAGTGGGTTATCCCCATTGGTGATACGCAAGAATCCAGCACACTGTTCAAAGGCTTTTGGCCCTAAACGAGCAACTTTAAGTAACTGTTTTCTATCATTGAATTGACCGTTAGCATCACGCCAATCGACAACATTTTGCGCGATCATTTTGCTCAACCCTGCAACACGGGTGAGTAGCGCAACAGAGGCGGTATTCAAATCGACGCCGACGGAGTTTACGCAGTCTTCAACGACCGCATCTAACTTACGGGCTAGCTGAGTTTGGCTAACATCATGTTGGTACTGGCCGACCCCGATAGATTTCGGGTCGATTTTCACCAGCTCAGCTAGCGGGTCTTGTAAGCGGCGAGCGATAGAAACTGCGCCACGCAAAGAAACGTCTAAATCAGGAAACTCTAATGCTGCCAGCTCAGAAGCAGAATAAACAGAGGCGCCAGCTTCACTGACAATCACTTTTTGTGCCGTGACGTCAGGGAACTGTTTTTGTACTTCAGCAAAGAAGCGTTCGGTTTCTCGTGAGGCGGTTCCGTTACCAATCGCGACCAGCTCGACGTGATATTTTTGACATAATGCTGCCACGATAGCAGCCGCTTTGGCAGCTTGGCCAGTGTGCGGGTAAATGGTATCCGTCGCCATTACTTTACCCGTCGCATCAACGACCGCCACTTTTACACCGGTACGTAAGCCCGGATCGAGCCCCATCGTGGCACGCATACCCGCAGGCGCTGCCATCAATAAGTCACTGAGATTACGGGCGAATACGTTAATTGCTTCTTCTTCCGCTTTCTCGCGCAGGGCGCTCATGATTTCAGTTTCTAAGTGCAGCAACACTTTGACCCGCCAAGTCCAGCTGATGACAGCTTTACGCCATTGATCAGCAGGGGCATTGTTTAAGCGCACATCTAAATGGCGCGTAATAATTTCTTCGCAATAGCTCTCTTTTGGCGGCTCTTCAAATTGAGGATCACAGTTGAGGGATAACTGCAAAACACCTTCATTGCGACCACGGAACATGGCCAAAGCGCGGTGTGAAGGAACGTGAGCAACCGGTTCATGGTGATCAAAATAGTCACTAAATTTCACGCCTTCAGTCTGTTTGCCATCAGCAACAACAGAAACAATGTGCGCATTTTTCCAAATATAGTCGCGAACTTTTGCTAATAAGGAAGCATCTTCGGCGAAACGCTCCATTAGAATGTAGCGAGCACCATCTAAAGCGGCTTTGGTATCCGTGATGCCTTTATCTGCGTCAACATAGCTTTGTGCAAGTGTATCCGGTGATTGGCTCGGATCGTTCCACAACGTATCCGCTAAGGGTTCTAAGCCCGCTTCGATAGCAATTTGTCCACGAGTACGGCGCTTTGGTTTGTAAGGAAGGTAAAGGTCTTCGAGTTCGGTTTTATTCAGCGTTGTGTTGATGGCAGAAGCGAGTTCTGGAGTAAGCTTACCTTGTTCATCAATGGATTTTAAAATGGTTTGCTTACGGTCGTTTAACTCTCTCAAATACCCTAAACGGCTCTCTAGCTGGCGTAGCTGAGTGTCATCCAATCCCCCCGTAACCTCTTTACGGTAGCGGGCGATAAATGGGACGGTATTGCCTTCATCCAATAATGTAATGGCTGAAAACACCTGTTTTGGTTGGGCTTGTAGTTCGGCCGCAATAATTTGGCTTAGAGTTTCATTCATGTCGTGTTTAAATACCTACTCAAAGAACAGTGAAAATAGACTGCACAGTTATACTTGCTGGTAGACAGAATTGCCAGACAGAATTTTTGCCTAGTGGTAGGCAAGTCGCAGATTATATTTTATAAAATATTATAATTATCCGATTTATATACCTTTAATGAAATGAATAAGAGCCTTTTAATTACCCGTGAAGGATGGGACGCTTTAGACAAAGAACTTAAATATCTTTGGAAAGAAGAGCGCCCTCGAGTAACACAATCCGTCTCTGAAGCCGCAGCTCAGGGGGACCGTTCCGAAAACGCAGAATATATCTACGGTAAAAAACGGCTGCGGGAAATAGACCGCCGTATTCGTTTTTTATCCAAAAGATTGGATCAGCTTAGAATTGTTGAACCCGATCCTCGACAAGAGGGGCGTGTGTTTTTTGGCGCATGGGTTAAGCTTGAAGATGATAATGAAAATATCAGAATTTTCCGGTTAGTGGGGGCTGATGAATTTGATCCTGCTAAGCAGTGGATTTCTATCGATTCACCAGTTGCTCGCGCATTAATTGGCAAGCAGGTTGATGATGAAGTGGTCGTTACCACGCCGGGCGGAAAAGTCACGTATTTTGTGCTAGAGATTAGCTATAAACCATTAATCAGTTAAAGAGTAAAATGATTCATTAAAGTTAGTGTTAATGGTAAATTAATGGCATGAATATTATTTTTGTTACTTTCATCAGCAGAATAATTCTAAAATTCCACACTTTGGGGGCTATAAATGCAGGAAAGTTATAAAGTTCTCGTCGTCGATGATGATATGCGTTTACGTGCTCTGCTTGAACGTTACCTCACCGAGCAGGGTTTTCAGGTAAGAAGTGCAGCGAATGCTGAACAGATGGACAGGATCCTAACGCGGGAATCTATTCATTTAATCGTATTGGACTTAATGCTTCCTGGGGAAGATGGCTTATCCATTTGCCGTCGTTTACGTAGTCAAAACAACCCAATTCCAATCATTATGGTTACCGCGAAAGGCGAAGAAGTTGACCGTATTGTGGGCTTAGAAATTGGTGCGGATGACTATATCCCTAAACCGTTTAACCCTCGTGAACTGTTAGCGCGTATTCGTGCGGTGCTGCGTCGCCAAGCGAACGAGTTACCGGGTGCGCCATCGCAAGATGATGCCGTCATCACTTTTGGTAAATTCAAACTGAACCTCGGAACCCGTGAAATGTTCCAAGGCGAAGAAAATATGCCATTAACCAGTGGTGAGTTTGCGGTGTTGAAAGTATTAGTTTCTTATCCACGCGAACCATTATCTCGTGACAAACTGATGAGTTTGGCTCGAGGTCGTGAATACAGTGCGATGGAACGTTCTATCGACGTTCAAATTTCACGTTTACGCCGTATGATTGAAGAAGATCCTGCGCACCCACGTTACATTCAAACCGTTTGGGGCTTAGGATACGTATTTGTTCCAGATGGAAGTAAAGCATGAAGCGACTGAGGTTCTCACGACGTAGTACATTTTCTCGCTCGTTATTTTTGTTCGTTGCGCTCCTGTTCGCAAGCCTTGTGACCAGCTACATGGTTGTATTGAATTTTGTTGTGATGCCAAGCTTACAGCAGTTCAATAAAGTGCTTGCTTATGAAGTGCGAACATTAATGACAGAGAAAATGGTTCTACAAGATGGAACCTCAGTGCGAGTTTCACCCGCATTACGTAAAAAAATCTACAATGAGCTCGGGATTACCTTTTACGCCCATTCAGCGGCGATGGAAGAGGGATTAAACTGGGCAAAAGAGTATGATTTTCTAAGTGAAAACATGTCGGAATACTTAGGTGGCAAGGCCAGCGTGCATCTGGAACTTGGGCGTGAGTATCCGATATTGTGGTTAACATCCTACCTAGCACCGGATATTTGGGTGCGCGTTCCACTCACCGAAATCGGTCAAAATCAGTTTTCTCAAGTTTTCCGCTATACACTCACGGTCTTCCTCACTATCTTTGCAGGGGTTTGGCTCTATATTCGCTATCAAAATAAGCCATTATTGGAGCTGGAATATCACGCGGGTGAGGTCGGAAAGGGGCATGTTATGCCGCCGATGCAAGAGAAAGGTGCCACTGAGGTGCGTGCGGCTATTCGCTCGTTCAACCATATGGCGGCAGGGATAAAATCCCTCGAAAATGATCGTACAGTATTAATGGCAGGGGTCAGTCATGACCTTAGAACGCCACTAACCCGCATTCGTCTCGCAACGGAAATGATGGGGCCTGAAGATGGTTATCTTGCTGAATCTATCAATAAAGATATTGAAGAGTGTGACGCAATCATCGGTCAATTCATGTCTTACCTGAAAACAGGGCAAGAGATGGATATGGAATTCTGCGATCTTAACGCTATCCTCAATGAGGCTGTTGTTGCTGAAACCAACGTCGTGGGGGAAATTGAAACCAATTTAGTCCCAGGGCCAGTGATGTTTAACGGTAACCATCTTGCTATCAAACGCGCGATTACCAACATGATAGTCAACGCTTATCGCTACGGAAATGGCTGGATCAAAGTCAGCAGTGGTAAAAACGAAGATTATGTTTGGTTCCAAGTTGAAGATGATGGCGCAGGGATCAAAGAAGAAGACATTCAACGACTATTCCAGCCGTTCGTACAGGGTGAAAAAGCCCGCAGTAACAAAGGTACAGGGCTGGGGCTCGCGATAATTCGCAGAATTATAGATGCTCACGAAGGGAATATTGAGATCCATAAAAGTGAGCGCGGCGGGTTTGCGATTAGGGCACTTCTCCCCCTAAAAGAACGTGAAGACTGATATCTCGTCGTATTTCGCGTTGTAGCATTGTTGGCTGCGCTCGTTAACCCTAGTCACATACTTGTGTATGCTCCCAGGGATAACTTCACTTGCCGTATCTCGTCGTATTTCAACTTGTAGGGGTGTTGACTACGCTCAGCTACTCAGGTCACATACTTGTGTATGCTCCCTGAGATATCTTCTCTTGTCGCCTACCTACAAGCTGAAATACTTAGAGATATGTTGTGTAGAAAGATAGAAAGAAATTTTTTCATTTATGACAATATGTCATATTCCAAACGCTAAGCTGTCATATTCGTTAGTGTCATCTATTTGATTGAAAAATAAGAAAATAATCATTTTTGTCCCATTCTGCTACACTTAATCATGTCGATAAAATCCGCAAATGTCATAAAACTGTCATAAAGATGACATATTGCCGTAACTCAATTGTCCTATTTTCCCTACCGTGACATACACCCAATAATTTAATACTTGATTATTTCTTACATCCCCGGAGGGATTATGAAAATGATGCGTACCACACTAGCAAGCGTAATGGCAGCAACCTTATCTCTGACTGCAATGTCTTCTTTTGCTGCTACCAGCCTGACCGGAGCTGGCGCGACATTCCCTGCTCCTGTTTATGCGAAGTGGGCAGATACTTATCAGAAAGAAACAGGTAATAAAATTAACTATCAGGGGATCGGTTCTTCTGGTGGTGTAAAACAAATTAATGCAAAAACAGTTGATTTCGGTGCGTCTGATGCGCCATTGACTGATGAAAAACTCAAAGAAGACGGCTTGTTCCAATTCCCAACCGTGATTGGTGGCGTGGTTTTAGCAGTAAACGTTAAAGGCATCCAATCTAATCAGCTGGTTCTTGATGGTAAAACGCTGGGCGACATCTACTTAGGCAAAATTGCTAAATGGAATGACCCTGCCATCGCAAAACTGAATCCAAACGTAAAATTACCTGACCAAAACATCGCAGTGGTTCGCCGCTCTGATGGTTCTGGTACCACATTCGTCTTCACAAGCTACTTAGCAAAAGTTAGCTCAAATTGGAAAGATGAAGTCGGTGCAGGTTCAACGGTTAACTGGCCGAAAAACAGCGTAGGCGGTAAAGGTAACGACGGCGTTGCAGCCTTTGTTCAACGTCTGCCAGGCTCTATCGGTTATGTAGAATATGCTTACGCAAAACAGAATAATCTTGCGTATACTAAGCTGGTTTCTGCAGATGGTCAGCCAGTTTCACCAACAGGTGAAAGCTTCAGCGCAGCAGCGAAAAAAGTGGACTGGTCTAAATCATTTGCACAAGACCTGACTAACCGTGAAGGCGCTAACGCATGGCCAATTACCTCAACCACATTCATCTTAGTTCACAAGCAACAAGCGGATGCTGAGAAAGGTAAAGCGGTTCTTGATTTCTTCAACTGGGCTTACGACAAAGGTGGTAAACAAGCAGAAGCATTAGATTACGCTGTGTTACCTCAAGAAGTTGTGACCGCAGTACGTGCAGCATGGAAAACAGAAGTAAAAGATAGCCAAGGTAAAGCACTGTTCTAAGTGCCCCTCGGGTTGGAAAAGGGTAAGCGGGTGCTGAGGAATAGCTCCCGCTTATTCACCGTAGTAACGTAAGTCCTACTGCAAAGTAGGCATGGAATGAGAACAAAGCGCATGGCCGAAAAAATAACGGCATTCAAAGCCCCTAGTAAATCGGGCGACGTGATTTTTAGTGCATTAGTCAAAATAGCTGCGCTAATCACTCTCCTCATGCTTGGTGGCATTATTATTTCCCTGATTTTCGCATCTTGGCCAAGTATGCAGAAATTCGGGTTTTCGTTTTTGTGGAATAAAGAGTGGGATGCGCCAGCAGAACAGTTTGGTGCATTAGTGCCTATCTACGGCACCATCGTTACATCATTAATCGCTCTGATTATCGCCGTACCAGTGAGTTTTGGTATCGCATTATTCTTAACAGAGCTCGCGCCTAACTGGTTAAAACGCCCATTAGGTATTGCGATTGAGCTTCTCGCTGCAATCCCAAGTATTGTTTATGGTATGTGGGGACTGTTTGTCTTCGCTCCGTTATTTGCAGAATACTTCCAAGAACCCGTTGGTAATGTCATGTCGAGCATTCCAATTGTTGGCGAACTGTTCACCGGCCCTGCGTTTGGTATCGGTATTCTTGCTGCGGGTATTATCCTCGCCATTATGATCATTCCTTACATCGCCTCGGTAATGCGCGATGTATTTGAACAAACTCCTGTGATGATGAAAGAGTCAGCCTATGGAATTGGCTGTACTACATGGGAAGTGATTTGGAACATCGTTCTGCCTTATACCCGTAATGGGGTAATTGGCGGGGTGATGCTGGGGTTAGGTCGTGCTCTGGGAGAAACAATGGCGGTGACATTCGTCATTGGTAACACTTACCAGCTCGATAGCCCTTCACTGTTTATGCCGGGTAACAGTATTACCTCTGCGCTGGCGAACGAATTTGCTGAAGCGGAAAGTGGTTTACATACAGCGGCACTGATGGAACTTGGTTTAATTCTGTTTGTGATTACCTTCATCGTTCTGGCGATTTCCAAGCTGATGGTAATGCGCCTTGCTAAGAATGAGGGACGCTAATATGTCGATTTCTGAACCTGTTGTAGTGAATCAAAAAGAACGTGCACGCCGCCAAGCATGGCGCCGTCAAGTCAACAGAATGGCATTATTAGTCTCCATGCTGACGATGGCATTTGGTCTGTTCTGGTTAGTGTGGATTTTATTCTCCACGGTAACCAAAGGGATTGATGGCATGTCCCTCAATCTGTTTACTGAAATGACACCGCCGCCAAATACAGAAGGCGGTGGTTTGGCGAACGCTATTGTGGGAAGTGGATTGCTAATCTTATGGGCGACCGTTATCGGAACACCATTAGGGATTTTAGCGGGCATCTACTTAGCGGAATATGGTCGCAAGTCGTGGTTAGCTTCGGTGACGCGTTTTATTAACGACATTCTGTTATCTGCGCCTTCAATTGTGGTTGGTCTGTTTGTTTACACCATTGTGGTGGCTCAAATGCAGCATTTCTCGGGTTGGGCAGGGGTGATTGCACTTGCATTACTGCAAATCCCAATTGTTATCCGTACCACTGAGAATATGTTGAAACTTGTGCCAGATAGCCTGCGTGAAGCGGCATATGCATTGGGCACACCAAAATGGAAAATGATTTTATCCATTACATTAAAAGCATCTGTATCTGGGATTATTACCGGTATTTTGCTGGCTATTGCGCGTATTGCGGGGGAAACCGCACCGTTGCTGTTCACGTCACTGTCGAACCAATTCTGGAGTACCGACATGAATGAGCCAATTGCTAACTTACCAGTGACTATCTTCAAATTTGCAATGAGTCCGTTCTCTGAATGGCAGGAATTAGCATGGGCAGGGGTTCTCCTTATCACCCTATGTGTTCTGTTAATTAATATCATTGCCCGTGTTGTGTTTGCACAGAAAAAACACTAATCCCAGACGAATAAAAGAATTGATAGAGAGAAGTAGCCATGATTAATGCAAACGATATTGCAAACAGTAAAATTAAAGTTCGTGACCTTAACTTCTACTATGGAAAGTTTCACGCGCTGAAGAATATCTCTTTAGACATTGAAAAGAACAAAGTGACCGCGTTTATCGGCCCATCAGGTTGTGGTAAATCCACGCTGCTGCGCACCTTCAACAAAATGTACGAACTGTATGGCGAGCAACGTGCTGAAGGCGAAATTTTACTGGATGGTCAAAACATCCTGACTGACAAACAAGACATCGCGTTATTACGTGCGAAAGTCGGTATGGTGTTCCAAAAACCAACGCCATTCCCAATGTCTATCTACGACAATATCGCGTTCGGTGTGCGTCTGTTTGAAAAGCTGTCCCGCGTCGAAATGGACGAGCGTGTGCAGTGGGCACTGACAAAAGCGGCACTGTGGAATGAAACCAAAGACAAACTTCACCAAAGCGGCTACAGCCTCTCTGGTGGTCAGCAACAGCGTCTGTGTATTGCGCGTGGTATCGCTATTCGCCCAGAAGTTCTGTTACTCGATGAGCCATGTTCTGCTCTGGACCCAATCTCAACGGGGCGTATTGAAGAGCTGATCACGGAATTGAAGTCAGAATACACGGTGGTGATAGTGACCCACAACATGCAACAAGCAGCACGCTGTTCGGATTACACGGCATTTATGTACTTGGGTGAGTTAGTGGAATTTAACAACACTGACAAGATGTTCACCACCCCTGAAATGAAACAAACTGAAGATTATATTACTGGCCGCTACGGTTGATATGGAGCCGACGATGGATACGCTGAACCACAACAAACATATATCAGGGCAGTTCAACGCTGAACTGGAACATATCCATACTGAGTTGATGACCATGGGAGGGCTAGTTGAAGAGCAACTCACCAAGGCCATCACTGCGATGCATAATCAGGATGAAGCCCTAGCGCGAGAAGTGATTGCCAATGACCACAAAGTTAACATGATGGAAGTGGCAATCGATGAAGAGTGCGTCAAAATCATCGCCAAGCGCCAGCCAACAGCGAGCGACTTGCGTTTGATTATGGCAATCTCAAAAACCATCGCTGAACTGGAAAGAATCGGTGACGTTGCGGATAAAATCTGCCAAACCGCACTGGAAAAATTCTCTCAACAGCACCAGCCATTATTGGTGAGCTTGGAGTCATTAGGTCGCCATACCGTGCAAATGCTGCATGACGTGCTAGATGCTTTTGCGCGCATGGACTTGGAAGAGGCTATCCGTATTTATCGTGAAGATGAAAAGGTAGACCAAGAGTACGAAGGGATTGTTCGTCAGTTAATGACGTACATGATGGAAGATCCGCGTACCATTCCAAGCGTCTTAACTGCGCTGTTCTGTGCTCGCTCCATTGAGCGTATCGGTGACCGTTGCCAGAACATTTGTGAATTTATTTTCTACTATGTTAAAGGGCAAGACTTCCGCCATGTGGGTGGGGACAGCCTTGAAAAAATGCTGACTAGCTCGAAAGACAGCAACAAAGAGTAACTGTTAAACCACTGGGGTGTCCGCACCTCAGTGTTCATCTTCTTCATTTTCTTCTTGCTCGATAAGAGTCTTAATCTGCAACATTTTAGGGGTCGCTCCGATGGATTTTCGCCCCTTTTTTTATGCCCATTCATATTCCAAATTGATATAAATATATTATTTAATATTATTTCAAGTGCTAAGAAATAGTTGATAGCTTGTGATGGTCAATTTACGCAAATTTACCGTTAGGGGCATTCAATGAAAGCACGTTTTCTTACTTCCGCACTTTTAGTTGCAGGTCTGGCGCTGACAGCGAATGTCGCTAGCGCAGATAAATTAGATGATATTAAACAAGCGGGAGTGATCCGTATTTCTGTTTTTGACAGTAATCCCCCATTCGGATTTATTGATCCTAAAACCAAAAAACTCGCTGGCTATGATATCGATATCGCCCAAGCGATTGCGGATGATCTTGGCGTGAAATTAGAGCTGCGTCCAACCAACCCAGCTAACCGCATTCCGCTGCTAACATCCGGCAAAGTTGACCTGATTGGTGCCAACTTCACAATCACAGACGAACGTGCAAAACAGGTGGATTTCTCCATTCCTGACTTTGCAACAGGGCAAAAATTTATCGCTCGTAAAGGCGTACTGAAAACCCCTGAAGATATCGCCCCACTGCGTATTGGTGCAGATAAAGGCACCGTGCAGGAAGTGACTCTACGTGAACGTTTCCCAAATACCAAAGTGATTTCTTATGATGACACTCCCCAAGCCTTTGCTGCGCTGCGTAATGGCAACGTTCAAGCGATTACCCAAGATGATGCGAAGCTGGTGGGCTTGCTAGGTAATTTGCCAGAAAAAGTGAAAGCAGACTTTGAAATTTCACCGTTTAGCTTAACCAAAGAGTACCAAGCGTTAGGCGCGAGCAAAGGGGAAACACGTTTAATTGAGAACGTAAACGCCACCTTGCTGAAACTGGAGAAAGAAGGCAAAGCGAACGAGATTTACAACCGTTGGTTTGGTCCAGACACCAAGGCGGCACAACCACGTGGTGAATTCAAATTTGCCCCATTGAGCGAACAGCCTAAATCTTAAGTTAGTGATGAAGTTTAGTGAGAGTAAACGCCCCTGCCATGTTGCAGGGGTTGTCAGTTATAGCGAGGCGAAATATGTTCGACAAATTTTTCAGCGGTGACTTCTGGTCTGCGCATCTACTAGCACCACAATACCTTGAGTGGTTTGGCTATGGCTTTTTGCTCACAGTCTGGATCTCGGTTTGTACAATCATCGCTGCCACGCTATTAGGTTTTATTGCTGCTTCAGCAAGAGACAGTCAAATTGCACCACTACGCTGGTTTGTGACCGTTTATATTTCGATTTTCCGTAATACGCCACTACTGGTGCAACTGTTTTTCTGGTACTTCGCCTCGGGAGAGATCCTCCCTGAATCAGCGATGGAATGGCTGAATACGCCTCATGAAATTGAATTTTTAGGGATAACATTAAGCTGGCCATCCTTTGAATTTTTAGCCGGATTTGTCGGCTTAACGCTATACACCGTACCTTTCATTGCGGAAGAAGTGCGCTCAGGTATCCGAGGGGTGCGCCAAGGGCAGAAACAAGCGGCTCTCGCTTTAGGCCTGACCTCATGGCAGTCCATGCGCTTAGTGATTTTACCGCAAGCCGTAAAAATCGCGTTACCGCCGCTGTTGGGGCAATACATGAACGTCGTCAAAAACTCGTCATTAACCATGGCGATCGGGGTAGCGGAGCTCTCTTATGTATCACGCCAAGTAGATAGTCAATCATTACAAACATTTGCTGCATTTGGTTTGGCAACGGTGCTGTACATCGCAATCATCGCCTTTATGGAAGGCTGGGGTCAGTGGCGACAACAGCGTCAGTTGGCTCAGGGGGTATAAGATGGATTTTTCAGTCATTACGGATAACTGGCAATATTTGCTATTTGGGGCTTACCCTGATGGACCACTGGAAGGAGCCGCTCTAACGCTAATTATGAGCATATTGGCTGGCGCGGCTTCTATTGTCCTCGGCACATTGGGTGGTATTGCGCTGGCGATGCTACGTGGTTTCTGGATGAACCTTTTTGCCGCTGTTTTAGGGTTTTTCCGTGCCATTCCCGTCATTATGTTGATTTTTTGGACTTACTTTCTATTGCCGATTGTCTTCGGAACCGAAATTCCAGGCGTTGCGGCGGTAGTATGTGCACTGGCGTTGATCACTTCAGCCTATTTAGCACATGGCGTGAAAGCGGGAATTTTAGCTATCGGTCAAGGGCAATGGAATGCGGGATTATCTTTAGGGTTTAACCGCTGGCAAGTGTTATGGAATGTGGTGTTACCTCAAGCCTTACGCATGATGGTGCCTTCCTTTATTAACCAATGGGTTGCGTTAATTAAAGATACCTCTCTGGCGTATATTGTGGGGGTGGCAGAGCTGTCATTCCTAGCAACACAGGTGAATAACCGTGAAATGATCTATCCGCTGGAAGTGTTCCTGTTTGTGGCATTTATCTACTTTGTGATGTGCCTGTCAGTAGAAATTATTGCCAATCAAGTGGCGAAAAGACTCAGTGATAAAAGTGCAGTGCGCAGCCGTTCAGCAAAACGCGGTTGGCTGTTTTGGCGCCGTCAAAAGCTGATTGCGCTTTCTTAATTGCATAAAGGCGGCGAAATTCCGCAATGGCGGTATGACAACCGCCATGTCTCTCTCGATATTCATTTACAGTATCAGTCAGTTAGGATATGTGACTTATTTAAAATGACGCAATCGTTTTCTTTTGGATCGTTTAGTTGTACCATGAGCCGAAAAAAACTTTTTTTCGTGCCCACCACGCATCTATTGGCAATCTAGGGCATGACATTTCGACAAGGCGCATTTTAATGACTAATCAATCATCTGGCTCTTCGCAATCGCAGGGTCTGTTTCAGCGTGTGTTTAAATTACAAGAACACGGTACCACCGCAAGAACAGAGCTTGTTGCAGGGTTCACCACCTTCCTGACGATGGTATATATCGTTTTCGTTAACCCACAAATTTTGTCCGTCGCTGGCATGGATATCAAAGCGGTATTCGTAACTACCTGTTTAATCGCAGCCATCGGCAGTATTTTAATGGGCTTACTGGCTAACTTACCTATCGCCGTTGCACCTGCGATGGGGCTAAACGCTTTCTTTGCCTTTGTGGTCGTTGGGGCGATGGGTTATTCATGGCAAGTCGCTATGGGTGCGGTATTCTGGGGCGCAGTGGGCTTATTTATTCTGACGTTATTCCGTATTCGTTACTGGATCATCGCCAATATTCCTCTGAGTTTACGTGTGGGGATCACCAGCGGTATCGGTCTATTTATCGCCATGATGGGACTGAAAAACTCCGGTATTATCGTCGCAAATCCAGATACCTTAGTCTCGATTGGTAACCTAACTCACCATAATGTGTGGTTAGGGGCATTAGGCTTTTTCATTATTGCCATTTTAGCGGCGCGTAATATTCATGCGGCAGTATTGGTGTCTATCGTCGTGACGACGCTGATTGGCTTAGCGCTGGGTGATGTGAAATATACGGGCATTTTCTCAATGCCACCAAGCATTACCAGTGTTGTTGGCCAAGTGGATTTTGCAGGCTCGCTGGATCTGGCACTTTCTGGGGTTATCTTTGCCTTTATGTTGGTAAACTTGTTTGACTCCTCGGGCACCATGATTGGGGTAACCGACAAAGCTGGCATTACCAATGAGCGCGGGACTTTTCCTCGCATGAAACAAGCACTGTATGTGGATAGCTTAAGCTCGGTAGCCGGTTCCGCAATGGGGACTTCGTCCGTAACGGCGTATATCGAAAGTTCTTCAGGGGTATCGGTGGGCGGTCGTACAGGTTTAACCGCGATTGTCGTCGGTGTGTTATTCCTGTTGACGATGTTTATCTCTCCGCTGGCAGGCATGGTTCCTGCTTATGCAACCGCAGGCGCGCTGATTTATGTTGGCGTTCTGATGACTTCAAGCTTAACGCGCGTGAAATGGGATGACTTAACGGAATCCGTTCCCGCGTTTATTACTGCGGTCATGATGCCATTTAGCTTCTCGATTACAGAAGGTATTGCGCTAGGGTTTATTGCGTACTGTGCGATGAAGATTGGTACAGGACGCTGGCGTGACCTGGGTCTGTGTGTGATCCTTGTCGCGGCGATGTTCTTATTTAAGATGATCTGGATCGACGCCTAATATTAATGCTCGTCATATTTTGCACTGTAGCAGCGTTGGCTTCAGTTGCTAACCCTAGTCACATACTCGTGTATGCTCCTAGGGATTAGCAACTCTTGCCGCCTTGCTACAGCACAAACTATTTAGAGCATTGGACAACATAGGCAACTTGAATTATTTAAATATCGCTCAAAACATAAATCTCTATTCTGAGTGCAAGACCCTTCAACGAGCTTCCCTTTTTGTTGCTTGCATGCAACTCAAATTATTTAAGGTATAATCATTAAAGTACTGTTGCGAATGCAAAGTGAGATAAAATTCACCTAAATTGCAAAGTAGTGCTTTCGCTGCTTAAGGGATCCTGCTAGATTCCGCCGCAGAAACTGATTTTATCAAGGTAGCAAACCATGAATTCACCGAAAAAACCGACCGCAAAAACGAAGAAAAAATACCGTAAGACAAAAGAAGAGCTCAACGCAGAAGGCCGTGAGCGTAAACGCGAGAAAAAACATCGCGGGCATAAGTCTGGTAGCCGTAACCAAGACGGTGCTTCGAATGGTCAAAAAAATGGGCAAAATGTTCAGGCTGACCCACGTATTGGTAGTAAAAAACCAATTCCACTGGTGGTTGAAAGTAACCAGCCAGTTGCGCGTCCTGTCGTGAAAGAAAAGCCTGTTGCTAAAGAAAAACTGACACCAGAAAAAGAACTGGAAATGCTGGAAAGTAACGATCGCTTAGATGCGATTCTGGCACGTCTGGAAGATGGCGAAACCATCACTGCGCAAGAGCAACAATATGTTGATACCTGCTTAGATCGCATCGATGAACTGATGAATATCCTCGGTATCGAATATGCGGACGAAGACGGTGATGAAGAGGAAGAAGAGAAATTTGATGACATTATGCGCATCTTAAAAAGTAAATAATTTCCTCTCTATTCGTTCCTCCCGTGCTAAGCGGGAGGAATTCTGCTTAATTTCTCGCCTATCTTCCTTTTCTTTGATGTTGCATCGGATCTGTATTTTCTAACATCGCTATAATCTTTGCGGTATAGACTCTTTACATAAATCGCTAAAAAATAATCTAAAGAGATATAATTAACAGTGATGCTTTCGAGCTTGTGGTCAATTAAGGAATATCAATGTCAGAGCAAAATATTGTTTGGGATCTCTCTCTCATCCAGAAATATAACTATTCAGGCCCGCGCTATACCTCTTATCCAACAGCCTTAGAGTTTAATCAAGACTACAACGAACAGGCTTTTATTGAGGCAACCCAGCGTTATCCTGACCGTCCTTTGTCTCTGTATGTGCATATCCCGTTTTGCCACAAACTGTGCTATTTCTGCGGCTGTAATAAGCTAGTCACTCGCCAAAAGCATAAAGCGGATGAGTATCTACAAGTCATTGAAAAAGAAATTATCCAGCGTGCTGCATTACTCAAAAACCGCACTGTCACCCAAATGCATTGGGGCGGCGGTACACCAACGTATCTAGACAAGGCGCAAGTGAGTCATTTAGTTGGCTTGCTGAAAAAACATTTTCATTTTGCGCCGGATGCGGAGATGTCCATTGAAGTCGATCCCCGTGAAATCGAACTCGACATGATTGACCACCTGCGCAGCGAAGGCTTTAACCGCCTAAGCATGGGCGTTCAAGATTTTAATAAAGAAGTGCAAGTTCTAGTTAACCGCGAGCAAGATGAAGAGTTTATTTTTGCGCTCATTAAACGTGCCAAAGAGACTGGCTTCACTTCAACCAGTATCGACCTAATTTATGGTTTACCAAAACAAACCCCTGAAAGCTTCGCGTTTACATTGAAAAAAGTGGCGGAACTCGCTCCCGATCGTTTAAGCGTTTTCAACTATGCACATTTACCGAATTTATTTGCAGCACAGCGTAAAATCAAAGATGAAGACCTGCCAACAGCAGAGCAAAAACTGGATATTTTGCAAGATACTATCGCAACGCTGACATCCGGCGGTTATCAATTTATCGGGATGGATCACTTTGCTCGCCCGGAAGATGAACTGGCAGTGGCACAGCGAGAAGGGATTTTACATCGTAATTTCCAAGGTTATACCACCCAAGGGGATTGCGATTTATTAGGGTTAGGGGTATCGGCAATAAGTATGCTCGGCGATAACTACGCTCAAAATCAGAAAGATTTAAAAACTTACTACGCGCAAGTGGAAGAAAAGGGGCATGCCCTATGGCGTGGCTTGGTGTTAACCGACGACGACTGCCTGCGCCGCGATGTGATCAAAACATTGATCTGCAACTTCCAATTGAACTTTGCGCAAATTGAAGCGCTCTACCCAATTGACTTCAAAACCTATTTTAAAGAAGACCTAGAACTGCTCAAACCAATGGCAGAAGATGGGCTGGTGGAAGTCAGTGAGAAAGGGATAAAAGTCACGCCACGCGGGCGTTTGTTGATTCGTAATGTGTGTATGTGTTTTGATGTTTACCTACGAAGTCAAATGAGATTACACCAATTTTCTCGCGTCATCTAAATGTTCGTCATACTTCACGCCGTGGCTTTGTTGTCTGCTCTCGGTCACTCGGGTCACATACTTTTGTATGCTCCCCGAGATAACCTCGTTTGACGCCTAGCCACAACGTGAATTATTTAGAACATTGGATGCTTGGCATATGACTATTTTGAGTATTAACTTTTCGCCATATAGTTATTTAGAACATTCCACATTCTGCATATTTCACTGGGTTAGTGTTTCACTTTTTCGATCAGCTGGTAGGCGGTGTTGATGCGCTCAGGGATTGGGTACCACTGGTTGGAGAGCAGCACCACGGCGATTTTTTCCTCGGGGATAAATACCGCGTAGGTGGCGAATCCGCCGGTGGAGCCAGTTTTGTTATACAGCGCGCGGGATTCTGGTGGCATTGGTGGCTGAATGGCGTCCACTTTTTGCGGTTTCAGTGCCATATCATCACGGTTACCCTGTTGTAACTGGGCGAGTGAAACTGGCCACGGGTAACTTTCCCACATCAAATCTTGCACAAACGAATCCGTCATATACACGCCAGCATGTGTATCTTCCACCGCTTCTTGCCACGGTTTCGCTACGTTGGCCACTTGCATATTAATATCTAAAAAGTGGATCAAATCCTTCGCATTAGACTTCAAACCATATGCTTCATTATCTAAAATTTGCGGCGTCACACGCACCGGCTGATGCTGCTTGTTATACCCTTGAGCATAATTTTTTTGCTGATTTTGCGGTACCTGTAAATAAGTATGCTTCATGCCCAAAGCCGGTAACATCATCTTTTCCATCGCATTTGGGAATGACTGATTAAGTTGTTTAGCGGTAACCATGCCTAATAAACCCACACCAAGATTGGAGTAAGAACGGTATTCACCGATAGGTTTTACAGGGGACCACTGCTGATAATAATGGATTAGCTCTGCGCGGTTAGTTACTGCATCCGGTACAAATAGCGATAAGCCCGAAGTGTGAGTCGCCAGATTCATCACAGTCACTTTATCAAATGCACTATTTTTTAATTCAGGCAAATAATGGCTGACGGTTTGTGCAAAATCTAACTTACCTTGCCCTTGAGCATAGGCGGCAAGCGTAGCGGTAAAGGTCTTTGATAATGAACCGATTTCGTACAACGTATTGTTGCTTACAGGCACCTTGGTTTGTTTAGACTGTACGCCATAGTGATAAATAAAATGTTCACCATCTACTGAAATGGCAACGGACATCCCCGGAATCTGCTGTTGTTTCATCAACGGTTTAATAATGCTGTCCACATCTGATTGCGTTAATGCCGCGCTAGATAGTGAGGTAAATGCCAAACTCAGGGCGATAAGCAGCCGTCCGCGACGAAAAAGATTTTTCATACAGATATCCATTTAAATAAAAGTTTTAGTTATGATGAGTGACAAGCAAAAAGTGGTCACATATCAAAGGGAGTGTGATTCTGGTGTCGGAGTATGCGGCTTTTTTTGCATGAGTTGAAACGATATAAAATTCGATGAGGTAAAAGAAAATCTTATGGCTGAAAATGCTCGCTACCGTTTACCCCTCAATGCACTTAGAGCTTTTGAGGCATCAGCGCGCCATCTAAGCTTTACTCGAGCAGGTATGGAGTTAAACGTCACTCAGGCAGCGGTAAGCCAGCAAGTTCGTGCGCTGGAAGAACAATTAGGCTTAGAGCTATTTATTCGCTTGCCAAGAGGGCTGGCGCTAACTGATGAAGGTTTGGCATTATTGCCTGTCGTTAGCCGATCTTTCGACCAAATCGAATCATTATTGCAGCAATTCGAAGATGGCCATTATCATGAAGTTCTGAATGTTTCTGTGGTGGGTACCTTTGCAGTGGGTTGGTTATTACCGCGTTTATCGCGTTTTTCCGACCTCTATCCTTATATTGATCTGCGTATTATGACCCACAATAACGTGGTGAATTTAGCCGGTGAGGGCGTGGATTTCGCGATTCGGTTTGGGGAAGGGCTTTGGCCGTTAGTGGAAAATACGCCGTTATTTTCTGCACCGCATACGGTGCTTTGTGCTGAAAAGGTCGCGCATAAACTTAAGCATCCTATTGATTTACAAAATTTTCCGTTGATGCGCTCTTATCGTAAAGATGAATGGGAAAAATGGTTTTTAGCGGCAAATGTGGAACCGTGGCGCGTGAAAGGGCCTGTTTTTGATTCTTCCCGTTTAATGGTCGAAGCGGCTTTACTGATGGACGGTATTGCCATAGCCCCAAGTTGCATGTTTGAGCGGGAACTCAGAGCTGGGGATTTGGTGCAGCCATTTGATATTTCCGTGACCCTCGGGGGTTATTGGCTGAGTCGATTAAAATCCAAACCGATGACGCCAGCTATGACTATTTTCCAGCAATGGTTACTTGAGGAATCAAAAAATGGGAACACCTTATAGAGCGATAAATCGGTGCTTAAAGTCTAAAGCACCGACCGTGAAATTAGGTAGATTGTAGGGAGTATGAACTCAGAAAACCACAGATTCGGCCGCGTAGTAACTTTTTTTATGGTCTTGCTCCTCGCGGCTGCCAGTTATTTCATTAAACTCCGCAAAGAAATAGGCAGGATCGACCGAGAAAATAAGTGAAAAATGGTAGAGCGTGTCCACATGAATATTCACATCGCCATTTTCGTAGCGAGATAAATGTTGCTGGCTGATCCCCATTTGTTCGCTCAGTTGTTTTCCACTGATTCCGTGGCTATCTCTTAGCGCTCTTATTTTTAAACCGACAGATTTTGATACAATTTTCTCCATATCGTTAACTCCTAGGTATATTTATTATGAGAGTTAATTAGATTTTTATAGAAATAGAATATATCGAAATACTTATTTTTCATTGATATCTAAAAGGTCTTTTATACCAATTTCAAAATAATCCGCATATTGCCATAATCTATCTAAATTAATTCTATTAACCCCTCTTTCATAACGTGACTGCTGCTGCTCGCTAACACCAATGGTATTTGCAAGCTCCCGTAATGTGATTCCATTCATTTTGCGATAATAAATAATTTTACTACCGACCATTTTAGATATGAGATAATTTTTAGACATATTGAGCCTCTCTGTGAATAAGTGAATACATAGAAATAAATCAATCTTAATTAGATGATTTATTAAGCCTAATAAGCTCAATATGATTATTAACCTAGCATTAATTCTCAGGTGAAACTATAGATCTAGGTCAATAAATGAAAATTTCTCTTGTTGTCTTTTATTTGATAACTATCGATATTAGATTATCTATTAAAATGTATTTTTATATTTTTAGTTTCATGTTCACTCAAGTTAAAAAAATCTAATAAATCAATATTGAATATTTCCGCATACTGATTAAGTCTATCCAAATTAATACGATTAATACCTCGTTCATAACGAGATTGTTGCTGCTCGCTAACATTAATCATTTTGGCAATATCGTAAAGGGATAATCCATTCATTTTTCGATAATAAGTTATTTTATTGCCAATAATTCGGGAAACAGGATAATATTTAGGCATCATTGACTCCTTTTCAAATTACCTAAATTGATATTTTCATTACTGATATGTTAATGAAAATTCTAAATGGCTTTTAAAATCCCCTGGTGCAAACATGGGTTGAAGGCTAATCATTCTTGCGGATAGCGGAATTTCGGCACTTTTGGTGGTGTTATTGATAGCTATATCTACTGCACTGCCATTTTTAATGGTGGCTTTATTACTTTTTTGTGCCAGATGCAGCAAGCTGTTTGTAGAGCTGCCTGTATTTACGAAATAGTTATTATCGGTAGCATCAGCAGTGCCATTGACACTGAATTTGGCGCTTTTTGTTGAAACAGGGCAATCAACCAGTTTAATAGAAAAATCTACCCATGGGCTCTGCGCAGGGTTTCGGTAATTCCAGCGATTTATTTTACCTAATTCTATGTTATAGCTGGTATTTTCAACTATGCAGGGCATAACCACGACATTACCATGCACATAGATATTGACGTTTTCTGCCATCACTGGCAGCGCGAAGAAACCAAGTAAACTGAATAATATTCTTTTCATTATCAGCCTCTTATAAATAGGTAATAGTGGCGGTAATATTGGCGGATAAAGTGCCAGCGGTACCATTACCGAGGGAAGAAAATGCCCGTGTGCGTAAGGGAACACTCACTAAAGGTTGCCCGTTGGTGGGAACCGTTAATATTTTGGTATTGCCTAGCGGTGTTGCGCCATCGCCACTTTGTAGCTGAATAGCAATATTGGTGGCGGTACCACTATTTTTATATAGGCTGTTTACATCCGCATTATCTACTGTACCTGTGAAGGTTAACTTCACATTATTGATATAGGTGGAACAATCTTTTAATTCAATCGTAAAAAATTTCCAATCCGAAGCTTTCGTTCCAGTATAAAAAGTATCTAAAGAAATGGTGGTCAAGTCCACATCCAGATTATTACCCGTAGATAAATTACACGTTGCGGCTTTTATATTTCCGGTAAATTTTAAATAGACAGTATCTGCGGCATAAGCCGTTATCGAAATATTTAAGAATAGTAGGGTGGTCAGTAATTTTCTCATTTTAAACCTCTATTCATAGCGAATATTGACAGTGGCATTGGCATTTGCCGTACCCGGTGTGACTGTTGCGGCCGTTTTAATATAACGGGCTTTCCAGCCGAATATATAATCGCCTTGGGCAATATTATCTTGTTGAGTCAATTTTTGATTTAATGCAATAGGCGTTCCTGCATTATTTAATAATTGAATTGCAATACCTGTCGCTTTATCTGCACCGGTTAAACCTAGTCGACCATTTGCAGCATTATCGATATTATCTGAATTAACAGTGACTTTAATATTGGTGCCAGCAAGGCAACTTAGTGCAATTGGAATAGCAACTGTACCTTGCGTATCATTAATATTTTTAAATTGAGTGTCATACCAGTCGCCCATATTAATATCGTAAGTGTTTTGATTGTTTTTTAATGAACAGCTAAGAACATTAATTTTTATTGCGTTAGCAGGTATAGATAGCAATGAGACATTCCAAGTTGAAGCTGGAGATGAATTTGTTATTATCAAGCTGGCAACATCACCCGATTTAATATAGTCCGACTTTATCACTTGTTTTGTTTTTACAAATCGAACACCCCATTGGTTATGAAGTATTTTCCAACCTGTCGTGGATGGTCCATAAGAAGTATCAAAAGTGCCAATGCCAGCGGCAGAAACTATTATACCAATACCATCTATATTTGTGGGAGCAATTTTAGTTGTATTATTTACATTCCAGCCTGAAAGGTATCTTCCATAGAAATACGAATTGCCACAATCTCTACCATTAGGTAAATGAGTTTCTGCACCGCTAACACCAAAAGGGATAGAAGAGATATATAAATCTTCATTATTACTCATATTGTCATATTGGATATTAATTGTTTTTGCTGGAATACTCACTCTGAGTCCTTGAAGTTGCGGATTCTGTGTACAAGCACCTCGAGCTATTTCAGAATAACCAATTACACCGAATATTAATAATATGATATTAATCTGTAATTTCTTCATGTTTATTTTCCCTTATTGGCAAACCGCTGTGGTTTTATATAAGCCAATATAATTTGGTAAGCCCGCCAAGTTATACGTGACTTGGCACTGCTGTTTATCGTTGTATTGAATGGTAAATGAACCGCTTTCTGGCATTCCCGACAAATAAATTTCCCCGTCATTACCTACCATCGCATTGAGTTGATTATTATCTGGGAAAATCGCCTGCGCCCCGAATGGCACCGGTTTACCATCTTTAAAATTCAAAATCATGATAGCGCGATAGCCCACATTGGCATTAAAGCTGGCTTTGGCAATCGCCCCACGGCTTGGTGCTACGTTTTGGGTGGTTAACTCCATTTCGGTATCATCCGGCAATTTACTGGTATCAATTTGGATGCCATTACTGCGATACGCGGTGACATACGGCACTAACGCATAGCCTTGCCCGTTAGTTTGAATACCGGTTTGGTTCAGAATCGGGACATTAGCCGCATCGGGAATTTCCACCAATGCCGCAGTTTCACCCAGTTGCTGACCGAGCACCACGCCACCAGAATGGGCGACCACACTACCGCTAGCACCGTAGTACAGGTTGTAATTATTGGTGCTGTAACCCGTACCCCCAATGACTTCTCCATATTGTCCACGGTAGCTGGCATTCAAGTTGCCGGAAGCCCCAGAATCGCGGGTTGGGAAGTTTTGCTGAGCACTCCAGTTTAAGCTGTTATTCAGCTGCGTTGCTGAAATACCCATACTGCCTGACGAACCATTGGCGCTGCTACTGGTCGTGTTGAAGTTGTAATAGAAGGTATCTTCAAACACGCTAAACGGCACACTCACTGTAAACGCAAATTGGTGGTCATCGTCTTTGGTGCGTCCGTTACTATTCAGGTTCGGGTTGGTATTTTTGTTGTAACTGTAATTCAGCCCGTAACTGATATTGTTCCAGCTATTGTTATAGCCAATGGTGGTGGATTGAGTTTTACGATCGCTGTTCCAGTAATCTTCGCTCACAAAGCCTACTGACAAGGAACCCCAGTTATCCCCTAAACTTTGGCTAAGGGTGATTTCTCCACGGTTACGGCGGCGTTCATACAGTGGACTAAATCCACTTTTTCGATAGCCATCAAACACTTCTGCCAAGCTATAGAAGCCTTGTGTGGAATAACGATATCCCGCGAGGGCGATGTTGGTACCAATATCATTCAGGTTTTTGTTATAGCGAAAACGGTAAGATTGCCCACTTTCGGTGGTGCCATTATTTAAGGTGGAGTTGGCGTGGGTCACGTCCACAGACAATGCCCCAAAGCGTCCTAAGTTTTGCCCCGCACCCACAGAGTAGGCTTGGTATTTATCACTCAGTTGGCTCCCCCCAAAGGCAGTTAGCCCCCACGGCAAACCGTAGATTAGGGTAAATTGAGCGAACGGTTTTTTATCTACGCTACTGTCATAGCTGCGATATTGCCCACCCGTTACGCTATAGGAAACATACCCTTCACGTTGTAAAACCGGCAAAGAGGCATACGGAATAATTTGATATTGCTCGCTACCGTTAGCCTCTTTGATGGTGACGTACAGATCCCCGCTACCGCCAGTGGGGTAGAGGTCGTTAATTTCAAACGGGCCTGCAGCTACATCGGTTTGGTAAATGGTGTAACCGTTTTGGCGAATAGTGATCTGCGCATTACTGCGCGCAATCCCGCGTACCACTGGCGCGTACCCACGTAAGCTTTCTGGGTTCATATCATCATCGGTGGCCAGCTGCGCACCACGAAACGGTACACTGTCAAAAATATCCGATGGCGATGTGCTATCCCCAAGAATCAGCTGGCTTTTTATCGCATTGATATTACGGCTTAAATAGGTATACATCGTATCCCATTTATTACGTTGCCCATCACTGCTTTGCCACGTGGTGTAGTTACGCAGACGCCACGGGCCGATATTTAGCCCCGGACGCAAGTTTACGTAATTGGAATTGCTGCTGTTTTTATCGTTCTTGCGATCGGTAGTCCGTGAACCGTTATAACTGTAATTGAGTAACAGAGCATTGATCCCATCATCAATCGCTGCCAGATCCACATAGCCACGCGGGTTCATGTTCAACGCAATTTGCGGAATACTTAAATAGAGGCGTTGAGAGCCAAATTCAAACTCACTTTTGGCATCGGGGATCGCGGATAGATTCACGCACGAATTCCCTGCGGCTTGCAGATTAGGATAATCTGCAACTTTCACGCCCACCTCTTTTAAATCGCTGAGCGTCAGGCATGGCTCCAGCTCTTTCTTGGCATTATTGGAAAAACTGACACTCTTTGAACCTATCAGGCTCTTATTAATATAGATATCCACATAATATTGACCCGGCAATTGTTCATTACGTTCGAACTGCCCTAAATCCACCGATTCTTTATTGGGTAGCTCAAGAAATTCAGGGTCAAAATAAGCATCTGGCTCTGCTGAGGACGTCGCAATATAGCCTAAAGCGATAAATAGGCTAAGGCATATTTTATTTATTTTCATAGATAAACCTAATTGCCATTAAGGCTATATTTTTATTTCCGCCGGATTATTGGCTGAGCCATAATCATTAATCACTTCCCATTTAATGGTGCCGTGCTGTTCAGGGTTATTTAAGGGAAAAGACTTGCTGGAGAATGGTGCGACGTAAGAGACATCATTCACTTTCTTTCCATTAAAACTGATACTTTGGAAATTCATGTAATAAGGGGTTGGATTTTTGACGGTGATTGATTGACCGTCTTTCGACCAGGTTAATTTCTTCTGCTCTTCCACAAAATCGACTTTACTGATAGCACTCGGGCGATAAATTAATTTCATCTGCGTTTTAAAGGCGATTTTTAATGAATTTTCGGTTTTCTTTTCAGTGGCTGGGATTGTTTTAATATTTAGCCAAAATAATGATTCTCTATCATTGGGTAGTGTATTTTGGGTTAAAAAAATACGTAGTGCGTTGGTTTTTTCTTGGTTTAAACGAAAAAGTGGTGGCGTAATGGTAAAGTCCGTTTGCTTGCCTTCATTGGCATTTTCAATCCATGACTGAATTAAATAGGGCACTTTATCCGGATTTTCGACACTAATACTGACGTCCTTATTCCCTTCTGGATAAATCACGCGGGTTCCCCCAATAATCACACCGGCATAGGCCGACTGACTGAGCGCAAATAACATAATACAGACAGAGATAATTGTTTTCATATTGCCACCACTGGGTAGTAATAATTAAGGCTTATGTCCGTATAAACCTTAATTAATCATTAGTTATAGTTAATTGTGAAGGTTGCTGTTGAGTTAGCTAAACCGACGGTCACGGTGTCAGACATGGCGATATAACGCGCTGTAAAATCTAAGTTATTTACAACGGTTTCTTTCAATGTATATGGGCTAGAAGCGGTATACAGTGGAACGGTTAAGCCTTTAACGTCTTGGATTTGGATACCAACACCCGTTGCGACACCGGAAGTATTTGGGTTCGTTAACTGAAGAACGTTATTGTTACCTTCATAGGAAACGCCATCAAATTTTACCGTTGCCGTGGTCACAGCCGCAGGGCAGTTTTCCAGTTGGATCGTAAATTTAGTGGCAGCGGCGGTGCTACCCGTGTTTGGTAATGCCGTTCTAGAAACTTTTCCTAAATTCACTTGGATAGCATCTGATCCGGCTGCAAGTTGACATGCGTTATCCGTAATTTCGCCAGTGAAATTAATATCACCGTCTTTGGCAAAGCTATTGGCTGAAATTAATAAGGTGCTCGTTGCAATTAAAGATGCAATGACGTGTTTTTTCATTTTTTACTCTCCGAAACTTAATTCGATATTCAATTTAATTTGGGGAATATATAAATTTGCTTATCTACACAAAGCACGAGTATTTTGTGACTATTTTTATAAATAAACAAGACAGGGGTATTTTGAATTTTAATAACAATATTTTTAATTTGTTATTATTAATTCTTATATAAACACACTATGCGCTAGCGTTTGGTATCATTATTTAAATAAGGCATTTTTATTGAATTTCATTTATTTAAACCAAAGTAAAATAACAATATAAAACTAAAAATACTTATTTGATGATTTTAAACTATAAACTATCTCGCATATGGAGATTATTTAAACGTAAAGTTTGAGGGGAAAGTGTGGTTTTATTACTAGTGACAAATATGTATTATCTAAAAATGAAAAATAAAACTTAATATTCTAAATAAGAATATCGAAATTAGTATTAGAATGAGTATCTATACCGAAATAGCCTAAATGATTATAAATTTTAGTCTGTCATTAATGGGAGTTGTTTTTGTTAATGTTGGCCAGAAACACTTTAAAATTGTACCTACCAGTATCAGTGATAAAAAAGATGCCGGTAGGTAAATTAAGCATTATTTAAACAGTGAAAAATCTTGCTCTGGTGAAATCAACGATTCGGCCTGATAGCGAAGGCTGCGATCAGCCTTACAGACATAATTAAAATCATCTTCTTGTTCAGTACCGTCACAGACTAATTCTTTAATATCAACGTCTAAAATTTCAGCGATGGAATATAAGGTATCAACATGAATACGCATATCACCCAGCTCATGGCGGGAATGGTGCTGTTGGCTAATGCCCAGTAATTTGCTTAATTGTTGAATGCTCATATTTCGTTCTTTTCTGAATGAACGAATGCGAGCTCCAACAATTTTGGAGGTTTTCTTTTTCATTATATTGACCAATATTGATTAAGTGAAAATACTATATATTTGGTGCTCTTTTAATCTTTTTCTTTATTTTTTCTTTGTCCTGTTCACTAAATAAAAAGAAGTTATCAATATTAATATTGAAATAAATAGCATATTGTTTGAGCCGATCAATCGATATTCGATTATTCCCACGTTCATAACGAAGCTGTTGCTGTTCACTAATTCCAACCGATTGAGCTACAGCGAGTAGGGATAGCCCTTTTTCTTTACGTAATTTTCGTATTTTATATCCAATTACCTCTGAAACCGGATAGCTATTTTCCATTATTTAATCTCCTTTTAGTATTTGCGATTGTTAATTTAGTCAACAAAATGCAAATGAGAATTACTACCTCAAAGATATATCTATCAGGCATCAACTTTATTATTTTGATTTAAATCATATCAATCAAAGTTATCTATTTCATATTGAGGTTTACTATGAAAATTTCAATTAACATGAGATTTTTAGGTGTAAGAATATGTGTCATCTAAATTAGATAATTTAACTGAAAGTACCTTGTAATGACTGCATCAATGGTAAGTCAATGTAAAATCAATATGGCTTTTAAAGGAGCCTGAAGTCATTCCTGAGCCATATCCTGCCATTCTAGCGGATAGTGGTATTTCAGTAGTGCGTGTCTGTATATTAACAGGTGTAATAATTTGCTCTCCATTCTTAACTGTATTTTTATTCGCACTATAAGCTAAATTTAATGCGACATTTTTTGCTGTACCACTATTAATAAAGTAATTAGTATTTATTGCATCAGGCGTACCGTTGACTACCATAGTTACTTCTTTGGTATCTACGGGGCAATTTTTTAATTTAATTGTAAAATCCACCCAAGGAGATGTTTGAGTGTCTCGAATATTCCAGACATTCACTTTTTTTAGGTCAATGACATAGTTGGCTTTTTCTAATTCACATGGCAATGCAGTAACATAACCATGAATATTAATATTGGCGACCTGTGCCAATACAGTGAGAGGGAAAACGAAAGTCAATAATGAGAGCGCAATTTTTTTCATTATTCTCATCCTTATAAATACGTAATGGTGGCCGTAATATTGGCAGACACGGTACCTGCGCTGGCATTACCGATTGCACTATATGCGCGGGTTCTTAAAGGAATGATGAGACTGTTTTGTCCAGCCAATGGTACCCGTAAGACTTTTTGATTTCCTAATGGTATCGCACCATCACCACTTTCAAGCTGCACTGCAATATTTTGGGCTGTACCCATATTTTTATATAGACTATCAATATTATTGGTATCTGCAGTTCCATTAAATGTAAGGACAATCTGATTCACATAGGAGGAGCAGTTATTCATATTAATATTAAACGCTTTCCAATCAGATCCGCTCTGTGGCTGATTAAAAAAATCCACAGGCATTTTTTTTAAATCAATATCAATATTGCTTCCTCCAGAAATATTGCAAGTTGCAGCTTTAATATTACCGTGAAAATTTAGTGTAATATTGTCATCAGCATAAAAATAAGAAGGAGTAATTAAAGTTATTGGAATTAGAATTGATCGTGTTATTTTTTTCATAAATACCTCTATTCATAACGAACATTAACAGTTGCTGTCGCATTCGCTGTCCCTGGTGTAATATTAGTATCCGTTTTAATGTAGCGAGCCTTCCAGCCAAAAATATAATCACCTTCAGAAGCATTATCTTGTAGTGTTTTTTGTATATTCAATGATATAGGCTGGCTGTTTCTGTCCAGTAATTGAATTGCAATACCTGTTGCTTTGTTATCACCAACTAATCCTATTTTTCCAGTTGCAGTATCAACGATATTACTAGAAGAAACCGTTGCTTTAATATTACTTCCTTGCATACAACTTAGTTTTATAGGGATGTCAACTTGACTACTTGAGTCACCAATATTATTAAATTGTCTATCATACCAATCTCCCATATTGATATCATATGAAGATTGTTTTATTGAGCAATTGATGATTTTTATTTTTATACTATTTTCTTTTATATTCACAGTTGATAGTAATGATGAAAGAGGAGGCGTTGTGCTTCTTTGAATGTATTGAACCAACGGTCCACTGTTTAGCGAGCCTGCCTGGTGAACTTCCGCACTTTTTATAATTTCCACTTTCCAGTTAGATCCTGTTATAGTGTCAGCCCAACGCTGTAAATTATTTTTTGATGGAACCATACTAATGAGAGTCCCATGAATATTAATATGCGATATTCTCATGGAAATACCGGGAATATTAGTCGTAATAATATTGTTAGTAACAGGTCTAGATGACCAGTAACCAAGATACTCTGTTGAATATTGAGATAAACAGTCGTTACCAATAATTCCTGCTTTTTTGCCGTTTGGTACACTAAGTATTGAGAGCGTATCTAATATTCTTGTTGAAGAATCATCGTATTGCAATACATATGTTCTCTCAGGTAATGCTAATGTTGTACTGCCCGAGTAATATTCATAATGAGTACAGATTGCATTAGCATATGCCGAATACAACAATGAAAATTTTATGATAAAAATGAAATTAAAAATGGATTTCTTCATTTTTTAGTACCTTATTATTTATGGCAAATTACAGCTGTTTTATATAATCCCAAATAATTCGACACACCAGCCAAGTTATAATTAACCTGGCATTGCTGCTTATCGTTATATTGGATAATAAAACTGCCACTTTCAGCTAAACCAGATAAATAAATTTCACCGTCATTACCAACCATGCCATTTAATTGATTGTTATCTTTAAAGATGGCTTGAGCACCAAATGGCACGAATTTTCCATCGGCAAATTTCAGTTTCATCATGGCGCGATAACCCACATTGGCGGCAAAGCTGGCCTTAACGAGAGCACCGCGGCTTGGTGCGACCGTTTGGCTGGTTAACTCCATTTCGGTATTATCGGGGAGTGCCGAAGTATCAATATCAATCACATTTTTACGATATGCCGTGACATAAGGTACTAAGGCATAACCTTGATTGTTGGTCAAAACCCCCGCTTGGTTAAGAATCGGTACATCTCCCGCTTCTGGAATATTCACTATGGCAGCGGTTTCCCCCAACTGTTGCCCCAGTACAATTCCCCCTGAATGGGCGACAAGACTACCATTCGCGCCATAGTAAAGGTTGTAATTATCTTTGCTGTAGCTACTTCCCCCAGAGACTTCACCGTATTGACCTTTGTAGGAAGCGTTCATATTCCCAGATGAACCCTGTCCTTGGGTGGTATAGCCTTGTTGAATACTCCAGTTAAGGCGATTATCCAATTGGCTCGCAGATAGCCCCATATTTCCAGAATTTGGGCCGCTATTGCTGCTATTGGTATTGAGGTTATAGTAAATGGTGCTATCAAAAACGTTAATTGGAATACTGACGTTTAATGCCAACTGGTGGTCATTTTTACTTTGACCTTGGCTATTACCATCATAAGCATATGTGTTGGTATCACGGTTATAAGTGTAATTAATTCCATAACTAATACTTCTCCAACTATTGCTGTATCCTAGCGTTGCGGATTGGGTTTTTTTATCACTATTCCAATAGTCTTCATTCACATATCCTATCGATATTGAACCATTATTTTCCCCTAAGTTTTGGCTGAGTGTAATTTCTCCGCGATTACGGCGTCGTTCAATTTCTGGGGTATAGTGAGTATCTCGGAAGGTATCAAAAACTTCCGACAAACTATAAAAGCCCTTGGTGGAATAACGATAGCCAGCAAGTGCAATATTGGTTCCGATATCATTCAAGTTTTTGTTATATCGGAATCGATAAGATTGCCCTTGTTCCTTGGAATCATCGACAAACGTGGAGCTTGCATGGGTAATGTCAACGGATAGCGCGCCAAATTGCCCAAGGTTTTGCCCTGCACCTAGAGAATATGACTGATATTTTTCACTGATCTGGCTTCCCCCATAAGCGGTGATCCCATAGGGAAGTCCATAGATTAATGTGAATTGGCCAAAGTGAGTTTTATCGACGTGGCTATCATAAGAGCGATATTGCCCACCCGTCACACTGTAAGAAAGATAACCCTCGCGTTGCAGCACGGGCAGGGAAGCAAATGGCACAATTTGATATTGTTCGCTACCATTCGATTCTTTGATCGTAACGTGAAGATCGCCACTGCCACCAGTAGGGTACAGGTCACTGATTTCAAAAGGGCCAGCAGCCACTTCGGTCTGGTAAATGGTATAGCCATTCTGGCGGATCGTAATTTGGGCGTTACTGCGGGCAATGCCTCGAACCACTGGCGCATAGCCGCGTAGACTTTCAGGGTACATATCATCATCCGTGGCTAACTGCGCACCACGAAATGGTACACTGTCGAAAACCATCGATGGTGATACACTGTCCCCAAGTGTCAGCTGGCTTTTAATGCTATTAATGCCGCGAGAAGCGTAGGTGTATACCGTATCCCATTTATTGGGTTGGCCATCATTACTTGACCAAGTGGTATAGTTGCGCAGGCGCCAAGCTCCGATATTTAAGCCGGGTCTTAAATTCACATAGTTTGAAGTGGTATCGGAGCCACCTTTTTTGCGATCATAATTTTTGGTGCCGCTATAACTGTAATTTAAAATTAACGCATTAATCCCATTATCAATATTTTCTAAGTTGACATAGCCACGAGGGTTTTTATCTAAAGCGATTTGCGGGATGCTCAAATACAGCCGTTGTGAGTCAAATTCAAAATCACTTTTGGCATCCGGTATCGCGGCTAAATTCACACAGCCAGTGCCTGCACTTTGTAGTTCAGGGTATTCAGCTGTTTTTACGCCGAAATCTATTAAATCAGCTAGAGATAAACAGGGTATTAATTTGCTATCACTGTTCTTATCAAAGCTGAGTTTTTTAGCACCAATAAAGTTAGTGTTAACATAGATATCAACGTAATAACTTCCCGCTAATTGTTCGTTATTCTCGAATTGCTTTAAATCAACAGCATCTTTATTAGGTAGCTCTAAAAAATCAGGGTCGAAATACACGTTATTATCGATATTATCTTCCGCATACAGTGAAAACGTATAGCCTAAATATAAAAATAGGCCAAAGCATATCTTATTTATCTTCATTATTTATGACCTAGTGATTATATTTTCTATATTTTTATTTCTGATGGTTTTTCGGCAGAGCCATAATCATTAATCACTTCCCATTTCACAGTACCACTTGTTGCCATATCATCAATTGCAAATGTTGTGGTTGTGAGCGGAGCAGCATAGGAAACATCATTAACTTTTTTTCCATTAAAATTAATGCTTTGAAAATTCATATAATAGGGAGTCGGATTATTAACAGACAGTATTTTCCCCGACTTAGACCAAGTTAATTTTTTTTGCTCTTCCTCAAAGTTAATATTTTTAAAAATTGAAGGGCGATAAATTAATTTCATCTGAGTTTTAAATGCAATTTGTAATGAGTTTTCTGTACGTTCAGTTGCTGGAATTGTCTTTACATTTAGCCAAAATAAAGATTCTCTATCTTGAGGAAGTTTATTTTCAGTTAAAAAAATTCGCAGTGCATTAGTTTTCTCTGGATTTAATCTAAATAATGGTGGTGTGATAGTGAAATCAGATTGTTTTTTTTCATCAATACCATCGATCCAAGATTGTATTAAATAAGGAATTTTATCAGGGTTTTCAACTGAGATACTCACATCTTTACTTCCTTCAGGGTAAATGACGCGAGTTCCTCCAATAATAACACCCGCATAAGCGGAGTTAATAATTGTAAGTAAAGAGATAAGGGAATAAACAATAAATTTCATATTACCACCATTGAATAGAATATTAAGGCTTAATTCCATTTAAACCTTAATCACTAATTAGTTATAATTAATTGTAAATGTTGCATTACCGTTTGCTAAACCCACACCAACGTTGTCAGTTTGAGCTATATAGCGCGCTTTAAAATCTAAGTTATTTTCAACGCCATCTTTTAATGGGTAAGCTTTAGATGCAGTGAATAAAGGAACAACAGTATTGACATCATCAGTGATTTGGATGCCTACACCAGTTGCAACCCCAGATTGTCCTGCATCTTTCAATTCAATAACGCTATCATCACCAGGGTAAGAGGTTGCATCAAATTTTACGGATGCCGATGTTACTGTTGTTGGGCAGTTAATTAGTTTAATAGTAAACTTTGTAGCAGCTGCAGTGCTTCCTGCACTTGGTAATGCTTTTTTAGACACTTTGCCTAAATTAACTTTTAGAGCGTCAGAGCCAGCTGCTAATTCGCAAGCTTGGTCAGTGATCTCACCTGTGAAATCAATCGTTCCATCTTCTGCTAATGCACTATTTACAGCAAAAATAGAAGATGCAGCAATTAGTGATGCAAGTAGATTCTTTTTCATTCATTTTCTCCAAGAGATATTTTATTTGAGAAATTGAGGAATCATTAAGTTAATGAGTTACCCAATTGGCGGGTATTTTGTATTTTATTTTAATTTTAAACAAGTTTGTCTATTTTTAGGTTTTAAATTTAATTTTCAATTCTTATTATTTATTTTTTATTTAAATTCACTATAGAGGTTGGATTTTCATTCTGCTTTGATTGAGAAATCAAAATATTAATAATTTTTATTTTAATTTGAATTGAAAATAAAGATTAAATGTCAGGATTTATTTTAGAGTGTGAGATTGTACAAAAACACGCGTTATGGGTTGGAGTGGTGAAATTTTATCGTAAATGTAAAATATTGATGGCAGGTTTTGACGTAAAATAATGTTCGTATTTATACATTGATTTATTTTTTATGAGGCTAAATCATCCTATTTCAATCATGAAATAAGATTAGTCTATTTGCGTACATCTTGTAGCGACTATTTTTTATTAAGGTAATGCAAAATAAATTTTTTCTCCGCTTCACTAAAGATAAAAAAACTTAATAAACTAATCTCAAAATAATCGGCGTATTGTTTTAGTTTATCGACGGGAATTCGATCTTTTCCTTTTTCATATTTCAATTGTTGAAGTTCGCAAACACCAATTTCATCAGCTAATTCTTTTAATGATAAATGATGATGTTCGCGAATCAGTTTTATTTTATGTCCAATAATTTCGGATATTGTATGATTTTCGCTCATAGGAAATCCTCAATGACAGTATATTGACAGATGATGGTTATCGAGCATCGATATTCAATTAGTGCGGATTTTTGATGATATTTTATTGATAATCAATATTAACCAATGAAAAGTTAACACGTTTTTTCGCGTGTTAACTTAATTAAATCATAGCTGCTAGATGGTAAGCTTTCTAGAAATTAATCTTCGATACCCAGCTCTTTTAATTTTCGCGTTAGGGTATTTCGCCCCCAGCCTAATAAACGAGCTGCCTCTTGTTTATGCCCGTGAGTATGTTTAAGCGCGCAATTGAGCATGGTTTTTTCAAGTAATGGCATGGCATCATTAAATAAGTCTTGCTTGCCTTCGCTTAAGGCGGACTCAGTCCATTTTTCTAATAGATCAAACCAAGTAAGGTTAGGATCTTGAGGGGAGATAGAGGATAACGCGGGATCTTTCGCTGACTTGTTGGATTCTTGCTTAGCAAACAGATCGCTCGGTAAATCTTGCGGAAGCACCTCTTGGCTAGCTGCCATCACGGTTAACCAGCGGCAGACGTTCTCCAATTGGCGCACATTCCCCGACCAAGAATAACGTTGAAGAATTTTAATGCTGTCAGGATGCAGAACTTTGCTTTCTACCCCTAACTCCTTGGCAGTATTTTGCAAAAAGTAATGGGCGAGGCGAGGAATATCTTCAACGCGCTCACGTAATGGCGGAAGTTGCACGCGGATAACATTCAGTCGATGGAATAAGTCTTCGCGGAATAACCCTTCTTCCACACGCTTTTCTAAATTTTGGTGCGTTGCGGCGATAATCCGCACATCGACCTTAACAGGGGTATAGCCACCAATTCGGTAAAATTGCCCTTCAGCCAGTACTCGCAATAAGCGCGTTTGCACATCCAGCGGCATATCGCCGATTTCATCGAGGAATAGTGAACCTCGATTGGCTTGTTCAAAACGTCCTTGGCGAACTTGGGATGCGCCTGTGAAAGCTCCTTTTTCATGACCAAATAGCTCGGATTCAATTAAATCTTTTGGAATAGCCGCCATATTTAAGGCGATAAAAGGTTCTCTGGCTCGCGGGCTGTGTTGATGCAAAGCGTGGGCAACTAGCTCTTTACCTGTACCTGATTCCCCATTGATAAGCACACTAATCGAGGAGCGGGAAAGACGCCCAATGATCCGATACACCTCCTGCATGGCAGGGGCTTCGCCGATCATCGTTGACGAAATCACCGCGGCTTGCGGTTTATCGCTAGCAGCATTGTTTTGTTCACGGATATAGTTTTGTTCACGGCTGTGGTTTAGTGCGCGTTCCACTAAGGCGACGGTTTCATCAATATCAAAGGGTTTAGGAAGATAGTCAAAAGCGCCAGATTGATAAGCGTTAACGGCGGCATCTAAATCGGAATGCGCGGTCATGATAATAATCGGCAGTAATGGGTGGGACTGTTTTAGCTGGGAGAGTAAAGCAAGTCCGTCCATGCCCGGCATGCGAATATCAGAGAGTAATACGTCAGGGCGGTCATTGTCGAGGGCGGCAAGCACTGCATCGGCGCTGTCAAAACAGGTGCAATTAAGTTCGGCACTGTTGAGCGCGCGCTCCAGTACCCAGCGGATTGAACTGTCGTCATCAACAACCCAGATTTTTCCCTTCTGCATGGCTATCTCCTATTTTTTGATGGGTAGATAAATAGAAAACGCGGTGTGACCCGGCCAACTGGTAAACTCAATTTTCCCCGCATGTTGATCCACTAAGCTGCGTGCAATAGATAAGCCTAAGCCGGTGCCATCAGGGCGACCACTAACCATCGGGTAAAATAGCGTATCTTGGATAGCAAGTGGAATACCGGGGCCGTTATCTTCAATATCAATCCGTGCAGCCAGCCTATAGCGCTCCCCTTGCAGCATCACTTGGAATGCAGTGCGAGTACGTAAAGTGATGGTGCCACCCGTATCGCCAAGAGCTTGCAAGGCATTACGCGTGATGTTGAGCAGCACTTGCTCCACTTGATCTGGATAATATTCAAGGTCGGGGAGGCTTGGATCGTAATCGCGAACCAGCGTGACATTGTCCGGTTTTTCTAACCCGACTAAGCGCATCACATTTTCCACACTATGATGGATACTTTGCTCGGTTTTTGGTCCCGGATATTGAGGACCTAGTAGCCTATCAACCAAGGCGCGTAGGCGGTCGGCTTGCTCAATAATCACTTGGGTATATTCGTTTAGCTGCGGGTCGGGCAGCGCCTTAGACAATAATTGCGCCGCGCCACGTAATCCCCCTAATGGGTTTTTGATTTCATGAGCAAGTCCACGGATCAATTCACGGGCAGCAAGCTGCTGGGCATTTTGCGCTAACTCTTGGCTAAGGCGTCGCTGGCTATCTAATTGGGACAGTTCGACAAGAATAAATTGGTCGGATAGGGGCTGGGCGCTCAAAGACATCATGTGGGAATGGTTATTGAGGACTAGCGTGACTTCATTTTCGGTAAAACTATGGCCTGTTTTGAGGCTGTTGAGCATTTGCTCATCATTTAATGAACAATAGTTGAATAGCAAAGGGAGCGGAGTGCCGTAAAGCTTACGGGGACTTTGTGCCAAAATTTGTAAGGCGGCATGGTTGGCATAATGGATGATTAAATCGTAATCCAGCACTAATACGCTGTTAATTAAGGAATCGAGGAGATGTTCGGGGACAGGTAAATGCTCGGCTTTCATGTAATATTGCTCCTGCACTATTTTGGTGCATTATACGTTATTTACTGATTAACCGATACGTCGAAGCCAATATTTGCTGTTTATCACTCGGTGCAGAGAAAAGGCCCCATCCAAAGATGGGGCAAGTGCTTCACGGCAACAAAGACTATCAGTGGAACGGCGTGTTACGCACTGTAGTACATTTCAAATTCGAGTGGGTGTGGTGCCATACGAACGCGTTGGATATCAGCACGTAGTAATTCGATGTAAGCGTCGATAGCATCGTCAGTAAATACACCACCACGAGTTAAGAACTCACGGTTTTTATCCAGTTCAGCCAGTGCTTCTTCTAAAGAACCCGCAACTGTTGGGATCTCTTTGGCTTCTTCTGGCGGTAAGTCATACAGGTTTTTGTCCATCGCATCGCCCGGGTGGATCTTGTTGATGATGCCATCAAGACCCGCCATTAACTGAGCAGCAAACGCTAAGTATGGGTTAGCTGCTGGGTCTGGGAAACGAACTTCGATACGACGTGCTTTTGTGCTTGCAACCACTGGGATACGGATAGAGGCAGAGCGGTTACGTGCAGAGTAAGCCAGCATGACTGGTGCTTCAAAACCTGGGACTAAACGCTTGTAGGAGTTAGTCGTTGGGTTAGTGAATGCGTTCAGTGCGCGAGCGTGTTTGATGATACCGCCGATATAGTACAGCGCCATCTCAGATAACCCGCCGTATTTGTCGCCTGCAAACAGGTTCACGCCACCTTTAGATAAAGACATGTGGCAGTGCATACCGGAACCGTTATCACCAACTAATGGTTTTGGCATAAAGGTTGCGGTCTTGCCGTATGCGTGTGCAACGTTATGGACAACGTATTTGTAAATTTGAGTCTCATCCGCTTTTTTGGTCATGGTGTTAAAGCGAGTTGCGATTTCGTTTTGGCCTGCAGTTGCTACTTCATGGTGGTGAGCTTCAACCACTAAGCCCATCTCTTCCATTGTGGTACACATAGCTGAACGTAAATCTTGTGATGAGTCTACTGGTGGTACTGGGAAGTAACCGCCTTTCACAGCTGGACGGTGACCTTTGTTTCCGCCTTCGTATTTAGTGCCAGTGTTCCATGCGGCTTCGATATCATCGATGTGATAGTAGCTGCTGTGCATGCTGTTACCGAAGCGGATGTCATCGAACACGAAAAATTCTGGTTCAGGCCCAAATAACACCATATCCGCAATGCCGCTAGAGCGCAGGAAATCTTCAGCGCGTTTAGAGATAGAGCGAGGGTCGCGATCGTAACCTTGCATAGTGCCCGGTTCTAAAATGTCGCAACGAATGATTAAGGTATTATCGGCGTAGAATGGGTCTAACATTGCGGTAGATGCATCTGGCATCAATACCATGTCAGACTCGTTGATGCCTTTCCAGCCACCGATGGATGAGCCATCAAACATTTGACCTTCTTCAAAGAAGTCTTCGTCAACTTGATGAGCAGGGATAGTGATGTGTTGCTCTTTACCTTTAGTATCAGTAAAACGCAGATCAATAAATCTTACATTGTGCTCTTCGATTAACGATAAAACATGTTTAGCGGACATTCTCGGCTCTCCTGGTCGGGTCTAATCAACTTACGCAGCAATTAAGGTGTGCATGAGTTGGTTTATCTGGCTTCGCAAGATTAATGATTATTTCATTAATCTTATTGCAAGCTCTCTAGGGTTATATAAGCGAAAAGCGTGCCAACTTTTAAAATCATCGTAAATGGGGATGATGACAAGAAGATGGCAATGATTAGGCTAAAAAACAGTCTATCACTGCGCTGTATTGGTGCAAGGAAAAGATTTATTGCACCAATATGGTGCGGCAAATGGAGGGCGGAAACAAAAACGGCGTAGTGCTATTGATTGGCACCACACCGTGAGTATTTTTAGAGATATAAAAAGGTTTATTCGTCATTACTGTCAGTTAATAACGCATTCACCTCTTCAATCTGTTTGACGGCATCATTGATGATCGCCGCAATTTGATGAGTTTGTTCTTCATTTAATTGCTTGAGCACCATTTTATGGCGGAGCAAGGCTTTAAAACGGCTCACTGCCATCTCGATATCTTCCGATAAGTTGCTGCCTTGCTGTAGCTCACGGGCTTTCGCTAATTTACGGCTGATAACGGCTTCAGTTTCTTTATTCTGCTCGAGGTGTTCAGCCCCTTCTGGAGTAATAGAGAAACTTTTGCGGTTACGCTCGACAATGTTCGATTCCAAAAAGCCTTGTTCTTCTAATAGCGTTAAGGTTGGGTAGATGACCCCTGGGCTTGGTACATATAAGCCATTAGATGCTTCTTGGATGTCTTTGATGATTTCATAGCCATAGCTTGGTTTTCTTGCCACTAAAGAGAGCACCATAATGTGCAGATCTCCATGGTCAAATAGGCGACGTAAGCCTTTGCCGCGCCCACGACGGCCTTCGCCGTGGCAACCTTCACCGTGTCCACGACCCTGACGGCCTTCGCCGTGTCCATGACGACCCTCGCCGTGACAACATTCCCCGTGGTCATGACCATGGCGATGTTCTTGGTGCTCGCCATTATGGCAGCAGCCACCGTGTCCTCGTTGATGTTCGTCATGATGTGAGGCATAAACATGACGGCATTGATGTATTCTCATAGGAACCTCTGTTATTATTTCGATATATCTAAATTGCGTTATAGGTTCACTTTATTCCGATATATCTAAACTGTCAAATTAGATATATCTAAATAATGAAAAATGCATTGAAATGAGTGATAGACGAAGAAAGTTTATTTTTTATTCTTTTTTTCGGCTGCTAATATTTCCTTTTTAGCGTATTATCCTGCCACTTTGTGATTTCCTAGTGCTGATAATTGCTATTTTTTTGAGCATCTTTGCACGACGACGCAACTGAATGTTTTTTAGCTAAAAACTTTTTTAATAGTGATGGCTTTCACATTTATTCCACTTGTGTGGAAAAACGTGTAAAATAACAGCAAATTAACGTAGAAAGTATGCTTTGGGCATTACAACAACTCATAAAGCATATTCCTTTCCTGTCAATTAAACGGTAAAAATCCTTGTCAATTCAAAACTTAAGAAACATCGCCATCATCGCTCACGTTGACCATGGCAAGACAACACTGGTTGGTAAATTACTGCAACAGTCCGGCACTTTCGGTGAACGTGAAACTGTTGATGAGCGTGTTATGGACTCCAATGACTTGGAGAAAGAGCGTGGTATTACAATCCTTGCTAAAAACACCGCTATCCAATGGAATGGTTATCACATCAATATCGTAGACACCCCAGGTCACGCCGACTTTGGTGGTGAAGTTGAACGTGTTATGTCCATGGTTGACTGCGTTCTGCTGGTTGTTGATGCGATGGACGGCCCAATGCCACAAACACGCTTCGTAACGCAAAAAGCGTTCGACCACGGTTTACGTCCAATTGTTGTTATCAACAAAGTTGACCGCCCAGGCGCACGTCCTGATTGGGTTGTTGACCAAGTATTCGACTTATTCGTGAACTTAGGTGCTACGGATGAGCAATTAGATTTCCCTATCGTTTATGCATCTGCATTAAACGGTATCGCGGGTCTTGACCATACTGATATGGCTGAAGACATGACTCCACTGTACGAAGCTATCGTGGAACACGTTGAGCCACCAAAAGTTGATCTGGAAGGTCCATTCCAGATGCAAGTTTCTCAGTTAGATTACAACAGCTACTTAGGTGTTATCGGTATCGGCCGCATCAAGCGTGGTACTGTTAAACCTAACCAACAAGTGACTGTTATCGATAGCGAAGGTAAAACTCGCAACGGTAAAATCGGTAAAGTTCTGACTCACTTAGGTTTAGAGCGTATTGATTCACAACAAGCTGAAGCGGGCGACATTGTTGCACTGACTGGTTTAGGTGAACTGAACATTTCTGACACTATTTGCCAAGTGGGTAACGTTGAAGCACTGCCTGCGCTGGCGGTTGATGAGCCTACAGTTAGCATGTTCTACTGTGTTAACACCTCGCCATTCTGTGGTAAAGAAGGTAAGTTCGTTACTTCACGTCAAATCCTTGACCGTCTGAATAAAGAACTGGTTCACAACGTTGCACTGCGTGTTGAAGAAACTCAAGATCCAGATGCATTCCGCGTTTCTGGTCGTGGTGAGCTGCACTTATCTGTTCTGATCGAAAACATGCGTCGTGAAGGTTTCGAATTAGCTGTTTCTCGTCCAAAAGTTATCGTTCGTGAAATCGATGGCCGTAAACAAGAGCCATTTGAACAAGTGACTTTGGATGTTGAAGAACAAAACCAAGGCGACGTGATGAAAGCGTTAGGTGAGCGTAAAGGTGACCTGCGTGACATGATGCCAGACGGTAAAGGTCGTGTACGTTTAGACTACATCATTCCTAGCCGTGGTCTGATTGGCTTCCGTACTGAGTTCATGACTATGACTTCAGGTACTGGCTTACTGTACTCTACATTCAGCCATTACGACGATGTTCGCCCAGGCGAAATCGGCGGCCGTCAAAACGGTGTTCTGATCTCTAACGGTCAAGGTAAAGCAGTTGCATACGCACTGTACAGCCTGCAAGATCGCGGTAAGTTATTCTTAGGTCACGGTGCTGAAGTGTATGAAGGCCAAATCATCGGTATTCACTCACGTTCTAACGACCTGACTGTTAACTGCTTAACCGGTAAAAAACTGACTAACATGCGTGCGTCAGGTACTGATGAAGCGACAACTCTGTCACCACCTATCAAAATGACTCTGGAGCAAGCTCTTGAGTTTATCGATGATGATGAATTAGTTGAAGTAACTCCGCTGTCAATTCGTCTGCGTAAGCGTCACTTGACAGAGAACGATCGCCGTCGTGCTGGCCGTTCTAAAGAAGATTAATCGTTAGTCTTTGAATTAAAATAGAAGGTGCCAAATATGGCACCTTTTTTTATGCACAAAAATCGAGCGATAGACAAATTTAGTTATATCAGCAGATAAAATTTGTTTATCCAGACACAAACACAGTTCCTCTAGCCAATTTGCTTAATCGATAAATTGAAAAAATAACCTTAATAATCCTCAATTAGGGCTGTTCAGTTGCCTCAATAATGATTAAAGTAAATTTAATGAATAACTAAGAGGACAATTTATGCTGTATATCTTCGATATGGGTAATGTGATTATTGATATCGACTTCAATCGTGTGTTTGATAAGTGGTCTGAACTGAGTGGTACCCCAAGTTCAGAAATCAAAAAACGATTCACTTTTGGCAATATCTTCCAACTCCACGAGTGTGGCAAAATTTCAGATATCGAATTTGCTGAACTGCTTTGTGAAGAATTGGGTATTACCCTAAGCTTTGAAGATTTTGCGGAAGGCTGGCACTCAATTTTCATCTCACTAAGACCAGAAGTCATTGATATTATGGAACGTCTGCGTGAGCAAGGTCATCGCGTTGTCGTGTTATCTAACACTAACCGCCTGCATCTTGATTATTGGCCAGAACACTACCCTGAAATTGCAGCGTCCTCTGACTTCCTGTATCTATCCCAAGATTTAGGAATGCGTAAGCCAGATCCAGAAATTTTCAAATATGTTCTGGAATCTGAAGAATTTGAAGCAGCTGATGCGGTGTTCTTTGATGATGTAGAAGAAAACGTAAAAGCAGCTGAAGCACTTGGTATCAAAGGTGTTCATGTCTTGAATAAAGACACCGTTCCTGAATATTTTCGCACTTACGACTTTAGTGCCGAAGTCGAATAATCCAGTTCTTAATAAGGAGTAACGGCGACGTTACTCCTTTTTTTATCGAGTACCCATGATTGCATTAATCCAAAGAGTCACTCACGCGAGTGTGGTTGTTGATGAAAAAACAGTAGGGCAAATTGGCCCTGGCCTTTTAGTTCTGCTCGGTGTTGAAAAAGACGATGATGAGCAGAAAGCAAAACGCCTTTGTGAGAAAGTCCTTGGCTATCGTATTTTTAGCGACGAACAAGGCAAAATGAACCTTAACGTACAACAAGCTGGCGGAAGCTTATTAGTGGTTTCGCAGTTTACGTTAGCCGCAGATACCAAGAAAGGGATGCGCCCAAGTTTCTCCGGTGGCGCGGAACCGACGAAAGCGGATCAGCTGTATCAATATTTTGTTGAGCAAAGCCGTGCACAAGGCATTGTGACAGAAACGGGTGAATTTGCGGCAGACATGCAAGTTAGCCTGACCAATGATGGACCCGTCACTTTTTGGCTGCAAGTGTAGAAAATCGTTTAAAGGAGGGGGGAGAGATGTACCATCTACGGACACCAAAAGATGAACTTGAATTCGCCGCATACTACCAATTTCGCTGGTCAATGCTGCGAGAACCGTTCAAACAACCCCTTGGCTCTGAAAAAGACGGTTATGATTTAACTGCTCACCACCAAATGGTGGTTGATGAAAAAAATCGTATTTTGGCCATTGGGCGCCTATATATTAATGCCGATAACGAAGGCGCTATTCGCTTTCTCGCCGTTAACCCTGTTATGCAAGGCAAGGGCTTAGGCAAACTGATTATTATGGCGCTTGAAACCATTGCAAGGCGTGAAGGCGTTAAACGCATCGTTTCCAGTGTGCGGGAAGAGGCAGTACCTTTCTTTGCCAAAATGGGCTTTGAACGTCGTGGTGAAGTCACTGGGGAGCTGAAAACCCCTGTTCGGCACTATTTGATGATCAAACCGATTGAAACCCTTGACCAAATTCTTCATCGCCCTGATTGGTGCGGTGAGCTTCAGCAAGCTTGGCACAAGCATATTCCATTGAGCGAAAAGATGGGTGTACGTATCGAACAGTACACTGGAAAGCGCTTTGTCACGACGATGCCAGAAGCAGGGAATCAAAATCCTCATAATACGATTTTCGCTGGAAGCCAGTTTTCCCTCGCCACCTTAACTGGCTGGGGAATGATTTGGTTGCTGCTGCAAGAGCATCAATTAGGCGGAGAAATTGTTCTGGTAGATGCCAATATTCGCTATGCAAAACCCGTTAGTGGACGTCCAACCGCAGTGGCCGATCTCTCACATCTTAGTGGGGATTTAGACCGTCTCGCCCGAGGAAGTAAAGCGCGGGTAAAATTGGAAGTGCATGTGAGTAATGCAGAAAACCAAGTAGGAGCGGTATTTAGCGGTGTATATATGGTGCTGCCAGAAACGAAGAAAGTGAAAAGCGAATAATGTCTTTAGGTGACTGACTGTTTTTAGGTTATTCACTGAAAAAGCAGGCAATCCGAAGGGATGAGCCTGCTTTTTATTGCTTATTGATTCACTGCTTTATTGAGTAACCATATCAGGAACATGCCTATCAACAGGGTAGGTATTTTCTGCTGGTACAGTTTGTGATTCTGGCTCGGCTTGGGGTGGCTCTACGGTAGCAATGCCAGGCGCCACATGACCATCAACTACAGTACGCAGTTGATCGCTTCCTTGAAGTGGCTTAGCGGTTAATTTTCCATTAAGGCTAGATGCCGGAGGCGATGCCAGTAAATTCCCTTGTAATGACGCCTCAAAATCCCCCCACATCTGCGGTGAAAAGCCTGACCAGCCCCACTGGTTTAAATTACCTAAATCAATGTTGGTGCCTGATGCGCGTAATTCAAAAGGTACTTTATTTGGCTCTTGCTGTGCCAGTAAACCGATTTTTGCGATACCACGGTCAACGCTGCCGCTGAGGCTGGCTGCGGTACGCCCATTATTTCCTGCTATTTCTAAAAGAGGACGGCGGATCATCACTTGATTGATTGTACCTGCATCAGCATTGAAGGTAGCTTGTCCCTTCCAAATTCCCCATTGTTTTTGCTTGATGAGGTCAACATAGTGAATGTTGCCGCTTAACGCGGTAAATTCGAAGGGAAACTCAGGTTGAATATTCATCAGCAAAGATTGCGTGACGGTGAAATTATCAATGGCAAATATGGATAACCACGCAGGTGCGGGTTGAGCAAAGAACGACAGCCAATTATCAGGCAAGGTATACAGAACCCCAGCGAGCGTCCCTTCAGTGATAGTCAGTGATTTATCATTACGTTGCCAAATCGCACTCAGGTTAAAAATCCCTTTATTGTAGTAGCCGGAGAGCTTATCAATATTGAGGTTATCACCATCAATGTTCAGCTCACCGATGAGCGTATCAATTTGTTGGTCTTGGATAACCAATTGATCGACATTGAAATTAATATGGCTTTTCGGGCTGCTCCAACTCCCTCTCACCAAGGCAATTTGATCGACTTCGCTACTCAGACCTGACAACGCCCAATCACGTCCTTGAATATCTACATTGGTCAGCTGTAATTGGTTGATTTGCAAAGTTCGGTCACTATTTATCGCATCAAACAGCCCATCAAAGGTTAAGTCATTCTGCCAGCCCACTTTATTCATCGATAGGTTATCAATGGTGATAGAGCCGTCAGCAAACCACTTTCCTTTACCCGTGATCGCACCATTATTCAGGTAGCCGCTGATTTGGCTAAAGTCCGTCACTTTTTCTTGTAATTTTCCCGTGATCGCAACATTTCTAAAAGGGAGGGAATTCAAGGTTAACTGGCTGGTGGTAAAGCGAAAATCACCGTAACCAAATGGATCTTCAGTTGTCGGTTTCCATGGGGTTATACCCCCTGTAAACCCTGCGACTTGAACAGTGTTTTTGCCTTGAGTTAATTGAATCTGGCTATTTTCAAATTGCAGGACTTTTGCTGAAAGCGGTAGTAGCGCTGTAGCATCGGTAAAGTTCGCAGATAAGTTGCCTTGGGTGATGGTTAAGCGTTGAATGGCTTCACCACTGAAAATATGTCGCCAATTGATATCCACCACAATTTGCGGAGCGTCTAATTCTAGCTGCTTGTTGCTTGATTCAATCTTAATGTCTTGGAAAATAAATTTACCCGGCTCTGAGAACTGATGTCCCATAATGCCGACGTTAATATCGTAAGGCGTAAATTTACTCAGAAGTTGGCTGGCGTAACCAGCGCCCCATCGGGTTTGCAAGGCAATATAACTGGCAAGAAAGATAATCAAAAGAAGCAGAAAAATATAGCCGAAAAAACTCAGTAACCTTTTCATGTTTGTCTGCTCCCTTATCAATCAGATAAAAATAGAAATTGCCGATATGTTTAATATATCGGCAACTCAAGGATAGCATACAGAAGAACCGCCGGCGTGTTCAACTCTTGCGGCGGTGTAGGGAATTATTTTTCGTGAGGGAAAATCAAGTTCAGCACAATCGCCGTTAAACCACCGGCGGCAATACCGGATGAAAACAGGGTTTTCAGCCAGTCAGGAGCAAATTGCAGGATCAGTGGTTGTTGAGAAACTCCCATTCCTACTGCTAGAGACAATGCAATGATCATAATGGCACGGCGGTTAAGTGGTTCACGAGAAACGATACGCACGCCTGATGCGGCAATCGTTCCGAACATCACAATGGTTGCACCACCTAGTACGGGTTCAGGAATTTGTTGCACAAAGCCCGCCACCGCAGGGAACAGACCCAGTAGCACTAACATCAACGCCACTAAGTAACCCACATAGCGGCTAGCTACACCTGTTAATTGAATGACGCCATTGTTCTGACCAAAACAGGAGTTAGGGAAAGTATTAAACACGGCTGATACCATGGAATTTAGCCCATTTGCTAATACACCACCTTTAATACGTTTCATATACAGAGGGCCGCGCACTGGTTGCTCTGAGACATCCGACGTTGCGGTGATATCACCAATGGTCTCTAACGAGGTCACCATAAAAATCAGGATCAATGGAATGAGTAAATTCCAGTCAAAAGAGAGGCCATAATAAAAAGGTTCAGGAACTGTAATCAGAGATTGATTGACATCACCAACTTGCGCAGTTGGCAGCATATTCATCCACCAAGCAGCAAGGTAGCCTACCGCCATTGCAATCACTAATGATGCGACGCGCAAATACGGATTTTTCTGGCGCGTTAACAGGATAATGACGGCTAACACAATGCCGGCAAGAATGAGGTTATCAGGGGAACCAAATGTGTTATCGGCAAGCGCACTGTAACCCCCACCGATTGAAGTTAAACCGACTTGAATCAGTGATAAACCAATGATCATGACCACTACACCAGAAACCAGCGGCGTGATAACTCGACGAGCTAAATGTAAGAAGCGAGACAGGATAACTTCGGTTAGCGCAGCGACCATTAATGTGCCGAATAGCGCCGCCATCATGGATGGAATATCGGCTCCACCTTGTTTAAGTGCAACACCCCCCATAATCAGCGGTGCAACAAAGTTGAAACTGGTGCCTTGAATGGAAAGTAATCCGGAACCAACAGGCCCCCATGCACGGATCTGGATCAGGGAAGCAATTCCCGAAGCAAACAATGACATGCTGATAATGCGCTGGGTATCGTGAGCCGGTAGCCCAAGTGCTTGGCAAATAAGCATTGCGGGTGTAATAACCGCGACAAACATTGCCAATAGATGCTGTCCAGCAGCAAACAACGCCTGAGGTAAAGGCGGTCTATCTTCAAGGCGATATATCAGTTCGCTTTGATTTTGTACTGTTTTTTCAACATTTTGTTCTTCAGATGCCGTTGCGTTCATTATTCCTGTTCCACTAGCAAAAAGCGCATTTTAAAGAGAATTATACAAAAAGCAATCGTTTGCGCAAAATAAAAGAAAGTATCAATTAAAATTATGAGTGTCACATTTTTATATGTTTTAACTTGTATTTATCGCGATTTTTTTTTCTAATCCCTGCACCTGCTTTTGGCGTTTTAAGGAAAAAAATAACGTCTAATTAGTTTTAAATAATATTAACAACAGACGAGGTACGTAAATGTATCATCTCGATGTCTACGGCACTCTGGTGGCAGCCACGCTCGTGCTATTACTCGGACGTAAACTGGTAAAGTCAGTTTCATTTCTTGAAAAATACACTATCCCCGAACCCGTTGCGGGGGGATTATTAGTTGCTTTTACCCTGTTAGTGGTTAAGCAAGTATTTGATTGGAGCCTCTCCTTCGACTTATCACTGCAAGAACCGATGATGCTCGCATTCTTTGCGACCATTGGTTTGAATGCTAACTTAGCGAGCTTAAAAGCTGGCGGTAAAGCATTGTTAATCTTCATTTTTGTCGTTGTCGGTTTATTGCTGGTTCAAAATACAGTCGGTATCGCACTTGCGAAATTATTAGGTTTAGACCCTCTGATGGGGCTATTGGCCGGTTCAATCACTTTATCTGGTGGACATGGTACAGGTGCCGCTTGGGGTAAAATCTTTACTGAAGACTATGGCTTCAAGAGTGCAACTGAAGTTGCAATGGCTTGTGCAACCTTTGGTTTAGTACTTGGGGGACTGATTGGTGGCCCTGTTGCACGTTTCTTAATTCGCAATATTCCAACACCTGGTACCGCGGATGAGGACAAAGATGTTCCGACCGCATTTGAGAAGCCACAATCCAATCGCATGATCAACTCGATGGTGTTGATTGAAACTATTGCGTTGATTGCTATCTGTTTGCTAGCAGGAAGCTGGATTGCTGGGCTACTATCAGGCACCGCATTTGCACTGCCTAAGTTTGTTTGCGTATTGTTCGTCGGTGTTATCTTAAGTAACAGCCTATCTTTACTTGGTTTTTACCGAGTATTCGACCGCGCGGTTTCTGTCATGGGTAACGTCAGCCTATCCTTATTCTTAGCCATGGCATTAATGAGCTTAAAACTGTGGGAATTGGCGTCTTTGGCAATCCCAATGTTAGTGATTCTCGGTGTTCAAGCTTGCGTTATGGCGGGGTATGCGATTTTTGTTACCTTCCGTGTGATGGGCAAAAACTATGATGCTGCCATTTTAGCGGCGGGTCACTGTGGTTTCGGTTTAGGGGCAACACCAACCGCTATCGCTAACATGCAAGCGGTAACTGATAAATTTGGTCCATCCCACCTCGCATTCTTAGTCGTGCCAATGGTAGGGGCATTCTTTATCGATATTGTGAATGCGTTAGTGATTAAGTTCTACTTATGGTTGCCGGTTTTCCCAACGATTGGTGGCTAGTGCAAAACAAGTATTGAAGTAAATACAAACATATATAACTAAATGTATAAATAAAGCAGGTATTGCCGTGGACATGGATGTGTTCACGGCAATTTTCATTTTAAGGTAGGAAAAAATTTAAGCGTGGCTATATTGTTCGCGCTCAGGGAGCCAGCGTTCAATAATCTTCTGGGCGTGCTCAGGGTAGTTTTGCTGGATATGGCGTGCTAACCGTTGCACTTCTGGCAACATATATTGATCTCGTAGCAAATCCGCCACTTTAAAATCCGCATTTCCTGTCTGCCTTGTACCTAGCAGCTCTCCGGGGCCTCGAATTTCTAAATCTTTTTGAGCAATGACAAAGCCATCGTTGCTATCTCGTAAAACTTGTAAGCGCTGTTTAGCGGTGTGAGTGAGCGGTGTTTTATAAAGTAGCACACAGTGAGACGCGACAGAGCCACGACCAACTCGCCCTCGTAGTTGGTGTAATTGTGCTAGTCCAAGCCGCTCGGGGTTATCAATTATCATCAGACTTGCGTTCGGAACATCCACCCCCACTTCGATAACGGTGGTAGCAACAAGTAACTGGATCTCGTTATTCTTAAATGCTGCCATGATGCTCTGTTTTTCGGCGGGTTTCATGCGACCGTGTATCAACCCCACTTTGAGTTCAGGTAGTGCCAGCGCCAGCTCTTCGCTGGTAACTTGGGCAGCTTGAGCTTCGAGCACCTCTGAGTCATCAATCAATGTACACACCCAATAAGCTTGTCGTCCTTCCTCTAAACAGGCTTGTCGAACGCGCTCGACAATATCACTACGTCGGGTATCTGGAATCGCTACTGTAGTGACTGGGGTTCTTCCTGGTGGAAGCTCGTCAATCACGGAGGTATCGAGATCGGCATAGGCAGTCATCGCCAGCGTGCGTGGGATTGGCGTAGCGGTCATGATTAATTGATGTGGATGAAATCCTTGTTGTTCACCTTTCTCACGCAGAGCGAGCCGCTGGTGAACACCAAAGCGGTGTTGTTCATCAATGATGACTAACCCTAAAGAGTGAAAGCTCACTTGCTCTTGGAAGATTGCATGGGTACCGACGACCATCGAGACTTCACCACTCGCGATGGCATCTTGTTGTTGCTGGCGCGCTTTACCTTTTTGCTTACCCGCTAACCAGCCTACTTTGATACCTAGAGGTTCAAACCACTGGTTAAAGGTGTTCGCGTGCTGTTCTGCAAGAATTTCAGTCGGTGCCATTAAGGCAACTTGTTTACCATTTTCAATGGCGCACAGTGCGGCTAATGCAGCCACAAGAGTTTTACCGGAACCGACATCCCCTTGAATCAAACGCATCATGGGGGCATTTTTTTGTAAATCAGTTTCGATTTCAGCCACGACGCGTTTTTGCGCGTTAGTTGGTGAGAACGGTAAATTTGCCAGTAAAGGCGTTTTAAATTTCCCTGAAGATACCAGTGGCTCGGCATAGAGCCGCTCATTACCCGCCCGAATGGCGAGCATACTTAAATGGTGAGCCAGTAACTCTTCAAGGATCAAACGCTTTTGAGCTGGGTGATGCCCCTTTTCCAACTCATCTAACGAAACATCCGGTGGCGGAGTGTGTAACAGTCGGATGGCATCAGGGAGGCTAATTAGACTACGGCTGAACTCTTCAGGCAGTAATTCTTGAATATTACCACTTTCTAGCATGGCTAGCGCTTGTTCCATCACTTTACGCAATGTGGCTTGGCGGACGCCTTCGGTTGTCGGATAAACTGGCGTTAGGTTCTCTTGAAGGGCGATATTATCTGTTTCTTGAGAGACTTTGTATTCAGGGTGAATGATTTCAGGCCCGGTATTACCACGACGCACTTCCCCGTAGGCAGTCACTTGGCGGCCTTCGGCTAAACTGTTTTTCATCGCGGCAGAGAAATTGAAAAAACGCAGTGTGAGGTTGCCAGTGCCATCACTGATCAGGCAGGTCATCATTCTTTTGCGCCCAAAGACGACTTTGGTTTGTAGAACGTGACCGGTGATAGTGGCTGTTGTGCCGGGCATCAAATCTTTAATCTGATAAAGACGCGTATGATCTTCATAACGCAGTGGAAAATGCAGAAGCAAGTCCTGAACTGTGTTCAACCCGATTTTACTCATTTTTTCTGACTGGCTGGCACCAATGCCATGAAGTGAAGTCAGTGAAATGGTATTAAGCAGACCACGGTTCATGTCGATTCCTTAACTGAGTTGTTTTCTCTTCATTTTTTCAGAAAGCTGCATTTGTGCCCACCAAGCATCATCGGCTTCTATCTGACCTTGCTGATTGATAAATGGGCGAGGAAGCCCTTTGCGTTTAGCCACTTCAGCCAGTACAGGATAGCCACCTTCAAATAGCCATTCTTGTTGTTCTTGCTCAGATAATAGACTATTTTCTCGCTCATACATGCCTGCGAGTTGGCGCTGACGCTGGGCTTCATACAAAATAAGCGCAGAGGCGACAGAGACATTGAGTGACTGCACCATACCAACCATTGGGATGATAATATGTTGATCTGCAAGGGCTAATGCCTTGTCTGATATACCCGTTTTCTCTTGCCCCACCATAATACAGGTTGGGCGGGTATAATCAATTTCTCGAAAATCGACAGCCGTATCTGACAGATTCGTCACTAAAACCTGCATACCTTGGGATTTTATCTGAGTAATGGCACTTTCTGTGGACTGGTGCGAAATGACTTTTACCCAACTATTACTTCCCGCCGCAGAAGAGACAGAGAGTTTAACCTGTTGGTCTGGCCAAATGGCATGAATTTTGTGGATCCCGACAGCATCAGCACTGCGCACAATTGCAGAAACATTATGAGGCTTATGAATTTCTTCAAGACAGAGTGTTAGGTCGGGCTGCCGCATCGCCATCATTTGGCAAATGCGGCGATAGCGGCGTTCATTCATAGTGAGAGTTCGTGTTTTTAATGGTATCGACTAATTACGGTTACGGCTGACGCGTAGAACGTCTGGCATGATACGAATTTTACGCATCACGTTAGCCAACTGAATACGGTTTTTAATCGACAAGCGAATAAAGGCACAGTAAACACGACCATCTTTCTCTTCAGTGTTCATGCTTTGAATACTTGAATTCGCATCATTAATAGCGGCGGTCAAGTTAGCAAGGGCACCTTGATGGTTTATCATATCGACTTTAATTTCAGCGATAAAATCCGTGTCTGTTTCGGTATCCCACTCGACAGCCATAAATTTATCCGGTTCTTTCTGATAACCACGGATATTGCGGCAAGATTCATGGTGAATAACCAATCCTTTACCTGGGCTAATATGCGCAATAATTGGGTCGCCCGGGATAGGTCGGCAGCATTTTGCAAAGGTGATTAAGACACCATCAGCCCCTTTGATGGACAGTTTATTACGGTTTTCCGTAATCACAGGTTCTTCAACGGCACTTGGCTGAGCACTTTGAGGGTTACTTTGCAAGTTGCGAGCCACCACAACACTCATAGCATTACCTAAACCAATTTCGGCAAGTAAATCATCAATCGAGTGGAGCTTCATGCGAGCTAACTCGGCATCGATGCTTTCACGAGGTATATCCGTGATTTTGGTGCCTGCACCTAGCGCATGATTGAGTAGGCGACGCCCTAAATTAACGGAGTCTTCGCGTTTTAAATTCTTCAGTAACTGGCGGATTTTTGCACGTGCTTTTGAGCTAACGACAAAGTTCAACCATGCTGCATTTGGTCGAGCGCCTGGAGCCGTAATAATTTCTACCGTTTGACCGCTAGAAAGTGACTGGGAGAGTGGGTAAGGTTGGCGATCAACTCGCGCACCCACACAGGCATGACCGATGTCAGTATGCACGGCATATGCAAAGTCCACTGGGGTCGCGCCTGTCGGCAATTCGACAATACGACCTTCGGGGGTGAAAACGTAAATTTCATCAGGAAAGAGGTCTGATTTTACGCTTTCAATAAATTCAAATGAGCTTCCCGCACTCTGTTGGAGTTCGAGCAAGCTTTGCATCCAACGCTGGGCTTTCACCTGCGCAGTGGTTCCCAATTCGCCTTGTTCTTTATATGCCCAGTGAGCAGCAACACCCATTTCAGCCATTTGGTCCATATCTTCAGTACGAATTTGTACTTCGACTGGTACCCCATGAGGCCCAATTAATGAGGTGTGGAGAGATTGGTAGCCGTTCGCCTTAGGAATAGCAATATAGTCTTTGATTCGCCCCGGACGAGGTTTATAAAGACTGTGCATTTGCCCTAAAACACGGTAGCAGGTATCAACGTCTTCGACGATGACCCTAAAAGCATAGATATCCATAATGGAATGGAATCGCTGCTCTTTTTGATGCATTTTTCGATAGATAGAATACAGATGTTTTTCGCGACCACTGACTGTACAGGGGACACCTGCTTCCGTTAATCGACCGTCAATTTCAGAAAGGATTTTTTGGATCATTTCTTTACGGTTACCACGAGCGGATTTCACCACTTCTTTGATAACACGATAACGGTTTGGATACAGCGCTTCGAAACCTAACTCTTCGAGTTCGGTTTTAATATGGTGGATACCTAAACGGTGCGCGAGGGGGCTGTAGATTTCCAGTGTTTCACGCGCTATGCGGCGACGCTTATCGGGTCTTAATGACCCAAGCGTGCGCATATTGTGAGTGCGGTCTGCCAGTTTGATCAAAATGACACGGATATCTTTCACCATTGCCATGATCATTTTACGGAAATTTTCTGCTTGAGCTTCTTTCTTGTCGCGGAAATTCAGCTTATCCAGTTTGGAAACCCCTTCGACTAAGCCGGCGACAGTGGTTCCAAACAGTTGCTCTATGTCTTGAAATGTCGCTGGAGTATCTTCAATCACATCATGAAGTAGCGCGGCCATCAGTGTTTCATGATCCAAACGCATTTCAGCCAGAATACAAGCAACAGCAACAGGGTGAGTAATATAAGGCTCACCACTGGAACGGGTCTGCCCTTCATGAGCATCCCGTGCGACAACATAGGCTTTTTTCAGTAATTCAACTTGCTCTTTTGGGAGATATTGTTGAATTATGAGATTTAGGCTTTCAAACAGATACAAGGCAGACCCACCTTAGTAATTAGCGACGACCTTCAGCGATCGCAGAAACTGCCTGCATTTCAGCGGCTTCTTGCTCTTGCTGTTCTTGGCGTTCACGCACATCCAAAATGTGACCGTTAATTAAACCTTCTTCTACTTCACGTAGCGCGATAACAGTGTGCTTATCGTTTTCTTCTGGAACTAAAGGATCTTTACCACCAGTTTGTAACTGACGAGCTCTACGTGCTGCGACCAGTACGAGGTCAAAACGGTTACCAATTTTTTCTACTGCGTCTTGAACAGTTACGCGTGCCATAAGTGTGCTACTCCAAAGAAATAAAAAAATGACCTGATATGATACTGAAACTATTCTCAGTCTGCTAGTAATTTGCTGATTAAAGCATCATGTCGCTGGACTTGGCGACCTAATCTCAAGCGCTCAGCACGCATGATAGATTGTAAATCGCTCAGTGCGGTGTTGAAATCGTCGTTTACAATGACGTAATCGTATTCATTGTAATGCTCAATTTCGCCAACGGCTTGTGACATGCGCTTTTCAATGACTTCATCACTATCTTGACCACGACCACGCAGACGGCGATATAGCTCATCTTTTGATGGTGGTAGGATAAAAATACTACGTGCTTCTGGCATTTTAGCGCGAATTTGCTGAGCACCTTGCCAGTCAATATCAAGAAACACATCCACGCCACTATTTAAGACTTCCTCAATAATGGGTTTTGAGGTGCCATAGTAGTTACCGAAAACACAGGCATGCTCTAAAAAGTCATTGTTCTCAACCATCTGAAGAAATTCAGCTTCAGAAACAAAGAAGTAATGCTCGCCATGAATTTCGCCTGGGCGTGCAGCTCGAGTTGTATGAGAAACAGAAACTTGAGTGTCATACAACGGTTGTGTCTTCAATAATGCTTGGATAAGACTGGACTTACCTGCGCCACTAGGAGCAGAGAGAATATATAGCGTGCCTTGTATCATGATGATTTCTTGAATATTTGTGGGTTAGACATAAAAGATAGTGATAAACCCTACATAGTATACACGTACTTAAGGCAACATGCAGCGATATCAATTAACCATGAAATAAGAGTAAAAAATTTTGGTTATTAGAAAATTGCGAACGCCTTCCAGAAAATAAATGTAACGCGATGAAAATAGTATTTGTTTTACGAGTCGCTATGCAATTGGCAAAAGTACCTACTGTATCTCTTTATTGATTGACCCAGAATGCAATGGCAACGCAGCGCTTTATCATTCAATTCATTAACGTCAATATAATAGGGACATTATGCATTACTTTTCAGTCAGGAAACTCTGGAAATTTGGTTGGTTCTGCCTATTACTTCAATCTGTTATTTCAATAGGCTACGGTGCGGAAATGGTAGATTCTCAAAAAGCATGCCGCTCACTAGACAATGAATTAATAAGAATGGAACAGCGGCGGCTGGGGGAGCAGCTACAAGAGTGGGATAGGCAATATCAAATCGACGGCGTGAGCGGCGTAAGTGATGAAGTTTATGATCAACTTTTGGCGAAGTGGCAGCAGGGACAGCGTTGTCAAAATTTGCCTGACACACTAACACAACCATTACAGCCTAAAACTGAACGATTAACAAAGCATCCCATACCCCATACGGGGTTGAAAAAATTGAAATCAGAAGAAATAGCCGCATGGATAGCGCCTCGTCATGAAGTTTGGTTGCAACCTAAAGTCGATGGTGTTGCGGTGACGCTGCACTATGAAAATGGACGTTTAGTGTCAATGATTAGTCGGGGGAATGGGAGTGAAGGGCTTAATTGGCGAGATAAAGCCGATTTTATTCAAGCTATCCCCAAAACTATTTCAACGAAGCAATCTCTGGTTTTACAGGGGGAACTGTTCTGGAGGCTCAATGAACATGTACAAAATGCGGATGGTGGAAGAAATGCACGGAGTAAAATTGCGGGTTGGTTGATGCGCAAGGAGTTACCTACACAGGTCACAGATGATATCGGCATTTTTATTTGGGCATGGCCTGATAACTCTGTTGCTATGAATCGTCAATTGAGTGAATTAAAGAGGCTAGGATTTGAGTTGGCACAACGATATAGCCATCCAATAGCAAACTATCAATCAGCAGCCAAGTGGCGTGACTACTATTATTCAGCACCGATGCCATTTGCAACTGACGGTATTGTATTGAAAAGCTTTCCATCGCCACCAGCATCAGCTTGGCAGGCAAACCAAAACAGTTGGAGCGTGGCATGGAAATACCCATTAAAAAGCGTGGTTTCAGAGGTTATGGATTTAACTTTTCGGGTAGGAAAATCCGGGGCTGTAAATGTTATTGCTAACATTGAACCCGTCACGATCGATGATAAAAAGGTGAGTAAAATCCGCATTGGTTCGCTTAATTCCTGGAAGCAAAAAGATGTGCTAGTTGGGGATAAAATCCAGCTAACGTTATCTGGGCATGGTACTCCATTTATGGAGCAAGTCATTTGGCGGCGAGAGCTGCGTCAGTATCCAGATACATCATCTCTCGAAAACTTTCATTCATTGAGCTGTTTATCATATACACCGGATTGTGCACCCCAATTTGTTGCCCGACTTGCTTGGCTAGGCAAACAGTTAAAGATTCGCGGGGTGGGCGAAAAAACATGGAAGGCATGGGCGGAACAATATGGGCTCTCAACGTTACTTGGCTGGCTTTCTCCACAATGGCAAGATTCATTACCTAAGAATAAGAAAACGACAAATGCGCTTAGCCAGCTACAAAAAGCATCTATGCAGCCAATAGTAAATTGGTTGAAAGGGCTTGGAATTCCATTAGAAATAGGGCATCTAAACAAGATATCTACAATAGAAAAATTGAATCAACGAGAGAGTGTGGAAGCTCTGGGCTTATCTGAAAAACGGAAACAAGTATTAAAGTACTGGCTGGCAGAGCCTGAAATTCAGAAGGCACTAGACACTTTGCAGGAACTGTATACTTTGCAGAAACTAGATATCAGCCATTAGGGGTTAAGCAAATGGCTGATAGGAAAATCAGTTTTGGTTAATCTTGGCTTTCGTAATTAAAGATAGGTAATCCCAAACGGTAGCGAATGGCAAGTAACCTAGCACTTAAACCTGCTACTAACGTGATAATGACCACGATATCTTTCGGAAGCGGTGTATATAGCAAACCGATATATAACCATGCGGCAGCAAAAGAGACGCCAGCGTAGACTTCTTTTTGGAAAACCAGAGGGATGGTGTTACACAACATGTCACGAAGGACACCGCCAAATACACCTGTAACCACAGCCGCGATGGCGGCAATGATAGGGCTATAATTCATATCGAGGGCGATTTGAGCACCAAGAATAGAGAAGACGATTAAACCAATCGCATCAAGTATTAAGAAGAGCCGGCGAAGGTGTTTCATCATCGGGGCTATCCATATGGTGACAATGGCAGCACCTGCCACGGTCATGATGTATTCGGGGTGGGCAACCCAACCTAGAGGATAGTGGCCGAGTAGAATATCACGGACAGAGCCACCGCCGATGGCTGTTGCAGAGGCAATAATGATCACGCCAAAGACATCCATTTTACGGCGTCCAGCAGCTAAAGCGCCTGTCATGGCTTCGGCAGTAATACCAATAATATAGAGAACACTTAATAACATGATGGTTTTATTCAATACTATAGTGATTGTCTAAGGGTAATATTACTTGTGAAACTTCTCGACTGAGATTTTTTATTCTCTTAAAGAATTGATTAGTTAAAGTAATCCGATAGCCTGTGTTAAATGATGTCAAAGGATAACAGATTGAACAATAAAATGCCTTATAAAGAAATATGTATTACTGAGGATTCGCGGAGTCATCAGCTTACAAATATTAATGTTTGGACACCAGATAGTCAGTGGTTAGCTTATGATGTTCGACCAAGTGGCAGTTCATTTACCGGGAAAACCATAGAAAAAATTCATGTTACAACCCATCAAAAAGTGGAAATCTATCGAGGATTGCATGGTGCCCATGTTGGCGTAGTCACTGTAAGCGCTGAAAATCCGCCTCGTTATGCTTTTATTCAGGGACCAGAATATCCCGATGAGTCTTGGCAGTATGATTTCCATCATCGCCGGGGTATTTACGTTGATGACAACCAACTTGGTATTGCTCATCCGATTGATGCAATGTGTATTACGCCACCTTATATGGCGGGTGCGCTCAGAGGCGGAACGCATGTTCATGTTTTCAGCCCTGACGGGAAGTGGCTGAGCTTTACCTATAATGACCATGTTTTGCATGAACTCGATATCCAATTAGACCAACGCAATGTGGCTGTTGCCGTACCTGCAGGCGCTGTGACCGTTGAACCTATTGGTCATGAAAGAGAATATAGCGGCAATTTTTTCTGTAGTGTTGTGACGAAGACGACTTTGGCGCCAACTCCGAATAGTGACGAGATAAGCCGAGCTTATGAAGAGGGATGGATTGGTCAACGTGGTTATATGGATCAACAAGGTCAGTGGCAAGCACGCGCATTAGCGTTTATCGGAGATACACATCATCAAAATGGTGACGTGATCCCTGAAGTTTATTTAGTTGATTTACCCGAAGATCCCAATGAATTCAAAATTCAAGGCGATAAACCTCTGCAAGGTACCGAAAAAACTATGCCAGCGCCGCCTAAGAATGTGAAACAAAGGCGCTTAACGTATACGCATCATCGGAAATTTCCAGGGTTAGCGAAACAGCCAAGACACTGGCTGCGTTCTTCTCCAAATGGCGAATCAATTGCTTGTTTGATGCATGATGATCATGGCATTGTGCAATTATGGTTGGTGGCAACGGCAACAGGGACGCTCACCCAAGTGACATTTGGCGAGTCTTCAATTCAGTCTGCATTTAGTTGGAATAAGACCGGTGAGTATCTCTGCTTTGTGTATGACAATAGCGTTGTGCGTTGCCATGTAGCGACCGGAAATTTAGAACGGTTAACCCGGAGAACAGAAATAGCCCCTGTTGCAGATGCCGTTGTCTTTTCTCCAAATGATAAATTTGTAGCATTTATGCGAGATATTGATGGGTTTAGACAGATTTATATTGTCGAAACAGGATTATCTAATTAAATTTTATCTGGGATAACACCTATGAAGAATAAAAAGATGAAAATTCATCTCTTTATTCTTCAGAAAAAGAGAGTTCAGGTCATCATTAAATTAAATGCTCAACATTCAATTAAAGTATATTGACTTGAAATTAATAAGTGTTGGGTTAATAGAATAGATTAAAAAAGATGGAAATTTGGTCAGTAAGATAAAGGTATTATTAACCTAAATTAAGTTAATAATATTAATTGTATTTTAAGTATTATATTCCTGATTAGAGCATCAATAAGTTACTTTAATATAGGGAAATCATTGAGGGTTCTTTGGCTGTTGTTTATCAGATTGCAGCGTATCAGGTGACTGTTTATCAAGTCGCTGTTTATCAAGTTGTTCTAAACGTTTTTTCGGTGAGTCGGCCTCTTGTGAGCCGTTTGAATGCATATAATCCATGGGGATTAATAATGTATCCATAAGTGCAGTAAATGGTAAATCGATAACCAGTAATGGCTTAACTACCCAGCCCGTATCTTCATGTTGCAGCATATCAACACTATTTTTTGTTCCAGGATAATAGCTATCAGTAGGACCAGCATGAGTCATAATACTGGAGCAGCCACTTAATGTAAGAGTCAATAATGTGGAAAATGCGAACGACCTAAAAAAAATCAAGCTTGGCATATATATGTTGACCTGCATTGAAATGGATTTTGTTTAATCAGAGATCATAATAACTAAAAACTAAAAATTCACAATCGAACGACCCTATTATTATTTAAGATACCCTCGGAATAATAGCTCTTTTTTGTATTATTTTATGTCGGTGATGTTAATAATTAGCAATTAAATTGTTTTTAACTAAAGTATAAAATTGCTCAATTGAATTGCTGTGAACTGTGCTCTATCACACAACTTCCTCTGTGTTTATTTGGCACAATCGATTCAGTTGCAAATGTAATAACTCCGTATGTCCCGTATTTTGGTTCATTGTTGTCAAAAGGATAGCGGTCTATGAGTGAATTAGCGCTTACAGTCAGTTTATTAGCATTAGCTGCCGCACTAGGCTTATGGATAGGTAATTGGAAAATCCGCAATGTAGGCTTAGGGATTGGCGGGGTTCTTTTTGGTGGCATTATTGTTGGGCATTTTGCGCGAAGTTATGGCTTGTCTCTCAATAATGACATGCTGCATTTTATTCAAGAATTTGGTTTGATCCTCTTCGTGTATACCATCGGGATACAAGTTGGACCCGGTTTTTTCTCTTCTTTACGTGTTTCTGGTTTAAAACTTAATGGCTTTGCCTTGATGGTGGTTATTTTAGGGGCAGTCGTTACTGCTATTATCTATAAAATCGCAGATATCCCTCTACCGATTATTTTGGGCATTTTCTCGGGCGCAGTCACGAATACTCCATCGTTAGGGGCTGGGCAGCAAATTCTATCTGATTTAGGGTCAGACCCGAGTTTGGTGGGACAAATGGGAATGGGGTATGCGATGGCTTACCCGATGGGAATCTGCGGTATTTTGCTGGTGATGTGGCTAGTTCGTATTATCTTCCGTATCTCAGTAGATAAAGAAGCCGCGGAGTTCAATAGTGCGAATGTTCAGCATCGTGACTCACTGCAAACGATGAACATTGCGGTACGCAATACCAATCTTGATGGCTTGATGATGCAAGATATACCCATGCTTGGCAGCGAAGACATTGTTTGCTCGCGGCTAAAACGCGGGGAAATGATGGTGGTACCTCAGCCGACGACAGAAATACATCTTGGGGATTTACTGCATGTTGTTGGGCAAAAAGAGGATTTAAATAAAGTTCGCCTCATTCTTGGTGAAGAGGTTGAAGCATCATTATCAACTTCCAGTTCTGTATTGCATTCTGTTCGAGTGGTCGTGACTAATGACGCTGTATTAAGTAAACGCTTAAAAGAGCTGAATCTCAAGCAGAAATATGATGTGGTGGTAACGCGTTTGAACCGGACAGGGATTGACCTGATGGCAAACAACAATTCCGTGCTGCAATTTGGTGATATTCTCAATATTGTTGGTCGTCCTGAATCAATTGAAGCGGTTACTGCAATACTTGGAAACGCGAAACAGAAATTACAGCAAGTCCAGATGCTGCCGGTATTTATTGGGATAGGTTTGGGAGTTGTTTTAGGCTCGTTACCGATATTTGTACCGGGCTTTCCTGCTGCATTGAAGTTGGGTTTAGCGGGTGGGCCGTTAGTTGTTGCTTTGATCCTTGGACGAATAGGTACCATTGGCCGGCTGTATTGGTTTATGCCACCAAGTGCAAACTTAGCGTTGAGAGAGCTTGGTATTGTGATGTTCTTAGCGGTTGTAGGACTGAATTCGGGAGGGAGTTTTATTGAGACTCTTATTCAAGGGGATGGGCTTACATGGATTGGCTATGGGCTATTAATTACCTTTATTCCTCTGTTTATCACCGGTTTAGTCGCTCGCATTTTCGGCAAAATGAATTATTTAAGCCTATGCGGTGTGTTGGCTGGGTCTATGACAGATCCGCCAGCATTAGCTTTTGCAAATAATATCCATCCAACCAGCGGAGCACCGGCACTTTCTTATGCCACGGTATACCCTTTAGCAATGTTTTTACGCATTATTTCGCCGCAGTTGTTAGCCATCTTATTTTGGGCATTATGATTGTGAGTCATGGAAGGAATAGGGTGTGGAGAAAAAGTATCCGTCTATATAAGGGCGTAATTGGTCTTTGTTCTCGCCATAACTGATATCAAAAAAGTGGTTTAATAACCGCGAATAAGATTTGTCGTGAACAAATATATTCGATTTCAATTATGGAGTTCTCGCTAATTTTGGCCCTTTCCTCAATGGAAAGGGCTTTTTTTAACTCAATTTCTAGATTCAGCGTTCAGATTCTTGATAGGCTTTTTCTAATTCTTGAGCAAGGATTTGAATCCCTTGCTCAATCTTTTCTGGCTCAGGCACATAGTTCATTCGCATACATTCATGAGCATGTTGCCAATCTTCTTCAAGTCCTGGGAAAAAGTAATGTCCAGGAACCATCAATACACCACGTGCTTTTAAGCGGCGATAAAGTTCTAAACAACTAATTGGTAGATCTTTAAACCACAACCACAAGAAAATAGCGCCTTCAGGTTTATGAATTAGGCATTTATCTTCAGGGATATAGCGGCGAATAATCTTAATCACTTCTTCAACGCGCTGTTTATAGAATGGCCCTATAACATTTTGAGATAATTCAAATAAATCGTCACGCTGCAGCATTTCAAGTGCGATACTTGGACCTATACCACCCGGAGCAAGACTAATAATGCCATTCATATTACTGATGGCATCAATTAACTCTTCGCTACCAATAATAATACCGCAGCGAGTTCCCGGTAAGCCGAGTTTTGACAAGCTCATGCAGAGAATGACATTTTCATTCCAAAATGGTGTGGCTTCGCTAAAGATAATGCCGGGGAAGGGAACGCCATACGCATTATCAATCAATAATGGAATATTGTGTTGCTTAGCTAATTGGTCAAGATGCAGAACTTCCTCATCGGTGATCACGTTCCCTGTTGGATTGGTTGGGCGTGACACGCAAATCACACCAATATCTTCAGTGATTTCAAGGGTGTTGAAATCAACGTGATATTTAAACTGACCATCAGGTAAAAATTCAATTTGTGGCTTATTTGCCACAAAAAGGTCGTCATCAAGTCCAGAATCCGCATAACCCACATATTCAGGGGCAATTGGGAAAAGCACTTTACGAGAGATACCATCTTCAAAGCGACCAGCAAGTAGGTTAAATAGATAGAAAAACGCACTTTGGCTGCCGTTTGTTAGCGCAATATTTTTCGCGCTGATATCCCAGCCTAGTTTCGCTTTTAGAGTTGCTGCTAGCGCTTTCAACATGGCATCTTTGCCTTGAGGACCATCATAGTTACACAAGGTATCGGTCAATTGCCCATTGGCACACATTTCAGCGAGGAGGTCTTGGAAATATTTATCCATCTCAGGAATATGAGCAGGGTTCCCACCACCGAGCATAATAGCGCCGGGGGTTCTGAGGCCTTCATTCAAGTCTTTCATTAATTCTGAAATGCCTGAATTCTTAGCAAATTTATTACCAAATTTAGAGAAATTCATTGTATTTATTCACATTTGTTTATTAGGTTGTTAATGGAATTTCCAACATACCGCGCTCCTATCTAGAGTTCAATAGCTTAATTGCAGTTCTTTTTCATATAAAATATCAAGTATGGATAACAAATTAGTTTTTTAGATTAACTTATTGACTAAGCTTGGTTTATTTATGTTGTTATATATTCAGTTGCCATCGATAAATTTTGATTTATCGATACTGGCAACAATTTACAAGGTGGTCATTAACCATGCCAGTGGCTTGCATAAAGGCGTAGCAGGTAACCGAACCTACAAATTTGAAGCCATGTTTTTTCAGTGTTTTAGACAACGTCTTAGAAAGCTCTGTTTCTGCAGGAAGTTGTGCGGATTCAGTCCATTTATTGACGATGGGTTGGTGGTTTACAAAGCCCCAAATGAAAGTAGAAAAATCTATTCCTTCGTTTTTCATGGCTAAATAGGCCTTAGCATTAGCAATAATCGCGTTAATTTTTAATCGATTACGAATGATCCTTGAGTCTTGCATAAGCCGCTCTACGTCTTTTTCATCCATCATGGCAATCTTTTCGGGATCAAACTGATGGAACAGCTCTCGATACCCTTGGCGCTTTTTCAAAATGGTGTACCAAGAAAGCCCTGCTTGCTGACCTTCTAGGCAGATCATTTCGAATAATTCTTGATTATCTTTGGTGGGTTTTCCCCATTCATTATCGTGATAGGCAATATATTCGGGATCTTGATTGACCCAATGACAGCGAGTAACTGAAGTTTCCATTTTTCATCCTTTTTCTAATAATGTTCAGCTTGTGGGCAAGAATAGAATCTTTATACTGTATAAAAATACAGTTTTAAAGAGATGAAATTAATTTTTTTTCTTTTTAGAATGGTTACAGGCGTATTCATTGCTGTATATCTGGCGGTCAAAGGGTATACTGGTCACTTTCTTAAATTTCACGTATCGCGTGCGGATCTAACATGCAAAAGTTTGATACCAAAACCTTTCAAGGTCTTATCCTGACATTACAGGATTACTGGGCGCGCCAAGGCTGTACCATTGTTCAACCACTGGACATGGAAGTCGGCGCAGGTACTTCACACCCAATGACGTGTTTGCGCGCTTTAGGTCCAGAACCTATCGCGGCAGCTTATGTTCAGCCATCTCGTCGACCAACTGATGGTCGCTATGGTGAAAACCCGAACCGTCTACAGCACTATTACCAATTTCAGGTGATCATTAAGCCTTCGCCTGACAATATCCAAGAGTTGTACTTAGGTTCATTAAAAGAACTCGGTATTGACCCAACTGTCCATGATATCCGCTTCGTGGAAGATAACTGGGAAAACCCAACACTGGGTGCTTGGGGTCTGGGCTGGGAAGTTTGGTTAAATGGTATGGAAGTGACTCAGTTCACTTACTTCCAGCAAGTGGGTGGTTTGGAGTGTAAGCCTGTTACCGGTGAAATCACTTATGGTCTTGAGCGTCTTGCTATGTATATTCAAGGCGTTGATAGCGTGTACGATCTGGTTTGGTGTGATGGCCCGCTGGGTAAAACCACGTATGGCGATATTTATCACCAAAACGAAGTTGAGCAATCCACGTATAACTTTGAACATGCCAATGTTGAGTTCTTATTCAAATGCTTCGAAGAGTATGAGAAAGAAGCTCAATATCTGCTTGCTTTAGAAACGCCTCTGCCACTTCCGGCTTATGAGCGTATTTTAAAAGCGGCTCATACCTTTAACTTACTGGATGCCCGTAAGGCAATTTCAGTCACAGAACGCCAGCGCTATATTTTACGCATCCGTACCCTGACGAAAGGGGTGGCAGAAGCTTATTATGCTTCTCGTGAAGCGCTGGGTTTCCCTATGTGTCATAAGAACTAAGAGGCTGTCATGACTCAACAGACTTTCCTAGTGGAAATCGGTACAGAAGAGTTACCGCCGAAGGCTCTTCGTTCTCTTGCAGAATCATTCGCAGCTAACTTTACTGCGGAATTAGAGGGTGCAGATATCGCTCATGGTGCAGTGAACTGGTTTGCTGCACCTCGTCGTTTAGCGCTGAAAGTGGAAAACTTATCCGCGGCTCAGCCAGATCGCGAAGTTGAAAAACGTGGCCCTGCAATTTCCCAAGCATTTGATGCTGAAGGTAAACCAACAAAAGCAGCTGAAGGTTGGGCGCGTGGCTGTGGGATCACCGTTGACCAAGCAGAACGCTTAACTACCGATAAAGGCGAATGGTTACTGTATCGCGCACAAATGAAAGGGCAGCCAGTCAGTGAATTATTGATTGATATGGTTAGCCGTTCACTGGCGAAATTACCTATTCCTAAATTAATGCGCTGGGCAGATAAAGAGACTCAGTTTGTACGTCCTGTACATACTGTGACATTACTGCTGGGTAGCGATGTTGTGAAGGGTGAAATTCTTGGTATTAAGAGCGATCGTATTATTCGCGGTCACCGTTTTATGGGTGAAGCTGAATTTACTATTGATAATGCGGAACAATACCCAGAAATTTTACGCACTCGCGGTAAAGTAATCGCAGATTACGCTGAGCGTAAAGCGACAATTATTGCCGATGCAGAAAAAGCTGCTCAGGCGTTGGGCGGTAAAGCAGACTTAACCGACAGCTTAGTTGAAGAAGTGGCTTCTTTGGTTGAATGGCCAGTAGTATTAACAGCAAAATTCGAAGAGAAATTCTTAGAAGTTCCTGCTGAAGCACTGGTATACACCATGAAAGGAGACCAAAAATATTTCCCTGTTTATGATAATGCAGGCAAGTTAATGCCGAACTTTATCTTCGTGGCGAATATTGAATCTTCAGATCCGCAGCAAATTATCTCCGGTAACGAAAAAGTCGTTCGCCCGCGTTTAGCGGATGCGGAATTCTTCTTCAAAACTGACCGTAAACAACGCTTAGAAGACAACTTACCACGTTTAGAAACTGTTCTGTTCCAGCAACAGTTAGGTACTCTGCGTGATAAAACTGATCGTTTAGAAGCATTAGCGGGTTGGATTGCTAGCAAGATTGGTGCGGATGTGAATCATGCAACCCGTGCAGGCTTACTGGCTAAATGTGACTTAATGACCAACATGGTCTTTGAATTCACAGACACTCAAGGTGTCATGGGCATGCACTATGCTCGCCATGACGGTGAGTCAGAAGATGTTGCTCTTGCGCTGAAAGAACAGTATCAACCGCGTTTCGCGGGTGATGAACTGCCATCTACCGATGTTTCTGCGGCATTAGCATTAGCAGAGAAAATGGATACCCTCGCAGGTATTTTTGGTATCGGTCAGCATCCGAAAGGGGATAAAGACCCATTCGCTCTGCGCCGTGCGGCATTAGGTGTGTTACGTATTATCGTCGAAAAAGGCTATCAGCTTGACCTTGTGGAAATGACCCAAGAGGCTGTGCGTCTGTATGGCGATAAACTAACTAACAAAAATGTCGTGGAAGATGTGGTTGAGTTCATGCTGGGTCGCTTCCGTTCTTGGTACCAAGAACTAGGCTACAGCATTGACACTATCCAAGCCGTATTAGCACGTCGCCCAACTCAGCCAGCTGACTTCGATGCGCGTGTTAAAGCAGTGACTCACTTCCGTTCTTTAGAAGAAGCACAAGCGCTGGCAGCTGCTAATAAACGTGTTTCTAACATTCTGAGTAAGTCAGAAGAGAAACTCGCTGATAGCGTGTTAGCGTCTGTACTGAAAACGCCAGAAGAAGTGAAGTTAGCGACTCACGTCGTGGTACTGCAAGACAAGCTTGAGCCAATGTTTGCTGAGCGTAACTATCAAGAAGCACTCGTTGAGTTAGCCTCTTTACGTGAAGTGGTTGATGAGTTCTTTGCGAACGTCATGGTGATGGATGAAGATCCTGCTGTGCGGAATAACCGTTTAACACTGTTAAGCCAGCTTCGCGAGCTATTCTTAAAAGTAGCAGATATTTCACTGCTTCAATAGGTTGATTTTTAGTCGGTTATTTTTGATTTAGAAAATAATTGTATAAATATGACCTTCCCAATGATTGGGATAAATAAGCGCTAAAATATTTTTAGCGCTTATTTTTTATCCAAAAATAGACGTAAAAATAAGAAACCATACCATTTTGATGGTTTTATCAGCATACGAACAGTTTTAGCGAAAAATAGGGTTGACGATCCCCATTCTTGGCAGTATTATTCACACCGTTTTCGGCGAGTAGCGCAGCTTGGTAGCGCAACTGGTTTGGGACCAGTGGGTCGGAGGTTCGAATCCTCTCTCGCCGACCAAATTCTAAAACCCACCTCATTGAGGTGGGTTTTTTCGTTTCTATCTCCCTCATTTTTCCAACTCCTTTTCGTGACGACGATTATGCTCATTTAATACATATTACGTATTAATAAGCTTTCCATTGCTTTTAAGCTAAGTTGCTCAGAACAAAACCAGTCTACCTATCAAAACCAGCCTACCTATCGAAACAAGTCCGCTAATCAAAACCAACCTTCATAATCTGATTGGTATTTTCCCCCGTGATTCCCTGAAAATGGTAAGAGGATATATAAATCCGCCAATAATTCTTTTTAGTATAAAAAACATGCAAAACAATCAGCTAACAAATAGTTTCATGTGAATTCTATTTAGCGTTTTATGTTGCAATTTTTTGTATTGCCCACTATTTCCGCTCAGTAATTCAGCACTTAATCACAAATATACAAATAATTAACGTCCTTATAAAAATCTATCCAGTAATGTTTCTGTGGTTATAATCGCTAGAAAATAAACATTTTCGTAACATATAAGGCTATATTTACACCGAAATTATTCGAAAAATGTTATTTAAGCGAAATTGTTACAGTGAATAATGCTATTGACGAAATGTATTCCAGTTGATTAATTGCACAGTGAATAACAAAAAATACAGATACGGCATCTGTCTTATCCAAGATGGATTTCAGTATTCGATAAAACAACATACACCACAGGAGCATTACCAATGACGCTCTCGATGAAAAAGACAGGTTTATTGGCGGTAGGCTTAACATTAGCTGCTTTAGCGGTATCTGCCTCAGTACAGGCTAAAACACTGGTTTATTGTTCTGAAGGTTCACCTGAAGGGTTTAACCCGCAGTTATTCACCTCTGGAACAACTTATGATGCAAGTTCAATTCCTCTGTATAACCGTTTGGTTGAATTTAAGCTGGGTACAACTGAAATTGAGCCGGGCTTAGCAGAAAGCTGGGAAGTCAGTGACGATGGTAAAGTGTACACATTCCACCTGCGTAAAGGCGTGAAGTGGCACTCCAATAAAGATTTCAAACCAAGCCGCGATTTAAATGCGGATGACGTGATCTACACGTTCATGCGCCAAAAAGATCCAAACCACCCATACCACAAAGTTTCTGGCGGCAGCTATGAATACTTTATGGGAATGGACATGGATAAAATCATCGACAAAGTTGAAAAAGTCGATGACAACACCGTCCGTATCACATTAACACGCCCAGAAGCGCCATTCTTAGCGGATATGGCAATGGACTTCGCATCAATCTTATCAGCGGAATATGCTGATCAAATGATGAAGGCAAAAACCCCAGAGAAAGTTGACCTAAACCCAATCGGAACAGGGCCTTTTGAACTGCAACAGTATCAGAAAGATTCTCGTATTCTGTACAAAGCGAACAAAGATTACTGGGGCACAGTACCGAAGATTGACCGTTTAGTCTTCTCTATCACCCCTGACGCGTCAGTACGTTATGCAAAACTGCAAAAAAATGAGTGCCAAGTGATGCCGTATCCTAACCCGGCAGACTTAGAGCGCATGAAAGCAGATAAAGACATTACCTTGTTGGAGCAGCCTGGTCTGAACGTAGGCTACCTGTCTTACAACGTTGAGAAGAAACCACTGGATAACCAAAAAGTTCGTCAAGCGCTGTCGATGGCAGTGAACAAAGACGCCATTATCCAAGCGGTTTATCAAGGTGCGGGTCAAAAAGCGAAAAACTTAATTCCACCAACTATGTGGGGTTACAACGACGCGATTAAAGATACCGAATATAACCCAGAAAAAGCCAAGAAATTGCTGGCGGAAGCGGGCTTCCCAGAAGGTTTTGAAATTGACCTGTGGGCAATGCCAGTTCAACGTCCATATAACCCGAATGCTCGTCGAATGGCAGAAATGATCCAAGCTGACTGGGCGAAAATCGGCGTTAAATCGAAAGTGGTTAGCTACGAGTGGGGCGAATACCTGAAACGAGCTAAGAGCGGCGAACCTCAAACTGTGATGATGGGTTGGACTGGGGACAATGGTGACCCTGATAACTTCTTCGCAACCTTATTCAGCTGCGCAGCGAAAAAACAGGGTTCTAACTACTCTAAATGGTGTAATCAAAGCTTTGAAGATGTGATCCAGCCTGCGCGTATGACTGCGGATCACAACAAACGTGTCGAACTGTACAAACAAGCTCAAGTGATAATGAACGAACAAGCGCCTGCGCTGATCGTCGCTCACTCCACCGTGTTTGAGCCAGTGCGTAAAGAAGTAAAAGGCTACGTGGTTGATCCGTTAGGTAAACACCACTTCGAAAACGTAGACATTGATAAGTAATTGTTTTTAATCTGTAAATGCCCTTCGTTGCCTCTTTGCAGCGGAGGGCGTTTTCTCCTCTGACGTTCAGAAGATGCAGATAAATTTAGTTATTTGTGAGCAGATGAAAACGTTGTTTTTCTGACCAGCCAAGCGGACTAAGAGCCGTCGACGGCATTATTAAAGAGACTCAGGATATGCTGCAATTTATCCTCCGACGATTCGGGCTCGTGATCCCCACCTTTATCGGTATCACGCTACTTACTTTTGCTTTCGTTCACATGATCCCAGGCGACCCTGTCATGATTATGGCGGGTGAACGCGGATTATCCCCAGAAAGACACGCTTATTTAATGGCTGAATTAGGACTCGACCAGCCACTTTGGAAACAATACCTCCATTATCTGAACGGCATAATGCATGGAGACTTAGGGATCTCCTTAAAAAGCCGAATCGGCGTTTGGGAAGAATTTTTACCTCGCTTTTTAGCCACCGTAGAACTAGCCACTTGCGCCATGATTTTTGCGGTTTCTGTTGGTATCCCTGTGGGGGTTTTAGCGGCAGTTAAGCGTGGTTCAATTTTCGATCACACGGCGATCGGTGTTTCATTAACGGGCTACTCTATGCCGATCTTCTGGTGGGGGATCATGTTGATCATGCTGGTCTCTGTTCAGTGGGATCTCACTCCCGTTGCGGGAAGGGTAAGCGACACCGTTTTCCTTGATGACTCGAATCCGCTCACGGGCTTTATGCTGATTGATACCCTAATTTGGGGGGAAGCGGGAGACTTCAAAGATGCAGTGGAGCATTTAATTTTGCCATCCATTGTGCTCGGAACTATTCCACTGGCTGTGATTGTGCGTATGACCCGCTCGGCGATGCTGGAAGTATTAGGGGAAGACTATATTCGTACGGCGAGAGCTAAAGGTGTTAGCCGTGCCCGCGTGATTTTAATTCACGCCCTGCGTAACGCATTACTGCCGGTTGTCACGGTAATTGGTCTGCAGGTCGGTGTGATGCTCGCCGGTGCCATTTTGACGGAAACCATTTTCTCATGGCCGGGGTTAGGTCGTTGGTTAATTGAAGGATTACAACGTCGAGATTATCCAGTAGTTCAAGGTGGCGTCTTACTTGTCGCAACGTTGATTATCTTCGTTAACTTAGTGGTTGATGTGCTGTATGGCATTGTTAACCCACGTATTCGTCATAAGAAATAAGGAGCGCAAACATGTCTCAAACAACTGAGTCAAAAGCTGTCAGCGCCCCGAAGCCGATGACACCATTACAAGAATTTTGGCATTATTTTAAGCGCAACAAAGGCGCGGTCGTGGGGATGTTCTACATCATTTTGATGGTGTTAATTGCAATCCTTGCGGGGGTATTAGCGCCTCATGCGCCTGATGAGCAATTCCGTCAGGCATTGTTGACTCCTCCAGTTTGGGAAGAGGGCGGATCATGGGAATTTATTCTTGGCACGGATGATGTAGGTCGCGATTTATTATCTCGCCTAATGTACGGAGCAAGGCTCTCGTTATTAGTGGGCTGCCTCGTGGTGGTATTATCCCTGATTATGGGGGTAACGATTGGGGTAATTGCGGGTTATTTTGGCGGCGTAGTGGATGCGATCATTATGCGTTTGGTCGACATTATGTTGGCTCTGCCAAGCTTGCTGTTAGCGTTAGTCTTGGTGGCCATTTTCGGTCCCTCGATTGTCAATGCCTCGATAGCGTTAACTTTTGTGGCATTACCTCACTATATTCGTTTGACGCGAGCCGCGGTGCTGGTGGAAGTGAATCGTGACTATGTGACTGCTTCGAGAGTGGCGGGAGCTGGGGCATTGCGTCAAATGTTCGTTAATATTTTACCTAACTGTCTGGCACCACTGATTGTACAGGCCTCTTTAGGCTTCTCGAATGCCATCTTAGATATGGCTGCACTGGGTTTTCTGGGAATGGGGGCGCAGCCACCAACTCCAGAATGGGGAACTATGTTGTCTGATGTGTTGCAGTTCGCACAAAGCGCATGGTGGGTTGTCACGTTCCCTGGATTAGCAATTTTATTAACGGTATTAGCGTTTAACCTGATGGGTGATGGTTTACGTGACGCCTTTGATCCAAAACTCAAGCAGTGATGAGGTAATCTAATGGCATTGTTAAATGTAGAAGAACTCTCCGTTCACTTTGGTGACGAAGGGACCCCGTTTCGCGCCGTTGACCGCATCAGCTACCAAGTTGAGAAAGGGCAAGTGGTGGGGATCGTAGGCGAATCAGGTTCCGGTAAATCAGTTAGTTCACTGGCGATTATGGGGTTAATTGATTACCCCGGTAAAGTGATGGCGAAATCGTTGCAGTTTGATGGACGTGATTTATTGTCCATCCCTGAAAAAGAGCGTCGTCAAATTGTCGGCGCAGATGTTGCCATGATTTTCCAAGACCCGATGACCAGTTTGAACCCGTGCTTTACAGTCGGTTATCAAATTATGGAAGCGTTAAAAGTTCACCAAGGGGGCAATCGAAGCACCCGTAAACAGCGGGCAATTGATCTGCTAAACATGGTGGGAATTCCTGATCCGCAGTCGCGCCTTGACGTCTATCCACACCAGTTATCTGGCGGGATGAGTCAGCGAATTATGATTGCGATGGCGATTGCGTGTCGTCCAAAACTGTTGATTGCCGATGAGCCAACAACCGCGCTCGATGTGACTATTCAGGCGCAAATCATCGAATTATTGCTTGAGTTACAACAACAAGAAAATATGGCGCTAGTACTGATTACCCATGACTTAGCGTTAGTGTCGGAAGCCGCGCACCATATTATCGTGATGTATGCTGGGCAAGTGGTCGAGTCTGCGAAAGCGAAGGATATTTTTAAACATCCAAGACACCCATATACCCAAGCATTGCTGCGCGCACTGCCTGAGTTTGCTAGCAACAAATCGCGTTTAGCTTCCTTGCCGGGTGTTGTACCTGGTAAATATGACCGCCCTGAAGGGTGCTTGCTCAACCCGCGTTGCCCGTATGCAACGGATCGTTGTCGCCAAGAAGAGCCTGCGTTACAAACCATTGGTGACCGTCAGGTGAAATGTCACATGCCACTGGATGATATGGGGAGACCAACGCTATGAGTGAGCAACAAGCCAAAGGAATGCCGCTCTTAAAAGCGGTGGATTTAAAAAAATATTATTCTGTGAAAGGCGGCGTTTTCTCGAAGGAGAAAACACTCAAAGCGCTTGATGGTGTCTCTTTTGAATTAGAAAAAGGGAAAACACTGGCAGTGGTTGGGGAGTCAGGTTGTGGGAAATCCACACTTGGGCGCCTGTTAACGATGATTGAGCAGCCATCTGCCGGTGAGCTGTATTATCGTGACCAAAACTTGCTAATTGCTGATAAAGCAGCAGAGAAACTTCGTCGTCAAAAAATCCAAATTGTCTTTCAAAATCCGTATGGTTCGTTGAACCCACGTAAAAAAGTCGGGCAAATTTTGGAAGAGCCTTTATTGATTAACACCTCTCTGTCGAAAGAGCAGCGCAAAGAAAAAGTGTTATCAATGATGGCAAAAGTGGGTTTGAAAACCGAGCACTATAGTCGTTATCCACACATGTTTTCCGGTGGGCAACGCCAACGTATCGCTATCGCTCGTGGGTTGATGTTAGACCCTGATGTGGTGGTGGCGGATGAGCCAGTATCGGCGTTGGATGTGTCCGTGCGTGCTCAAGTATTGAACCTGATGATGGATTTACAGCAAGAGTTGGGGCTTTCCTATGTGTTCATTTCCCACGATTTATCGGTAGTAGAGCATATCGCGGATGAAGTGATGGTGATGTATTTGGGGCGTTGTGTGGAAAAGGGGACTAAAGAGCAGATTTTTAACAATCCTCAGCACCCATACACTCAAGCGCTACTTTCTGCGACGCCACGCTTGAACCCTGACCAACGCCGTGAACGCATTAAATTAACGGGAGAATTACCGAGCCCAATGAATCCACCTCCAGGGTGTGCGTTTGCAGCACGTTGTCGACGCGCTTTTGGTCCATGTACGCAATCTCAGCCTGCATTGAAAAACTACCGTGAGCAGTTAGTCGCTTGTTTTGCCGTTGATGAAGACGAAAAGCAGGCAATAGTCGCAAATTAATCACGTTAGACGGCAGAAAAGCAGACTTTCTGCCGTTTCTTCATGCTGTATTTACTCACTTTAGCGGTTAATTTGGAGCTTATCCTAAATAAGTGATCTTTCTTTTTTAAAGCTGCACCTTTATACGGAAAATCAAGTATACTGTTTGTCCGATTTTTTCTTTAAAAAGCAGCTTGATTAGGAAGGTTGTGGGAAATGAACACTCGTGTCCAACGTTCACTCACGTTTAAGAGCATGGTCGTATTCTTTGTGATTACGTTGCTTTTTCTTGCACTTTTTTTGTCCATTCAATTTACTTACCTCTTAGAACAGCGCAAACAAGATTATTTAAATCAACTGAGCAATGCCGTAGTTCAAGTCCAGAAACCATTGACGGATTCACTACTTAGCTCCGATTTAAACGAAGCCAAAAGGTTACTTGTGAGCCTGAAAACCTCGGGGATTATGGGAAAAGCCATTGTGACGGTGGATAATGCGACGGTAATGAATTTAAGCTTTGCCACGCCGAAACCGATCCCTGAATGGTCTTTACCGCTGATTGGTATTCCGGTGGAGATGACTGTCCCATTGTATGCCTATGGCACGATGGCGCCACAAGCGAAACCTCAAGGTTATTTGACGTTACAAGTGGATTCTAACCGGGTTTATCGTTTTGCACTCAACACATTTGCGTTGTTAACGACAACGTATTTGCTGCTAGCGCTGATTATCTCTATTGCAATGACGTGGTGTGTGAGCCGCATGATTGTACGCCCACTGCGTAAAATGGCGGGGGAGTTGCAAGCAAATCAACACGTCGACCATTTGGAAGTTTCTCAATATCATCAAGATGATGAGATAGGGTTATTGGCGAAAGGTTATAATCGTCAAATAAAACAACAAAATTCAGATTAAGCCATGAACATGTTATAAGGTTTGTGGTCTAATATCATTACACATACCTATCATATTGTTAGCAGCAAGATTCGGGCGACTTACTCACTATCTGTCGTATCCAAAATGCGAAATATCAGCAGATAAATGGTGATGTTTAACATGCATTTTAGTGATCAACTTAGCGACTTAGCGTATTGAGCGCCGCCCAATTATCTCAATAACATGCAACGATGTTTTTTTCGGGTATAGTGATAATCAAATTTTTGATGAAGCCAAACTATATCGCTTAACCGAGTCAATTAGCGTTTTTCGTTAATTTTTCTGTTGCTGTTTACGGTTAAATACAAGGATATAAAGAACATAGGGGTCTACATGCAGGGTTTGAAAGTGCGATATATCATCGGCGTGGTACTTTTATCAGTCACTGGTTTTGCTAGTGCTGAACCTTTACAACCCGATCCAGCATGGCAGCAAGGAAAGCTCGAGAATGGCTTTAATTGGCAGTTATTACAAACACCACAGCGTCCAAATGATCGAATCCAACTTCGGTTAGCCATTAAAACAGGTTCGTTATCTGAAAAAGCCAGTGAAAAAGGGTACAGTTATCTGATCCCTAGAATGGCGCTATTCCATCAATCTGAAGCTTTCCCTGCAGCTACATTACAAAATTTTTGGCGTCAGGCAACCGACCCTGATATGCCGCTACCTCCAGCCGTGGTTTCTTACGACTACACAATTTATAGTTTAAGCCTGCCTAACAACCGCCCTGATTTGGTGAAACAAGCATTAAGTTGGTTGGCAACGTCTGTCGCTGGGGCGCAGTATACTGAGAATTCATTGCAGAGTGGCTTAACAGTTCCTAATATTCCAGTGGCTACCTTGCCTGTAAATGCCAATGACCCTGTTTGGCGTGCCCGTCTCAATGGGTCGGCGATGCTAGGTTATGATCCAGGGCAGAAGCCAAACGGTAAAGTCGATTTAGCCAGTGTGAATTCGTTCTATCAAAAATGGTACACACCCGATGTTATGACGTTATACGTCGCGGGACATGTGGATTCTCGCATGCTATCTGACAGTATCACTCAAGCGTTTTCATCATTAGAAGGCAAGCGCTCTGAGCCTGTTTCGGTTGCCGTTTTATCGTCAGTTAAGCCTCAGGCAATTGATATTCTTCAAGATAAATCAACGCAAGATACGCTTTCTCTAATTTGGGATATCGATTGGTTACCCATTAAGGATTCCAACGTATTGCTGCGTTATTGGGGAAGCGACCTCGCTCGTGAAGCCATTTACCGCTCATTGCAGAAAACCTTTAAACAAAAGTTTGCTGAAGATGGTGTGACCCCTGGCTTAGATTGTCGTGTTCAGTATCAAAAAGCGAGTTGCACGTTAGCCATTTCTGCACCACCAGAAAAAATGGCCGCAGTAGCAGATGTGGCGCTGAACGAACTGGCGACAATCAAACAAAATGGTATTGACCCAGAGCTGTTCAACGACATGATGAAAGAGAAGCAAGTTCAATTATCACAACTGTTTGCGGCATATGCACGTACCAGTACCGATGTGTTAATTAGCCAGCGTTTGATTTCACAACAAAATGGCGTTGTGGATATCGCTCCTGAGCAGTATCAATTACTCAGACAAGCGTTCTTAGGGACTCAAAATCTTGAACAAGTGAACATGGAAGCACGTCGTTTACTGTCTCAAGAAGCAGCGATTGTCTTAGCGCAACCGAAAGAAAAACAGACCATGGATGCGGAGCAAATTCGTCAGAAATTCACGCAAGTGTTATGGCCTAAATTACCTGTGGTTGTGGAGCCGGCACCTGAATCTCCAGCAGTCGCAGAGCCTCAAGAGGGCGAGCCTGCACCAGCGTTACCGATTCCAGCACCATTGACTCGTTAGTGGTTAACTGAATAAAAATAGCCCTCAATAATGAGGGCTATTTTTTTGTGTTGATGGCGCTTTATTTAGACGTCAACAATGCTTCAATCGCGTTAATCAGTACGTTCCGTGAATCTCGATTATCCACAAAACCCGCAGCACTGGTTTGAGTTGCCGGTGAGTAGTACGCAACGGAACCCCAAAAGCCTAAATGGGAATAGAGTGTCATGCCGTTGACCTCGCTGACCATGATCCCTTGCCGATAGCCTTGCGCCCCTTCATGGGAACCTGCACTTAACATGGTGTCTAACGTTTCCGACTTGGCAAAAATCTTACCGCTAAATAGCGCTTCAAAGAACTGTGCCATTTGTTTCGAGGACATCACTAAGCCACCACCGCCATACACATCCATTGAAGGATCCATGTCGGAGCAATCGAGTTTTCCGAGGTACTGTTCTGCACGAGGTTCCGTTGTGGCAGGGAATTCAAACGTTTCCCAGTAAGCGCTCTGCAAGCCAATTTCATTAAATTTCAAAAGTTCTCGGACAGCTTCTCCCAATGCTTGCCCCGTCATTCGTTCAATAATATTTCCAAGCAGAATATAGCCCGTATCAGAATAGATAAAAGCTTCGGAAGGACGGAAAAAGGAGTGATCTTGCTGAATATATAGCTCAATTTGCTCTAAACGTGTCCATTGATAATCAGGGCGCTTTAAGACGTCTTTGAGGTATTCTTCGTTGGCATGATCCAATAGCCCGCTACTGTGGCTGAGTAGGTGGCGGATGGTAATCGCCTCTGTGTCATATTTTGGTGAGAGTAATTGATTGTATTTTGGTGAAATATAATGAGAAATACCGTCATCCACAAACAGTTTTCCCATTTCAGCCAAGCGTAAAATCGCTGCGGCGGTAAAGGGTTTGGTGTTACTCGCAATGCGCAAAGGCGTATCGACAGTTAATGGTTTCCTCGCAAGATCGCTACCTCGCGCGCAGAATGTTCCAATGCAGTTTTGTGGCTGATTATGGTAATAAACGACGACACCACAAGATAGATTTTCCAATTGAGAGATTAGCATTGTCGGCTTCCTTAGGTGCAGGCTTACTGTATCTTCGGCTGTTTGTCGCTATAACATACACGCTTAAAATGCGTTTAGTTTGCTAATTTTATGATAGTAATGAGAAATGCGGCTGTTATCACATTCCGAAAAACAGTTAGGTTCATTGGATTAATATTGAGATAGAATGTTAAAGATACATATTATATGCAATTTATTAACATGCCATTCATCTATCGCGTGAGCATAAAAAGGTAAGGAAAGTATGAGCCATTCCAATGTATTACTGCATCGCCTCAACCTACGTTATCCTATTATTCAAGCACCTATGGCGGTGGTTTCAACACCTGCGTTGGTAGCCGCCGTTTGTGAAGCGGGCGGATTGGGCTCCTTAGCACTGGGTGCGAGCTCGGTAGATCAAGCAAGGTCAATGATTGCCGCCACTCAAGCACTGACGGACAAACCGTTTAATGTGAATGTGTTTTGCCATACGACACCACAACGCAATAACCAGAATGAACAGGCTTGGTTGGCACATTTACAGCCTAAATTTCAGCAATTTAACCATCAAGCTCCGGAGCAATTGGATGAAATTTATCTCTCATTTTTAGATAACCCAGCCATGTTGGAGCTGTTCTTAGAAATGAAACCCGCAGTCGTGAGTTTCCACTTCAATGTGCCGTCTCGTGAAGTTATCAATGCCTTGAAAAAAGAAGGTATTTTTACGATGGCGACGGCGACAAACTTACATGAAGCTCAGTTAATTGAACAAGCGGGTATTGATGCAATTGTGGCGCAAGGAATAGAAGCGGGTGGTCACCGTGGCATGTTTGATGTGCAATTAAAAGATGAAGAACTGACGACAAATCAGCTGGTTGCGCTACTTGCTAAACACACCCAATTACCGATTATTGCGACAGGGGGGATCATGGACGGTGCGGATATCAAGCAAGCCCTTGCTCATGGTGCCTCTGCCGCACAATTAGGAACCGCCTTTCTGTTATGCCCAGAATCTGCGGCAAATGAAGGATATCGTCGTAAGCTGAAAAGCCAAACGATGGACAATACTTATTTAACTGCCGCTATCTCAGGGCGGCCTGCTCGAGGTATTTTCAATCAATTTATGCAGGCAGGGCAGGAATATGATGTGAATAAATTGCCAGATTACCCGATTGCTTACGATGTGGGTAAGCAGCTGAATGCCGCGGCTACTCACTCAGGCAGTGATGAATTTGCAGCTCATTGGGCGGGACAAAATGTGGCAAAAGTCCGTGAAATGAGTGCAAAAGATTTGATGGCGACGTTAGTGAAAGAGATGGAATAAGCAAATAAATGGAATAAATGAGATAGGGGAATGATAAATCCGTCATTCCCCTATGATTGAGATTAAGAAGTGAGAACGTCTTGTGCGCCACCTTTCGGCTCATCCGTGGCAATCCACGCGGCGCAAAAGAGTGTGAGTCGGGCAAAGAAATAGAAAAATGCCATTAACCCCAATACTGAACCGAAAGCTGCCCCCGATGGTGAAGAGGCTAAGGTTGGTAAAATCCATGTCATGACAGATTTGATGATTTCAAACCCAATAGCAGCGAGTAAGGTGCCTTTCAGTAGTGAGCGGCGACGGTGCTGCATACGTGGTAAAATCCAGAAAATCCACAAAAATAATAAGAAGTTAGCGGTAATGGAAATCGCTAAACCAATCAATGTCCAAACTGGTCTTAGCCACTCGATGCTGTCTAAGCCAAGTGTACTGACAATGGTCGCTTGCGCAGAGCCTGCTACGGAGGTCAGTGTAATGGTGACAATCAACGCAATTAGTAAGCCAATTAGTGCGAAAAAGTCCCGAATATAGCGGAAAATGATATTTTCTTGCTCCGATTCATTCCGTTCCCAAATGGTGCGAGATTGCGCCAAAATCGCTAAGCGCAAGTTATTCACCCAGTTAACGCCAGAATAGACCGCTAACGCTAAACCCGTTAACCCCACAGTAGTACGTTGGCGGATGGCGGTATCAATGGTCTGTTCAAGGGTATTGGCAAGTGTGGGATCAGTAATGTTGGCAGAAATGCCACGAATGAGCTTTTCAAGTAATTCAGGATTGCTGGCTAACACGAAACCTGCCGCCGCGAAGCTAAACATCAGTACGGGGATTAGAGATAAAAACGAGAAATAGGTAATTGCGGCACCAAACTGGTTACCCATTCTATCGGTAAAACGTTGAGCCGTGCGGATTAAATGCGCAATAAATGGAATTGCACAAACAAAATCAACCACCCTCATTGAGAACGTTAGGGCTTTTTTACTGCCATCTAGGCTTTTGTTTAGAGTGGATTTTAATTTGTTGGTCTCTTTTTGTTGCTCATCTTGCATGCCTGACATGCGTTCCCCTTTTCACTGCTTAATCAAAATATGCTTATAATTCACCATTCTATATTCTTTTATACTATAGCCTAAGTTTGTTGATAATTTCACCCTATGCCTTTATTTATCCAAAATTAGGCATAGGGTGAGATAAAGAATAAAAATTAACTATTTGATTAAACTTGAATTTTTATTAAAGGGTGTCTTTGTAGATGTCTGAAAGGTCTTGGGCTTCTTGAAGATCTGCCTTTGCTTCGGCAACTTTACGCTTATGTTTAGCGATTTTTTCAGGGTCACCTTTTTGAATAGATTCCTGCAATTCAGCTTCGCGCTCAGCAACTTTTTTCTGCTTTTCGGCAATTTTCTCCTGGCTATCGCGATACAGCGAATCAGAGGTACAGTAGCGGTTAACGTTCTCGAGAGCACGCTCTAAGCCATTTACGCGATAGGTATTACCGTGTGCTTTGGCATATTTAAGCTGAGTTTCAATTTTCTGCTTTTTGATTTCACACCCTTGGGATGAATTACCTGCTATTGCAGAATTATTCACTAAAAATAACGCCAAAATGGAAGATATTATAAATACTCGTTTCATTGGTTTTCCCTATTATGGTTTTTAATTTTGCTTAGGATAACTTTTTGGTAAGGAAAGGTCATGTGCAATTTTGTCATGTTTTGTCACTATGACAATCCCATCAAATTTTAGCTATAATGGCGCGAAAGAAATTATTCGGTCTATTTTTCATTCAACAGACCTTCTGTACAGATTCTATTAACAGCATTCACAAATGTGGCTGCTGAATTCCTCAGGAAATAAACGCGACATGTTAAGTTATCGTCATAGCTTTCACGCAGGCAACCATGCGGATGTTCTCAAACATACGGTGCAAAGTCTGATCATTGAATCTCTTAAAGAAAAAGAGAAACCATTTCTGTATCTGGATACCCATTCCGGCGCGGGTCGTTATCAATTAACCAGCGAACATTCAGAAAAAACAGGGGAGTATCTCGAAGGGATTGCACGAGTTTGGGAGCAACCGGACTTACCTGAGGAACTACTGCCTTATATGCAAGTTGTACGCCGTTTAAATGAAAACGGTCGCTTACGTTATTACCCAGGCTCGCCACTATTAGCGAAACATTTACTGCGCGAGCACGATAAACTGATTTTAACCGAGTTACACCCAAGTGATTATCCATTATTGCGTACTGAATTTTCTCGCGATGAGCGTGCAACAGTTGCCCGCGAAGATGGTTATCAGCAGTTAAAATCGAAATTACCTCCGCAAAGCCGCCGTGGTTTTATGCTGATGGATCCACCTTATGAGATGAAATCAGACTACGAAGCGGTCGTAAAAGGCGTTGTCGAAGGCTATAAGCGTTTCGCAACAGGCACTTATGCGATTTGGTATCCGGTAGTTCTGCGCCAGCAAATCAAACGCATGGTGAACCAGCTAGAAGCAACGGGTATCCGTAAAATTCTGCAAATTGAATTAGCGGTGCGCCCTGATAGCGACCAACGCGGCATGACGGCATCCGGTATGATTGTCATTAACCCGCCTTGGAAACTTGAGCAGCAGATGAAAAATGTCCTGCCATGGTTACATAAAACACTGGTACCAGAAGGCACTGGGCATACATTAGTTGAGTGGATTGTACCTGAGTAAATTGTACCGGAATAGCAATAGACTCTGGCTATTGCAGTAACAGGCAATAGCTATCTTAAATGTTTATGTTTACATAGCATAATAAGAGAATATTAACGTATTCGTAATTCAACAAATGGGAACAACCAAGTTATGAGCAAACATTACGACTATATTGCAATTGGCGGCGGTAGCGGCGGTATTGCGTCAATGAACCGTGCGGCAATGTACGGACAAAAGTGTGCCCTGATTGAAGCTAAAGAGTTAGGCGGCACTTGTGTTAACGTCGGTTGTGTACCGAAAAAAGTGATGTGGCATGCAGCGCAAATTTCTGAAGCAATTCGCGCCTATGGTCCAGACTATGGTTTCGATACCACTATCAATGATTTCAACTGGAAGAAATTAATTGAGAGCCGTACTGCATATATCGACCGTATCCACCAATCTTACGATCGCGTACTTGGCAATAACAAAGTCGATGTGATCAAAGGTTTTGCTCGTTTTGTTGATGCACATACCGTTGAAGTGAATGGCGAAATTTACACTGCGGATCATATTTTGATCGCAACGGGTGGTCGCCCGGTGATCCCTGAGATCCCAGGTGCAGAATATGGCATGACTTCTGACGGTTTCTTTGAACTGGAAGCGTTGCCTAAGCGTGTTGCTGTTGTCGGTGCGGGCTACATTGCCGTTGAACTGGCTGGCGTACTGAATGGTTTAGGTAGCGAAGCACACCTGTTTGTGCGTAAACATGCTCCACTGCGTGCGTTTGACCCGCTTATTGTTGAAACGTTAGTGGAAGTGATGAATGCAGAAGGTCCAACGCTGCACACAGAATCCATTCCGAAAGAAGTGGTCAAAAATGCAGACGGTTCACTGACACTGAAATTAGAAAATGGTCACGAGCAAACTGTTGATGCGCTGATTTGGGCAATCGGTCGTGAGCCAATGACGGATAACCTGAATATTGAAGCGGCGGGCGTTGAGTTAAACGCGAAAGGCTATATTAAAGTCGATAAATATCAGAATACTAATGTTGCTGGTGTTTACGCGGTAGGCGATAACACCGGTGCGGTAGAGTTAACGCCAGTAGCGGTTGCTGCGGGTCGCCGTCTGTCTGAGCGTTTATTTAATAACAAGCCTGACGAGCATTTAGATTACACCAACGTACCAACGGTGGTATTCAGCCATCCACCAATTGGCACAGTAGGTTTAACCGAGCCAGAAGCCATTGAAAAATATGGTGCTGATGCAGTGAAATGCTACAAATCTTCATTTACTGCGATGTATACCGCGGTGACTTCTCATCGCCAACCATGCCGCATGAAGCTGGTGTGTGTGGGTAAAGAAGAGAAAATTGTCGGCATCCACGGTATCGGTTTTGGTATGGATGAAATGCTGCAAGGCTTCGCGGTCGCTCTCAAAATGGGCGCAACTAAGAAAGATTTCGACAACACTGTTGCAATCCACCCGACGGCTGCCGAAGAGTTTGTGACAATGCGTTAAGCATCGTTTAACTCTCTTTAGCGAGAAATTAAAAAGGCGCAGGTTAATTCTGCGCCTTTTTGTATTTCACGGTGATGATAGTACGTACTACATCGCTAACAGCGCGGCAATTTCTGGATGTGTTGCTAGGCTATCCATATAGGTTTGCATCGGCGGTGTTGCGGTATATCCGCAATACTTGATTAAAAACATCACAAAGCAGCCGGCATACACATCCACTGCGGTTAATGTTTCACCGCAAATATAGGGCTTGGCACTGGCAAGGCAGACATCTAGTGTTGCTAAAGTGCGTTCAACGCTACCAAAACCTGACGATTTTTGCTGCTCTTCTGTTAATTCCACACCTAAATCAAGGACGGTAAACGCAGATTCAATCGGGCCTGCGGTGAATAAAAACCAGCGGTAATAAGCACCACGCTCAGGGCTATTGAGTGCAGGGGCAAAGCCCTTTTCAATAAATTTATCGGCTAAATAAAGACAAATCGCCGCACATTCCGTGACAACCACATCACCATCAACTAAAGCTGGTACTTTTGCCATCGGATTAATGGCAAGGTATTCCTTGGTGTGCATCTCTGCACCATAAGCTAATTCAATGCGCTTATAGGGAACGTCCATCATTTTTAATAGTAAATCAACGGTATTGCCGCGGGACATTGCATTGGTAAATAGAACTAGCTCGCTCATCGTGTTTTTCCTTAAATGAAGTAGAGCACTGACTATAAGCGAAGGCGGTGTCAGAAATTGTCAGGAGTGACGCACAAGACTTCTTGCTGCCAGCGGGTGAGTAAATAACCTTTCGGGTAGGGAAGTGTGTCGCTTAACACGGTGTAAGATTGCATTCTATCTAAGCGGAAATGGCGATAACTTTGACGCAGCTCGCACCAAGCTGCTAACACTTGGGTGTCTTTCATATAGCCCACTGCAATCGGCCAAATAATCCGTTCACTGGATTGCCCTTTAATATCCACATACGCTATTTTGGCTTTGCGCTCTTCCCGTAAACTCAAGCGCAAATTTTTAGCCACATGCTCGTCAACTTCATTAAGTTGAGTCGTCGGGGCAAATAACGTATTACTGTTTAGGATGATCTGCGCCTCTTTACCCACCACGGCATTGATTTTATTGAGCGTGCGTAGAGCTGAATTTTTGAGTTCTTCATCGGCATTACTTTGTACCCAGCGTAAACCCAATATCAGTGCTTCCAGTTCGTTTTCATCGAACATTAATGGTGGCAATAATAATCCGCTTTTTAACTGATAACCAATGCCCGCTTCCCCGGTAATTTCAGCCCCTTGGTCGCGTAGCGATTCAATATCCCGATAAATGGAACGAACACTCACCTCTAACTGACAGGCGAGGGCATCAGCGGTGACCGGATAGCGATTCTCTTTCAGGATCTGAATCAGCGTGAGTAAGCGTTGGGTGCGAGTCATTCGGCTCTCAGTTAGGATGTTATGCAAAGAATTGCCATCATACTAAAGAAAGCCATCCTTGAATTCCAATCGTGTTTATCATTCTGAATAAAACCTTCACTTCACCTTCATCTAACTGTCATCTTCCAGCCGTAGCCTGCCATGGCAATTTGAACGCGCGTGCAAAAACGACTCAACCGAAAATTCATACAAAAAACAAGAGACATCCACTAGGAGAAGCAAATGATTAAGCGCACATTATTGGCATCCGCTCTGATAGCCTCAACACTTGGCGCTAGCGCCTCAGAATTAATTATTGCCGGACGAGATAGCAGTTACGGTGATGCGATGCAGTTTGTGGTCGATGAATATAAAAAAAATAATCCCAAGTCAGACATCACCTTAGTTAAGCGTCCGAGTAAAGGGTTGTATGAAAGTGTCGTGCTCTCCATGCGCGAAAAAACCGGTAACTATGATGTGATCTTAATGGATGACACGTGGGCACCTGAATTCCTTGCTAACAAGTGGCTATCCCCACTTCCTGATTCACTCCAAGATAAAGACTTTATTCAGTCCACCGTAGATATCGGCCGTCAAGATGGCAAAGGTGCGAGCTATGCATTGCCAATGGTGGGCAACGTGGCGATGTTTGCGTGGAATCAAGACCTGTTCGACCAGTACAAGCTTCAACAACCGAAAACATGGACGGATGTGTTGAACTCAGCGAAAACCATTAGCCAAGATGGCAAAGCCAATGGCGTGGTGTATCGCGGAGTAAAAGGCAACCCGATCGTGACGGGATTTTTGCCAATTTTGTGGGGATATGGTGGCGATGTTGTCGATAGTAACGGAAAACCAACCTTGAATACCCCGCAAGCCAAACAAGCGTTAGAAACCTTCTTAGCCATGAAGCAATATGCACCGAAAGGGGTGGATGTGTTTAACGCGGATGAAGTACGTGATGCATTACAAAAAGGTACCGCAGCGATGGCAATCGAAGTGTGGCCAGCTTGGGTGCCTGATCTTGATAATGCCAAAGTCTCGAATGTGGTTGGCAAAATGGAAATGATGGCACCGCCAGCAGAAACTGGACAGCCCGCACCAATGCTGGGTATTTGGCAGCTTGCCATTCCAGCAGATGCGAAAAATAAAGTGGAAGCGGAACAATTCCTTGCATTTGCGAGCAGCGCCGAAATGCAAAAAGCGTTAGCACTAAACTTCGGTACGCCTCCGACGCGCCATAGCGTGTATGCAGACCCGCAAGTTGTTAGTCAATACCGTTGGTATCCGCAACAAGCTGCTGCATTAGAAGCCGGTAAAGCGCGCCCACGCATTCAAAATTGGGCCGAAGTGGAAAGTATTCTTGGGGACTTTTTACAAATGGCAATGATGGGGCAAATGACCGCGGATCAAGCTTTGGAACAAGCGCAAAAACGCATTGAACGTAGTACCAAAAAATAGCACCCAAAAATAGTGATGTTTTCATGGCGCTAGTTTCTAGCGCCTTTATGGAATGCTGAGTATGTTATTTGAAAACCGTAAACAGTTGTTTTGGTTACTCCTCCCAGCGCTGATTATGCTGGGGTTATTGACGCTGTATCCTATTCTTTCCGTGCTGTATCACGCATTTGGGCAAGTGGATTATATCGATGACTGCTACCACTTTATTGGCTGGTCGAATTTTTCTGAATTGTTCGATGACTTTTTCTTTTTGGCTGCTATTAAAAATACCTTCGTGTTTACCCTCGTGGCATCCATCGCCCAAGTTCTTTTAGGGCTGTGGCTAGCACTGCTGTTTAACCGTCAATTTGCTGGGCGTAAATTTGCATTGCCCATCATTATCTACCCGATGATGCTTTCCACGCTGGTGTGTTCCTCGATTTGGCGCTCTTGGTATAACTACGATTTTGGGTTCTTAAATAGCCTGCTGGTGGCGGTGGGGTTACCCGCCCAAGAGTGGCTATTTAATCCAGATTTAGCCTTATATTCCATCGCGTTAGTGGATACATGGCAATGGACGCCAATGGCATTTCTGATCATCTTGGCGGGCTTGCAGTCCATTCCTAAAGATATTGGCGAAGCGGCCATGGTGGATGGCGCTAAAGGCTGGAAATCCTTTGTCTACATCACGCTTCCGCTGATCAAAAAGCAACTGATGCTGGCGTTTTTATTGCGCTCTATCGACACCTTTAAGTTATTCGACAAAGTGTATGTGATGACGGGGGGCGGCCCCGGAAATTCCACCGAGACATTATCCATGTTTGTCTATAAATACGGTTTTCGCTTCTTTGACTTAGGCATGGCGAGTGCGGCGGCGTTAGTGATGTTGGCGATTTCCTTGCTGATGACATTGATTTATGCCCGCAACGTAATGAAAGGACGCTGATCATGAAAGCCAAAATACATACATTGTTGGTTTGGTTGGCAGTGTTTTTCATGACGCTGCCGATTATTTGGATGTTCGGCACGGCGTTTAAATCCCCGTCTGAAATTATGCAATCGGGGGCGCAATTATTGCCAAGCCAATTGAGCTTATCCGCATTTGAAAAGCTATTTGAAGGGGATTTACTGCGCTTAGTCGGCAACACGGTTTTAGTCTCTGTGGGGGCAACCGCGGTTTCGGTGGTGCTCGCGTTCTTTTGTGCTTACGCCTTAGTGCGTTATCGCTTCCCCGCTAAGCTCGATAACGTGTTTTTGCTCGGTGTATTGATTATCAAAATGATGCCGCCGATTGTGATTGCCATCCCGCTCTATTCCTTGATGAACCAAGTCGGGTTACTGAATACGCGCATTGGGCTGATTTTGTCTTATCAGGTGTATACCTTGCCATTTTGTATCTGGATGCTGCTCGGTTTTATTCGCGATATTCCATTAGAAATTGAAGAGGCCGGGGCGATGGATGGGGCGAACTTACTGCGCCGTTTAGCCTATATCGTATTTCCGCTTTGTGCGCCTGGGTTAGTCGCGACGGCGATTTTCTCCATGATCCTCGGCTGGAATGAGTTTTTATTCTCGCTGTTATTTATTCATACACCCGACAAATTCACCATCCCATTATTTATCTCTAATTTTATGACTGAAGACGGTACCGCGTGGGGAGAAATGATGGCGATAGGGATTGTTTCTTCATTGCCGATGCTGGCACTGGCGGGCTATATGCAGCGCTATTTATTACGTGGCTTCTCGATGGGATTGAAATAATAGGCACTTATCATGAAAAAACTCGAACTGATTAATATTGGTAAAAGCTACGCAGGGCATTGCGTGATCCCACAAGTGGATTTAACTATCGACAATGGCGAATTTGTGGTGTTTGTCGGGCCTTCTGGCTGCGGGAAATCCACATTGTTACGCATGATTGCAGGGCTTGAATCCATCACCGACGGGGAGCTGAAACTCAATGGCCAACCTCTAAATGATGTGCATCCCTCACTGCGACAAGTGGCAATGGTATTCCAATCCTACGCCCTGTATCCCCACATGAGCGTGGAAAAAAATATGGGATTTCCGCTGAAGATGGCGGGAATGAGTGCGCGAGAAATTACCCAAAAAGTACGGGAAACCGCAGAGAATCTACAATTAACCCATTTGCTTGACAGACTACCATCGGCGTTATCTGGTGGGCAGCGTCAACGAGTGGCAATTGGACGCGCGATTGTGCGTGACCCAGAGTTATTTCTGTTTGATGAACCACTGTCTAACCTTGATGCCAAGTTGCGTGGTGAAATGCGCATTTACTTGAAGCAACTTCACCAAAACCTGAAAGCCACCATGATTTATGTGACTCACGACCAAGTTGAAGCGATGACCTTGGCTGACCGCATTGTGGTATTAAATCAAGGATGTATTGAGCAAGTTGGCACGCCTGAAACGCTGTACCAGAAGCCTGCCAATAAATTTGTGGCATCGTTTATTGGGTCACCGGTGATGAATTTTCTCGCAACGAAAATGTTCGATTCAGTCAATATTCTGCTACCTGCAGAGGCTGAGTGTGTGGGCGTTCGCCCTAATCAAGTGGTGGTGGATAACCAAAACCCAGATGCCTTTATGCCAATCACCGTGGTGGAACCTCTTGGGCATTCTCGGCTTTACTATGGCCTATTACAAGATAAGGGTTCATTACAAGGGCAGCATTTTGTGGTGGAGAGTGACCAGATTTATGGTGTGGGGGATAGGTTGCCCATAAGCTTAGCGCGTTCGACGCTGCATTTTTTTGATGGGCAGGAACAACGGATTGAGATGGCTAACACAAGGACAAACCATGCAGCCTAGCTTTCAAATTACGGTAGTGGGAACGGGGGATGCTTATGATAGTGAGCGCATCAATGCCAGCATTCTTGTGGAAGAATCAGATTATCAATTGCTGGTGGATTGTGGCCCAACGGTACCTCAAGCGCTGTTTGGACAAATGCATGTGGAAGAATTGGATGCTATCTATTTGACCCATACCCACCCTGACCACTGTTTGGGGCTAACCTCCTTGCTTAACTGGATGGATTCGTACCGACGAAAGCGTCCACTAACTATCATTGCTCAGCGGGAGCAATGGGTGCTATTAGCGCCGCTTCTTGCCTTTGCCCATTGGCCTAAAGCGCAATTAGGTTTTGAGATCATCCAACAAAATAGTGAAGAAATTCAATTTATTGGTGATTGGAAAGTGGCAACGGCGTTAACGCAACATTCGGTCAGTAACCGTAGTTTGCACCTGACGGCGAATTCGGGGCGCAGTCTGTTTTATTCAGGGGATGGCGAGATTTCATCTCAAGGGGAACAACTGGCACTGCAAAGTGATTGGGTGTTTTTGGAATGTGAAACCCTCGATATTCATCCGAGTCATGGCTCTTGGGCATCGCTACACCAGCGGTTGCAAAAGTTATCTCCAAAATCGAATAGCCAATGGCGGCTTTATCATATTGAACCGCGTTACCGAGATAGCCTGCGTGAACATATTGACGAATATCCGTTTCTTCAGTTGGCTCAGCAGGGGGAATGTTTATCATGATGCAAAATCGCAAAGTGACGGCATCGGATGTGGCGGAAGTGGCAGGTGTTTCTCGTTCGTCGGTATCCCGGGCATTTACTGAAGGCGCGAGTATCCACCCGAAAAAGCAGCAAAAGATTTTAGATGCGGCGAAGCAACTGGGCTATCAACCTAATTTTTTTGCTCGAACACTGAGTACGCCTAATCAGAAAAAACGTTCAAATATCGTGGCGATCCTTGTCAGTGATTTATCGAACCCGTATGAATCCTATTTGTTTGAAGCCTTATCCAGCGCATTACAAGGACACGGAAAACAGCCGATGCTGTTGAATGTGAAACAGGCGGACGACCTTGATGCGGCGATTTTGCAATTATCGGGGTATCAAATTGATGGGGTGGTCGCTGTGGTGGGGTCACTGCCAGCGGAGCATTTTCATCAATGTTTAAAGCTCTCTTTACCGCTAATTACATTGGGGCGCAGTGATGCAGCGGGATTGATCCCTTCAGTACAAACAGATAACCAATTAGCCGGAGAAATGGCGGCAAAATATCTATTAAGTTTAGGCTTAACACGGTTGGGATTTCTGGCAGGGCGTGGAGATGGGCAAGCCTCAAATGAGCGTTATCAAGGCTTTAAACGCTATTTAATGGCAGCGGGCTGTCCCGAGCCAGTGTGCCTATCCACGGGGAGTTATCGTTATCAAGCGGGCTTTGAGGCGGCTTTGCAGCATCAGCAGCAACTTCAATCGCTGGATGGCTTATTTTGTGCCGCGGATTCTTTGGCGTTGGGGGTAATGGATTGTTGCCGGCAAGCGCTGAATATTGCGGTTCCTGCGCAACTCAGACTCGTGGGGTGTGATGATATTCCGATGGCGGGGTGGGAAGGGTATCAGCTCACCACATTGGCGCAGCCTGTGAATCGCATTGCCCAGCAAGTGATTACCTTGCTCGAAGGTATTTGGGCGCAGTCAGAGAATCAACCGAATCTTATTAAGCTTGAACCTGAGCTGATTGTGCGCAAAAGCGCATAAAAAATGCCTCGAAGGAGGCATTTAGAGAGGCAATTTACTGGCTTTTTTGCCACCAGGAAACAATATAATCTGCCACCTGTTCAGGATTATTGATATCCAATTGCGGGACGTCAGTATCGATAATTTCGTCGCTGGCAACCGCCACGACATACTCGTCGATTAAGCCGTTTAGTGGTTTACCTACATCGGATCGAAATAGCGCGATTTTATCGATAGGCTCACTCTTGAATCCTTCCACTAAGATCAGATCTAGCGAAGCAGGATCAAAGCGGCTAGCCAGATAGCTCAGATCCATTTCATTGCATTCAGGGGTTTCGGTCATTAATGCCCAGCGCTGATTGCTGGCGACTAACGTTTGGTCTGCACCTGCTTTGCGTAATTCATAACTGTCTTTGCCCGGCGTATCAATTTCCATATCGTGATGCGTGTGCTTGATTAAGCCCACACGAACATGACGCTGTCTCAGCAAAGGGATAACTTTCTTGAGTAAAGTTGTTTTCCCGGTGCCACTGTAGGCGGTGATCCCGAGTAGAGGTAACGTGTTCTGGTTCATGATTTTTTTTGTTGTAACTCCCAGTTACGGCTATCTTCCGGCGTATTTAAGTTAGCAAATGTGCCGGTTTCAGAGGTAAATATGACGCCTTTTGCATCGATCTCACTCATAAATAGCATCAATTTGCGATCTCCTCTTGCGAGGTAATCATCCAACGGTTTCTGCAGAGACCGATGGAGTAGGGTAAATGTCGGGTGTTCTCGTTCGTTATCACAGGCATAGCAGGCAAGGTGCTTGCCTTTTTCGCGAAACATTTTTTCGGCTAAATCAGTTGGGAATTCGGGAACATCACAAGGGACAAATAGCAGCCAATCGGTGGTGACTTGATGAAGTGCAGCTTGCATCCCTGCTAAGGGGCCCGAAAAATCTGCGGTTAAATCCGTGAAAACGGGCAGCTGGCTTTGTGCATATTCTGCATGGTGGCGATTAGCATTGATCATCAATTGACCGACTTGCGGCTGCAAACGCTCAATAATATAGCGGTATAACGGCTTACCCAATAAAGGAATTAAACCCTTATCTTGGCCACCCATGCGGGTGCCTTTGCCCCCTGCGAGGATCACGCCTGTAATCGACTGACGAAATGACATGTTCAATATCTCTGAAAATCTTAGCGAAAATGTTTTAACGAACTTAAGTAGTTTTTTGAGTATAGTAACAGCTAAAATCTATTCTATTTTCCTATAAAATCAATGAATATTAATACAAGAAACGGTTAAACTTTACTTAGATTGACAACTGTTCCCTTTTTCTCTTGTAGGATTATTGGTAACTTGTATCGAATATTCGTGATAAGGAATAAACATGAAATGCCATCGTTTAAATGAAGTCATCGAACTTCTGCATCCAGTATGGAAGGACAATTCAGATTTAAATTTAGTGCAATTACTGCAAAAACTGGCAGATGAAGCGGGTTTTAAAGGCAGTTTATCTGAACTGACAGACGACGTATTAATTTATCATCTAAAAATGCGTGGCACTGACAGCAATGCGGTGATCCCCGGTATTCAAAAAGATTACGAAGATGATTTTAAAACGGCCATTCTACGTGCTCGTGGCATCATAAAAGATTAAATGAACATGGATTTAACAGAACAATCGAGCTTCCACTTTAGTGGGATCTCCCCTGATTTGATCCTTGATGCGCTGATGGAAGCGGGGATTTACCCAGAATCAGGGCTGACAGAGCTTAACAGCTACGAAAATCGCGTTTTCCAATTTCAGGATGAAAATCGCCAGCGCTATGTGGTGAAATTTTATCGTCCTGAACGCTGGAACCGTTCTCAAATTCAAGAAGAGCATGATTTTACCCTTGAGCTACAAGATGAAGGCTTATCGGTGGCTGCGCCGTTAGAATTTGCTGGGCAAACGGTATTAGAATTTGGCGGGTTTATGTTTGCACTCTTTCCGAGTATCGGAGGGCGCCAATATGAAACGGACAATTTATTCCAGCTTGAGGGTGTCGGCCATTTATTAGGGCGAGTGCATCAAATCGGTAAACAGCGAAACTTTGCATTTCGTCCGACTCTTGGTGTGGAAGAGTATCTCGACCAACCGAGAAATATTATCGCCGCCAGTTCATTAATTACTGAGCGTGATAAAGCACCATTGATAGATTCACTGGATAAGTTGATTGCCCAAGTTAAGGCTCTGTGGCCTGCTCAGCAATCTTTTATTCGCCTACAAGGGGATTGCCATCCCGGCAATATTCTGTGGCGTGATGAAGCGTGGCTGGTGGATTTTGACGATGCACGCAATGGCCCTGCGGTGCAAGATTTATGGATGTTGCTTAATGGTTCGCGCCAAGAGCAAATTATCCAACTGGATACGTTATTAGAAGCGTATAACGAGTTTTGTGATTTTGATGTACGTGAGTTAAAGCTGATTGAACCGCTACGTGCGATGCGAATGGTGCATTATTTAGGATGGATCCTTCGTCGCTGGCAAGATCCCGCTTTCCCGAAAGCATTTTCTTGGATCCAATCTGCTGATTTTTGGCAAAAGCAATCTATCGAGTTTGCACAGCAAACTGAGCGGTTGTTAGATGCTCCTTTGCAATTGAACCCGCAATTTTAATATTTAAGACTGTGTTTTTGGAGAAAGTTTTCTATGAAAAAAATCATGTTGGCTTTGATTGGTATTGCCATGTCTTTTGGTGCTGCTGCAGCAAATTATTCAGAAGGTAAAGAGTACACGGATGTTAAGCCTCCGGTGCAAGACTTACCGCAAGTTTTGGAGTTTTTCTCATTTTACTGCCCACACTGTTATCAGTTTGAAAGCATCTACAAAGTGCCACAAACGGTAGAGAAAAACCTGCCAGAAGGTGTCACTAAAGCGCGTTATCACGTTGATTTCTTAGGCCCTCTAGGCGCTCAAATGACTCAAGCGTGGGCTGTGGCGATGGTGCTGAAAGTTGAAGATAAAGTGACGCCAATTCTGTTTGAAGGAATTCAGAAAACCCAAACTATCAATACCCCTGCGGATATCCGTAATGCGTTTATTAAAGCGGGCGTAACAGGTGAAGAATACGATGCAGCGCTGAATAGCTTTGTCGTGAAATCGTTAGTTGCTAAGCAACAAAATGCTGCACAAGATTTAAAACTGCGTGGCGTGCCAGCGTTATTCGTCGATGGTAAATATCAAATCCGTAATAACGGAATTTCTGTCGATAACGCAGAGGATTATGCTAAAGAATACTCAAAAGTTGTGAACTTCTTAGTCAGTAAAAAATAATCAGTGAAGATAGCGGCAATTTGCCGCTATCTTTTTATTTGCTGATTGTCCGTTATCAATATCCACAATTCGACCATCCCCCCTGATTTGTGATAAATCAAAGCCTCATTAGCTAACTTATTGATTTTATTTTATTGTTTTCTTCTTGCAATTCTCTTACTCATTGAATCCTTTAGATAACTAAATTTTACTCACAAAGTTATCCACAGGAAGTTATCGTGTGAAAAATGGGATAACTCGGCGGGAAATTGAATCTCAAGGTGTATCTGAAGCCACAATGTGGCATCCTATCCCCCATTCATTCCCGATAAAAAAGATGATGACAGATTATGGCTCAGATTGCTGAAAATCCCCTTATTTTGGTAGATGGCTCTTCCTACCTGTACCGTGCTTATCATGCATTCCCTCCATTGACCAACAGCGCTGGTGAACCGACCGGAGCGATGTATGGCGTGTTGAATATGCTGCGTAGCCTAATCATGCAATATACACCGAGTCATGTGGCGGTTGTCTTTGATGCTAAGGGAAAAACGTTCCGTGATGAACTGTTTGAAAGCTACAAATCCCATCGCCCGCCAATGCCGGACGATCTGCGCGCTCAAATCGCACCGTTGCATGAAATGGTGGAAGCCATGGGGCTGCCGTTGCTAGTGGTACCAGGTGTGGAGGCAGATGACGTCATCGGTACGTTGGCGCGTGAAGCCAGCAGTAAAGGGATGCCGGTGTTGATCAGTACGGGCGATAAAGATATGGCGCAGTTGGTGGAGCCGAATATCACCCTGATCAACACGATGACCAACACCATCTTAGGTCCTGAAGAAGTGGAAGCTAAGTACGGGGTTCCACCAAGCTTAATTATCGACTTTTTAGCCTTAATGGGTGACTCATCCGATAACATTCCGGGTGTGCCGGGTGTCGGTGAAAAAACCGCATTAGCGTTATTGCAAGGTATTGGTAGCTTAGACGATATCTATAAAAACTTAGATGCGATTGCTCCACTCGGTTTCCGTGGCTCTAAGACCCTCGCACCAAAAATGGAAGAGAACCGTGAACTCGCACTGTTATCTTACCAATTAGCGACGATTAAAACGGATGTTGAGCTAGAAAAACCGTGTGAAGAACTCAAAGTGACGGAGCTGGATGCGGATAAACTTCATTCGCTGTTTAGCCGTTATGAATTTAAACGCTGGTTGGTCGATGTTGAAAATGGTAGCTGGATGGACGGCAAAGGGGCAAAACCTGCCAAAGCCGCAGAAAGTTACCGTGCACCAGAAAGCCAGCCAGCGGCAAAATCTAAGCCAGCAGTTCCAACGCTGTGTGCTGAAAATTACCAAACCATTCTCGATAAAGAACAGTTAGACAGCTGGGTGAAAAAACTCAGCGAAGCGACGCTGTTTGCCTTTGATACAGAAACCGACAGCCTGGATACCCAAGAAGCTCGCTTAGTCGGGATGTCTTTTGCCATCGAAGCGGGTCATGCTGCGTATTTACCTGTTGGACATGACTATCTTGATGCGCCAGACCAGTTGCCTTTAAAAGACGTTTTGGCAGCCATGAAGCCTATCTTAGAAAATGAGAAAATCGGCAAAATCGGTCAGAACCTAAAATACGATGCGGAAGTGTTATTAAATTACGATATTTCGCTAAAAGGCATCGCGTTCGACACTATGCTGGAATCTTATGTGTTGAACAGTGTGGCTGGCATGGGGCGTCATGATATGGACAGCCTGGCAGATCGCCATCTCAACCATAAGACCGTGAGTTTTGAAGAGATAGCGGGTAAAGGCAAAAAGCAGTTAACCTTTAACCAAATTCCATTGGAACAAGCGGCAAATTATGCGGCGGAAGATGCGGATGTGACATTGCTACTGCATCAAGCGCTGTATCCGCAACTGGAAGCCGAGCCAAAATTAGCTCACGTTTTCCAAAATATCGAAATGCCGTTGGTGCCAGTGTTGGTGCGTATGGAGCGTAAAGGTGTTCTGATTGACGCAGCGGCATTAGGGGCGCAGTCTCAGGTGATCACCGCGCGTTTAGCAGAGCTGGAAAAACAGGCGTTCGAGTTAGCGGGTGAAGAGTTTAACTTAGCATCTCCGAAGCAGTTGCAGACGATTTTATTCGAAAAGCTACAATTGCCAGTTATCAAGAAAACGCCAAGTGGCGCGGCTTCAACCAACGAAGAAGTATTGGAAGAGCTGGCATTAAACCATGCATTACCAAAATTACTGTTAGAGCATCGTAGCTTAGCGAAGCTGAAATCCACTTATACGGATAAGCTGCCACTGATGATTAATCCAAAAACTCATCGTGTGCATACCTCTTATCACCAAGCAGTAACGGCGACGGGGCGTTTGTCTTCCCGTGACCCGAACTTGCAAAATATTCCGGTGCGTACCGAAGAAGGTCGCCGTATTCGCCAAGCGTTTGTGGCGCGTGATGGCTACAAAGTGATGGCGGCGGACTATTCGCAAATTGAATTGCGTATTATGGCGCATCTTTCTCAAGATAAAGGCTTATTGACGGCGTTTGCGGAAGGGAAAGATATCCATAGAGCCACCGCAGCCGAAGTGTTTGGGGTTCCATTAGAGGAAGTCACCAGCGACCAACGCCGTAGTGCAAAAGCGATTAACTTCGGTTTGATTTATGGCATGAGTGCATTTGGTTTGGCTCGCCAGTTAGGGATCCCACGCGGGGAAGCGCAGCGTTATATGGATCTCTACTTTGAGCGTTATCCAGGTGTGTTGCGTTATATGGAAAATACTCGTCTGCAAGCGTCTGAACAAGGTTATGTTGAGACATTAGAAGGCCGCAGATTGTATCTTGCGGATATTAAATCTAGCAATGGTATGCGCCGTAAAGCGGCAGAACGCGAAGCGATCAATGCCCCAATGCAAGGCACTGCTGCCGACATCATCAAAAAAGCGATGATAGCGGTAGATAGCTGGCTCGAAACTGAAAAACCAGATGCGGATATGCTGATGCAGGTGCACGATGAACTGGTATTTGAAGTCAAAGAGTCCGAGTTAGAGAAGGTGAAAGCGAAGGTTCAGGCGCTGATGGAGCAGAGTATGGTGCTGGATGTTCCCCTAAAGGTAGAAGTGGGTGTCGGTTCTAACTGGGACGAAGCGCACTAATACTCGTCATATTTCACGCTGTGGCGGCGTTGGTTTCACTCAGCCACTTGGGTCACATACTTATGTATGCTCCCCAAGCTGTCTTCGCTCACCGCCTTGCCACAACATGAACTATTTAGAGTATTGGTTGGGTAAGAGATAAAGAGAAAAAACTCTTAGTAAAACCTAAAAGAAAAAGATAAGAGCAAAAGCTAAGTAAAAGATAATGTAAGGCACCCCAGAGATTGGCGACAATGTTTGGGGTGTTTTTTTATGTTTAGAATATTTTTTATAGTGGTATTTACGCAGCTAATTGGAAGCGTTTTATTCCCTTTAAATTGCACATAATTCATGGGTAAAACACTGAATTTTAAATATATCGTTGGGCTGGATAAGGTTGTTATTATGCGACTTAGATCTCATAAATATGTAGTAAAAATACGTTTTTAACGAATTATCAGGCAATTTAAAGGGCTGAATCGTAGTAAGCTTTGAAAAAAAACTACAAAAAGCCTTTTTTTCGAGCGGAAAATAAAGTACATTATCAGACGTAGGGTACAGAGGTAAGATGTTCTATCTTTCAGACCTTTTACTTCACGTAATCGGATTTAGCTGAATATTAGCTGCTCCAGTCAAGTTTTTGACTGGAGCATTTTTTTTGCATAAATTCTGATGCGCTAACGGCATAGACCGTTGTACGCCGCGATTGGCGTACAAGGAATGAAAAGATTATTCTGCGGCGTTACTGTACCAACTGTCGAGTTTGATACGTAATTTATCGATACCCATTTTTTTCAGTGCAGAGAAATATTCCACTTCAATATCGCCTTCCGCTGATAACGGCGCTAATGCTTGGCGAACTTCCATTAACTGTTTCTTTCTTGCGCCTGAAGCGAGCTTATCCGCTTTGGTCAGTAGAACAAGTACAGGAATGCTCATGGCGACTGACCATTCGATCATCTGCATATCGAGGTCTTTTAATGGATGACGGATATCCATCAAAATCACTAACCCTTTGATACATTCTCTTTTCTGTAAATATTCACCGAGAGCTTGCTGCCATTTGCGCTTCATCTCTTCAGGTACTTCGGCATAACCGTAGCCCGGAAGGTCAACTAGGCGAATGCCCTCTTCAACTTCAAATAGGTTGATAAGCTGAGTTCTTCCCGGTGTTTTACTGGTTCGCGCTAAGCTTTTTTGCTGTGTTAATGCATTTAATGCACTGGATTTGCCCGCGTTAGATCGGCCAGCAAACGCCACCTCAATGCCCGTATCTTTTGGTAGATGACGGATATCGGGGGCACTGATGACAAATTTTGTCATGTGGTAGTTGTGGTTTTTAATTGCCATTGGTGGTTCTCCCTGAGTAGCCTCAAAAGGCTGGGGGATTATAGCGACTGAATAGCATACAAACAACAAAAGGGGGATATTTGGTGTGATATCTATTTGAGAATGACATTATGCGAAGGCTTTTTCATTAAGTTGCTCTACAATTAATTTAATTCAGCGAAATTTAACTATTTGGCGTAAATATAGGTAAATCTTTAGCAATTACCCCCGCTTCGCTCTAGAATTGGGCATTAATATGTTTTTGGGTATTAACAAAAGGGATCTTGAATGTTGAAACGAATTTTTGTGCCATTATTGGCAATCTGTGCAATGAGCACAACTTCTCTTGCATTAGCCGCGGGTGAAACTTACGTTAAATTAGTCACCTCTGCAGGTAATATTGAATTAGAACTCAATAGTAAAAAAGCCCCTGTTAGTACTGAAAACTTCCTGCAATATGTTAATGATGGCTATTACAACGGAACAACCTTCCATCGTGTTATTCCTGGATTCATGATCCAAGGCGGCGGCTTTAATAAAGAATTGCAGCAAAAACAAACCCGAGCACCAATCGCTAACGAAGCTGATAATGGTTTACGTAATTTACGTGGCACTATTTCAATGGCTCGTAGCGCAAATAAAGACAGTGCAACCAGCCAATTCTTTATTAATGTTGCTGATAATGCGTTTTTAGATCACGGCCAACGTGATTTCGGCTATGCCGTATTTGGTAAAGTCGTTAAAGGAATGGATGTTGCAGACAAAATTTCTAAAGTGAAAACAGAGAACGTCGGTCCATATCAAAATGTTCCTGTTGAACCTATTACGATTATTTCTGCGGAAGTGATTAAAAAGCCTTAATACTGTTTGCTGTAATATCGTCTAATAGAGAGGGTGATTCTTGTTAATCATCCTCTTATCATAAAGCCTTTCTTTGCATTTTTTCTTAAATTATTTCCATTATAGGTCATCCCAACTCACTTCTATTTCATCATCACTCATGCGTTTGATTGTTTTTTATTAGTATGATTGTTTCTATTTTACTCCATTGTATTTAAAGTATTTATTATCAAATTTTGAATGTTGTTATATTCTTGTGAATATAATCCCATGATTTTTATATGGAAATTTTGTACTGAAAGTGGGTTACTTGACGTAAATAGGCTATTTTCCTGTTTTGGCTGTGCTATGATAGCCGCCCTTTGTGATAATTTATGGTTTTTGGGACGCGTTCTAATTGCCAACCACCACGAATTATGCATAAACAAAAAACTTATAATGATAAAAATCAGTCGGATAGGCTACTATGCTTTTACTTATTGATAATTACGATTCATTTACATACAACTTATACCAATATTTCTGCGAACTAGGGGCGGAAGTGCTGGTGAAACGTAATGACGAAATTACCATTGAAGAAATTGAACAACTGGCTCCAACCCATTTGGTCATTTCACCGGGTCCTTGCACGCCTGATGAGGCGGGAATTTCGTTGGAAGCGATAAAATATTTCGCCGGAAAATTACCTATTTTGGGTATCTGCCTAGGGCATCAAGCTATCGGGCAAGCATTTGGCGCGTCTGTTGTAAAAGCGCGTGAAGTGATGCACGGAAAAACATCATCTATCCATCATAACCATCAAGGGGTATTTAAAGGGCTTAATCGACCTTTAACCGTGACTCGCTATCACTCTTTGGTGATTGCAGCAGAAACGCTACCCGCCTCTTTTGATGTCTCCGCGTGGTCACTGAATAATGGGGATATCGATGAAATTATGGGGATCCGCCATAAAACCCTGCCCATTGAAGGGGTCCAGTTCCACCCTGAAAGTATTCTCAGCGAACAAGGTCATGAGCTGTTGAGTAATTTTCTCAAGTATTAGTGGTTGATTTTCGCGAATAGCAAAATTAATTATGCATATTTTACCCTTCCCTATTGCTCTTTATTGATTTTTTATTCATATTTGATGCTTATATTTTCACTTAAGCATTCGATAAAGAGCAGGTGAGGGGTATGTCAGAACAACACGCAGTCAATCGGCAGACTTTTGATCAGGTCATGTTACCTATTTTTTCGCCAGCTGAATTTATTCCAGTTAAAGGCGAAGGCAGCCGCGTTTGGGATCAGCAAGGTAAAGAATATATTGATTTCGCAGGCGGGATCGCGGTTTTAGCGCTAGGTCATTGCCATCCAAGCCTCGTTGCGGCTGTACGTGAACAAAGCGAAAAACTTTGGCATGTGAGCAATGTTTTTACCAATGAACAGGCGTTAACACTGGCCCAAAAATTAACGAAAGCAACGTTTGCGGATCGTGCATTCTTTGTGAACTCAGGGTCTGAAGCGAATGAAGCCGCATTCAAGCTAGCGCGTCGTTATGCCATCACCAAATATAGCCCGTATAAAACGAAGATCATTGCATTCAAGCAAGCATTCCACGGCAGAACATTATTTACTGTCTCAGTTGGCGGACAAGCGAAATATGCCGATGGATTCGGTCCAAAACCTGCGGATATTATTCATGTGCCTTTTAATGACCTTGATGCCGTTAAAGCCGTGATCGATGAAAATACCTGTGCAGTGGTTTTGGAGCCAGTTCAAGGGGAAGGCGGGGTAACCCCAGCAACATCAGAATTTCTGCAAGGAGTTCGTAAACTTTGCGATGAAAATAATGTATTACTTATTTTTGATGAAGTGCAAAGTGGAATGGGGCGTACGGGGAAATTGTTCTCTTATATGCACTACGATGTCACTCCCGATATTTTAACCACTGCAAAAGCGCTCGGAGGCGGTTTCCCTATCAGTGCGATGATCACAACTGCTGAAATTGCGAAAACGATGGAGGTAGGATCTCACGGAACCACCTACGGGGGCAATCCATTGGCATGTGCGGTAGGCAATGCTGCTTTCGATATTATCAATACCGATGAAGTCCTTGATGGTGTTGCTAAACGTCGTGAGTTATTTGTCGCTCATTTAAACAAGCTCAATGACCAATATGGAATTTTCGCTGAAATTCGCGGAATGGGCTTATTAATCGGTGCAGAGCTGAATGGCAAATTACTGAATCGCTCAAAAGATATTCTACAAGCTTGTGCTGCAGAAGGGCTGATGATGCTTAATGCGGGCACGAATGTATTGCGCTTTACTCCATCGCTGATTATTTCTGAAAATGAAATTAATAGCGGGATGGCGAAATTGGAAACTGCAATTAGCAAACTGCTGGCTTAATTGTCTTTTTATAGTGACAGAGGCAAATTTGCCTCTGTCACTGAACTATTATTCAAGTTGTTACTTGTTATTAAGCTTAGCTAATTTTGTTTTAATCTGCGCAGAATGTACTTCTTCTTTGGATATTTGCTCGCTTAGACTATTTAGACTATGAAGGGTTTCTTGCGTTTTTTTCAACAGCGCATCTAATTTTCTAGTATCGGGTTTTCCTTGATTTGATGCTATTTCTGGTGAGTTTCCATTTAGTGGAAACTGATATTTTTTACTATTATGTTTAGCTCTTAGCATTGATGTTTTAGTTTGGTATATTTCCCCATTAAATTGATATGTTCTCACGGTTGGTTTTACTTTTATATTTCTTCTAGGTAATACTTTATCATTTTTATTATGCGAGGCATGGTTCGAGCTATTATCTTTCAGTTTAGTGGAGTCTGTTTCTATTTTTTTCTGTGCTTTTGTGTTTTCTGATAAATATCCAGAGTCACTAGAATTATTTGAATAATGGCTTGATGAGTTAGAATTTAAGCTTTCATTGCTAGAATATAGCTGATTTTCTATCTTGTTCAGTGAATCCATATTTTCTAAGTGTCGATTTATTGACTTCATGTCAGTCTCATCGACAAGTAATTTATCGAGCTGACGAGTTGATGGAATTGCTAAGCTAACAAGACGGTCGGTGATTCTTTTTTGTAAACTATCTTGAATATGATTGGTATCATCATTCCACTCTAACTCCTCATTGAACTCAAATTCGGTATCACTGCTCTTTGCTTTATTCTCATCTTTTATTTTCGAAATAGAAGCTTTCTGTATCATACTTGATTCAGCTTCTTTTCTTATTCTCTCTTCACCTGCTTTTATTTCATTCTCTTTGTCTGTCTCTATTTTTTTTAGCTGTTCAGCTAATTTAGCTTGTGATGATTTTAGAGTACTAAGGTTGTTCTCAATCTTCTGAGTCGATGCAGTGTTCTGATAAGTGATTACTTCACTTAATCTTGTTTTTTCATGTTTTATTGGGATCTCAATTCCCTTTTTAAAAGTAACACAAAACTTTTCATTCTTATTTTTATTAAATATACTTTTTAAATAACGAATACCTTTTTCATGAGTCGATTTTATTTCTAAAATCAAATTTGAGAATCGGTTTGATGAACGTTTTAAATTAAATTCTTTAAAAACGTTAGTTTCTGTAGCACTTGTTTTATCAATTAGCATTAGTTCAGTATCCTGTTTTTCATTAATAATTGGCTCATTTTTTATTGAGACGGAATGGTTGAAAATACGTGGGGATTTAAGAATTAAAAAATGACCATTAGCTTCAATAGCCTCATGGTATTTATAGGGAAGTGTTATTTTCTCTACTGGAGGCGAGTATTTAATTAGATTAATTTCTTTTTGTTCACTTGGCTCAAAATGACAAGTCAATACGGCGAAGTGCTTTTTTTGATAATGTAAATTGGATAGGTGATTATTATCGGGTATGCATGAACCAATATTAATGGTTTTTTTTATTTGATTAGATAATGATGAAGTGGTTATGGTTTTATTATCATTGATATTAATGATACTTTCGCTTCTTGGATTGATATTTTTAATCATCGTGTTGTCAACTCTTAATAATGGTTTAGTTACCACTATATTAGTTTGACAATTAACTATAATTATATAAAGAAACGATACTCATCAATGAGAGTATATAGATGAGAGGGGGAAATAAAGGATCCTAAGTAAGAAAAATAGCTTTGTACGTAAAGTATAAAGCTATTTCAATATCGAAGCCTCACCAAGAAGGGTGAGGCTGAAAGGTGAATCAGCGAGTGCCGTAAACAACAATCGTTTTGCCGTGTGCGGAGATTAAGTTTTGATCTTCCAGCATCTTTAAAATACGACCGACAGTTTCGCGAGAACAACCTACGATTTGACCGATTTCCTGACGAGTAATTTTGATTTGCATACCGTCTGGGTGAGTCATTGCATCAGGTTGTTTAGCTAAATTCAATAATGTTTGAGCAATACGACCAGTAACATCTAAGAATGCAAGGTTACCCACTTTTTCGGACGTGGTTTGCAAACGACTTGCCATTTGCGCGGAAAGGCGCATCAGGATATCTGGATTGACTTGAATCAGCTGACGGAATTTTTTGTAAGAAATTTCCGCGACTTCGCAAGCAACTTTCGCGCGAACCCACGCAGTACGTTCTTGCCCTTCTTCAAATAACCCAAGTTCGCCAATGAAATCTCCCTGATTTAAATAAGAGAGAATCATTTCCTTGCCTTCTTCATCTTTGATTAAAACAGCCACTGAGCCTTTAACAATGTAGTAAAGGGTTTCTGCTTTTTCACCCTGATGGATCAGAGTGCTCTTGGATGGATACTTATGAATATGGCAGTGTGACAAAAACCATTCAAGAGTAGGGTCTGTTTGTGGCTTGCCGAGAACCATTAGCGTTATCCTCTGTATGTTATTGCAACCTTTCGAAAAGTAGGGAAAGGCTGACTTTAAAGTGTCAAGCTTAGCATATTAAGTCACATTGATGCCTATTATTAATATCGCCCTAGGCCAATGCAAATTAATATCAATTGTATAATATAATCAATTAAATCGTTGAGTATTGATCTTAATCCTATCAACTAACCATTGTTTGTATCATATCCAATAGCGAAAGTCTCCCCTGTATCGCTTCAGCCTAATAATGCTGATATAACATTGTCTAGATATATGGAACAATGTGGCGATAAATACCACTATTTTTCAAGAGGAATAAAAATGGAAGCACGCGTCAAGTGGGTTGAAGGGCTCTCTTTTTTAGGTGAGTCGGCATCGGGTCATCAAGTTATGATGGATGGCAATGCTGGAGATAAAGCACCGAGTCCGATGGAAATGGTTCTAATGGCAGCAGGCGGATGCAGTGCGATTGATGTGGTTTCTATTCTGCAAAAAGGTCGTCAGGATATTGTTGATTGTGAAGTAAAATTAACTTCGCAGCGTCGTGAAGAAGCTCCGCGCTATTTTACGGACATCAACCTGCACTTTATTGTGACGGGACGTGAATTAACGGACAAAGTGGTGGAGCGTGCGGTTCAACTTTCTGCAGAAAAATATTGTTCCGTTGCTATCATGTTAGAGAAAACGGTTAACGTGACTCATAGCTTCGAAATTAAAACGCTGTAATTGTTTTCTTGCTATTAAGATGCTTATCGATAATTAAGATAAGCATCTTGTTATTTATCTCTTTAATGAGAATCTCAAACTACCCATTTCGCTGTTTCATTAATTTTTCCACTAATGGCATCATAATAAGTTCCATCGCGAGTCCTAATTTCCCACCGGGTACCACAATGGTATTCATCGCTGAAATAAACGAGCCATTTAACATGGATAATAAATAAGGGAAATCGATCTGCTCTAATCCTCTAAAGCGAATAACAATAAAACTTTCGTCCTGTGAAGGTATTGCTTTGGCAGAGAAAGGGTTAGAGGTGTCAACGGTAGGAACTCGTTGGAAGTTAATATGGGTACGAGAAAACTGCGGCGTAATATAGTTAATATAATCCCCCATCGAACGTACAACGGAATCCATCACCGCTTCACGGGAATGTCCTCGCTCGGTGGTATCGCGGATGAGTTTCTGAATCCATTCAAGGTTAACAATTGGCACTACACCCACAAGCAAATCAACATGTTGTGCAACATCGTGCTCTGGGGTAACTACTCCGCCATGTAATCCTTCATAAAACAGCACATCGGTATTGGCTGGTAGCGATTCCCACGGGGTAAACGTGCCAGGTTGCAGGCCATAGGGCACTGCTTCATCGTAAGTATGTAAATATTTTCGAGATTGGCCGTTGCCAGTTTTAGCATAGTCAATTAGCGTCTGTTCTAGTAGAGAAAAATCGTTGGCCTCAGGGCCGAAATAACTGATATGGCGCCCTTGCTCGCGGGCTTTACGAATGGCCATATCCATTTCAGGGCGGGTATAACGATGAAAACTATCTCCCTCAAGGGTGGCAGGACGGATATTTAATTGATGGAAAATTTTACGAAAAGCTTGGCTCGTTGAGGTTGTTCCTGCGCCACTCGAACCCGTCACTGCAATAATCGGATGCTTCTTCGACATAGTGGACTCCCTGTTTTACGCCATGACCACTATTTTTGAGAAACAGCGCTACGGGCGAAACTGGTTATTAGGCATGAAATTTACCGACTCGTGTAACTCAGACCAGACTAGCACAATTTCGCCAGAAACTAACTGCCGTTTCACATCATTCACTTTGTCCTGCAAGCTTTTTTCGTGAACGCCGTAATCGGTTCCTTCGCGTAAAACATAACTCTCGATAAGGTTTTCGAGCGTTTCAGGAGCGAGGTCTTTCCACGGAATAATCATGATTTTTGCTCATTCAAATACGCTGTTAGCCACAAAGGAATACGAGTTTCTAACCACATTTGTGGCTTTCTAAAACTACCGCCGACAAAGCCGACGTGTCCACCATGTTCCGTCATTTGATACTCAATATTCGCAGGTAAATGGCTTAAATCAGGCACCACTTCAGGCGCCATAAACGGGTCGTCTTTTGCGTGAATAATCAGGGTTGGCTTAGTGATCTGAGATAACTTAGGTAGTGCGCTGCATTTTTGATAATAATCCGCAGCATCATCAAAACCATGAATACGCGCGGTGATCACATCATCGAACTCACGAATACGTTTTAACTGTTTAAGCTGCAATAAATTAAGAGGAAGTGAACCGGGATAGCGCACCAGTTTGCGGGTAGCGTTACGTTTCAATCCATTTAATAGGTAACGTTGATAGAGCTGAGAAATTCCTTTCTCCATTTTCATGGAGCAGGCTTCGAGCATTAATGGAGCCGAGACAACGACGCCGGCATCTAATTCAGCATTCTCACCATTTTCAGCTAAATAACAGGCGAGCATATTACCGCCAAGGGAATAACCTACGGCGGCGGTGGGGGCATCACCCCATGTCTGTTTTAACCAATGTAAGAAATAGCGCGCATCACTGGTTTCACCTGAATGATAAATACGTTTTTGGCGATTAGGTTCACCGCTGCATCCTCTAAAATGCATGATCACGCCGAGCCACCCTTGCTTTTGGGCGCTTTCTAACATCCCGTGGGCATAGGGGCTTTTAAAATTTCCTTCCAACCCATGAAAAATCACTAAACGAGGCTTTTTGCTCGCTTTTTCTGGGTTTTCACTCCAAGCAAGATCGATAAAATCACCGTCAGGCAATTCTAATCGCTGCCATGTTGGGATAATTTTCGGGGTACGGCGAAAGATCCTTGGCAATAAGGTTTGGAGATGAGGGTTTTTTGCCCAACTCATAGGGCGGAAATTTTCTGACATGGCCTTATTTTTTATTTAGTGGAACGCTTGTGAGTCACATAACATACTGTTATTTTTCTGTGATGCAAGTAAACAAATCTCGAAACAAATTTAGGTTGAGGAACATAGTATAAATGACTCTGGGGCTAATTTTTTCGCTTTTTACGTTTTTATTCATTGCAGCAGTCACGCCCGGCCCTAACAACATGTTGTTGACCTCTTGTGCCGCTAACTACGGCTTTCGTCGCAGTATCGGATTATTATTAGGAATAATGCTGGGCATGCAGTCAATTTTATATTTGTCTGCATTCGGTGTTGCCGCGCTATTACTATTATATCCTGCAATTCATATTGTGCTGAAAATCATTGGTAGCGTTTATTTATTATGGTTAGCATGGAAAACCGCTACCGCCAGCTACGAGCCACTCAAAACAGACAGCAAAGCTGCTAAAAGCGTCACTTGGTTTCAAGGCGGATTATTGCAGTTCTTAAATCCGAAAGCATGGATGATGGGGCTCGGCGCAGTAGGGAGTTTTAGTCTTCCAGGCGAGTTATTTACTCAGTCCATCATTGTGATGAGCATCGTTTTTGTGATTGTGAATTTTGTCGCGGGCTTGATTTGGATGGGCTTCGGTTCTTTGATTGGGGTTTTCTTACGTAGCCGCCGCGCATGGTTTATTTTCAACCTAGTGATGGGGATACTGACCGCCGCGTGTGTGCCGCTAATTTGGTTGGAGTGAGTTTTTCACGCAGAAAAAAGGCACCTTAGGTGCCTTTTTTGCTTTTCAATCCACGTTATTCTCTAGTCTAAATCGACATTTTTACTACCGAACAGATACGTGAAAATAAACCCGCACAGATAAGAGACTAAGACACCGCCGGCATACACCGCCATTGCAGGAAGCACGCCTTGGTCTGACGTCATCAGTGGAATAGCAATTAACCCTGAAGGGCCGAATACAGTATTTAACCCGACAGGTAGACCCATCCACGCGATGGCACCGATAAAGAAACCACCGGCCGCGCCCCCTAAACAGGCAGTCACAAACGGCTTCACTCGTGGTAACGTCACCCCGTAAATTAATGGTTCACCAATACCTAAGAAGCCGGGGAAGAGTGCACCGCCAATTTGACTACGGGTAACAGAGCCTTTCTTCGCCTTCACATACAGTGCCAGTGCCGCACCCACTTGACCCGCACCTGCCATCGCTAAGATTGGGAATAACGAGTTAAACCCTTGCGCTTCAACTAACGCGACATACACTGGAATAAAGCCTTGGTGGACACCGAACATTACCGCAATCAGGAACAGACCCGCTAAGATGGCTGTGCCGATAGGGTTTCCGTTTAAGTGCATGAATAGCCAAGACATTCCTTCGAATAACCAGACGCCAATAGGCATGATGAAGACAAAGGTCGCAGCGCCGACAATTAACAGCGTAATCGTTGAGGTTAAAATAATATCCAAACTGGCCGGAATGATTTTGCGCACTTGTTTTTCAACCCAAGCACCAAAAATACAGGCAATTAGGATCCCGATAATGTTGCCTCTCGGGTCGATATACCAACCAAAGAAGTCTGTCATACCAGAATAGAAGCCTTTAGTGGCCGCCGGGTCGTAACCTAAAATAAACAGCGCAGCGATAATGGCACCGTTAACGCCACTTCCCCCAAACGCTTTTTGGGCGTTATAACCAATCAACAATCCCATAAAGGTGAATAACCCTTTACCGAATACACTCATATACGCAATTAAGCTTTTGAGGTGGGCAAGCTGGGTTGAATCCGCAGGGAATAAGTTTTGGTTCGCTGATAATAATGTGAGTAATGACGCCAAGCCCATTAAGAGACCCGCGCCGATAAAGCCCGGAATTAATGGGGTAAAAATAGTCGCAAATTTAGATAAAAAGCGATGAACGGCGCTGGTTTGTTTTTTCTTCAGCTGCTGTTTATTGGCTGAAGCAATCTCTTTCAGATCTTGGGTCGCGGTAGAGTCATGAGCTTCATCCGCTTCGCCATTTTCTAGCATTTGCTTCATTAAATCCGCGGCGGCTTGGGCTTTTCCAGGGCCCAAAACAATTTGCAGTTGGTCGTCACTTTCTAGTACGCCCAGTACGCCGGGGATTTTTTTGATTTCGATTTTATCGATAAACTGGTCATCATGTAAGGTAAGCCGTAAACGCGTCATGCAGTTACCGCACTGCTTGATATTGCGACCACCACCCACGTGTTGCAGGATCTGCTGTATCATTTCATTTGTTATTTTAGCCATACTGTTTCTCTCATAGAGATCCGCCAATTAGACGGATTTTGCGATGTTGAGGGCAGTGCGAATAAAGCCATGATTTTTAGCGAGCAATTGACGAGCTTCATCGGCATTTAAGCCAGATAAAATCATCAAAATCGCTGTCTTACAGTGTCTATCACATTGTTGTAATGCAGATTCTGCACTTTGGCGGTCGCATTCGGTTGCTTCCATCACAATCTTAGTCTGGCGCTCAATGAGCTTAGCGTTAGTCGCTTCCACATCGACCATTAAATTGCCAAAGACTTTACCGATGCGGATCATCGCCCCAGTGGTGATCATATTTAAAATCAGTTTTTGTGCGGTTCCCGCTTTCATGCGCGAAGAGCCAGTGACAATTTCAGCACCCACAATCGGAGTGATGGCAATGTCAGCGGCTTGGGATACAGGGCTATCAGGGTTACAGCTAATTGAGGCAACGGTTGCACCTAAGGAGCGTGCATATTTCATGGCACCCAGAACATAAGGCGTGCGGCCACTAGCGGCGATCCCAACTAAAATATCTTTTTGATTAAAATCGATGTTCTTTAAGTCTTGCTCCCCTAACTCGGGTTTATCTTCCGCATTTTCAACCGCACGGAAGATGGCTTGGTGACCACCAGCAATCAGCCCAATAACTTGTTCATGAGGGGTTCCATAGGTAGGTGGGCACTCACTGGCATCGAGGATCCCTAAACGTCCAGAAGTACCCGCACCGGAATAAATCAGACGTCCACCTTGTTGGAAAGCTGCCGCTACTTTATCGACCAATTCTGCAATTTGCGGTAAGGTTTTTTCGACAGCCAAAGGGACTTTTTTATCTTCATTGTTGATTACTTGAAGCATTTCAATGGTAGATAATTGGTCAATGTGGGTACTGGCTTCGTTACGGCTTTCCGTGACCATCTTGCTTAAATCAATCGACATAGTAATAACTCCTTAAACGTATCATGAGGGGTATGCTATGGAATTATTTATTCCTTTGATGTGATAATCATCACGGTACTATCTATTCTCCCTTGTCAATATAAGCGAATAAATTTGGTTGTTTATTGCCCTGTAAGTTAATAGTAATTTGAATTTAAATAATTAATTACCAAGCATTGAGTTTTTATTAAAGGAATAATTTATTTGTAAATTTATTCTGTCGATGAAGGTTTATCTTCTTGAGGGCTATTATGACGTTACTCGATACCATCACGTACCTATTACCGAGATTAGCGGAAAATCAACGTAAAATTGCACAATTTATCTTGGAAAGTCCGGAAAACGTGCTGAAACTATCATCTTCACAGTTAGCGGAGCAGTTGGGGATCAGCCAATCCGCTATAGTGAAGTTTAGTCAAAAGCTAGGTGTAAAGGGGTACCCCGCGCTGAAATTGGCGTTGAGTGAAATCATTGGTCGCCAACAGCAAGAGTTGGGGGAGCCTCACCGTGCGTTACATAACCGTATTACGCAAACGGATAGCTTGATGGTGGTCGCGCAGAAGCTGGCATTAGAGAAAAATTATTCCATCACAGAAACAACTAAACGCCTTGATTTTAAACAGTTTGAAAAAATTATTGAGCGTATAGACCATGCGCAGCGTGTGCAAATTGTCGGCATTGGCGGTTCAGGACTTACTGCGAAAGATTTAAGCTATAAGCTTCAGAAAATCGGCATTACCACGCTCGTGGAGCCGGATCATCACGTTCAAATTGCTGCCGCTTTAACCTTGACGCCGAAAGATGTGCAAATCGTCATTTCCTTCTCTGGAAAGCGCAAAGATATGCTCACTGCTGCCAATATTGGTCACCAAAATGGTGCTTGTGTTATCGCTATTACGCGCTCGAAAGAGTCTCCACTCGCTCAAATGTCAGACTATATGTTGGAAAGTGTGGCGGAAGAGAACGAATGGCGCAGCTCATCAATTTCTTCAAGAACGGCACAAAATACCCTGACCGATTTACTGTTCATGGCGTTGTTACAAAAACGGGAAGATAAAGCGAAAGCATTGGTGATGAATGCCAAAGTGATGATTAATAAACTTGATGAATAACTATTAATACCCCGATAACTTTGCAAAATAATCTTATCTGCGTTAAGACTAAAGGAGGCATTATTTCGCTTAAAACAATTCATTGAGGGAGAGTCCATGAGGGCATTGATCGTTTATACCGAGCTAACAGATGAAGATTCTGTGATTAGCCATGCGGTTGCACGGCTGGCAAGCGAACTGAATGACGAACACGTCGAAACGGTCATTATCCGTGATTTTGAAGACGGTCTTGCCTATATTCGCTCAAACACCAGCATTGACTGCTTGCTTTACGGGCGAGATATGTCCGATAAGGAAGAACAAGCTCAAGCGCATCGGCTGATCACTCAGCTTCATCGCCGTCAAGAAGATGTGCCCGTTTTTCTCTTGAGTGACCGTGAAGAGGCCTTGGTAGCTTTTGATCGGAAAATGATGGAGCAGGTGGATGAATTTGCATGGATTTTAGAGGACTCCGCGGACTTTATTGCCGGACGCGTTCTTGCTGCTATCATCCGTTACCGTGCGCAGTTACTCCCGCCATTAATGAAAAGTTTAATTAAATACAGTGATGTACATGAGCACTCATGGGCGGCGCCGGGGCACCAAGGGGGGGTCGGTTTTACCAAAACGCCAGCTGGGCGTATTTATCACGACTTTTTTGGTGAAAATTTATTCCGTACCGATATCGGCATTGAGCGAGTTGCCGTAGGTTCGTTGCTCGATCACACTGGGGCATTTGGGGAGTGTGAGAAAAACGCTGCACGGATTTTTGGTGCTGACCAATCCTATTCTGTTGTGGTGGGCACATCCGGCTCGAACCGTACCATTATGCAAGCTTGTATGACGGACGACGACGTGGTGGTTATTGACCGAAATTGCCATAAATCCATCGAACAAGGTTTGATTTTAACGGGAGCAAAACCTGTTTATATGGTCCCAAGTCGTAACCGTTATGGGATTATTGGACCGATTTATCCCACAGAAATGTCCCCTGAAGCCATTCAGAAAAAGATCGCCAACAATCCATTTACTGCCGATAAAATCGGTAAAAAGCCGGCCTATAGCGTGGTCACAAACTGCACTTATGATGGTGTTTGCTACAATGCGCGCAAAGTGCAAAACCTATTGGATAAATCCCTCGATAGAATTCATTTTGATGAGGCATGGTACGGTTACGCGCGATTTAACCCGATTTATCGTGACCATTTTGCGATGCGTGATGAAGAGCGCAAAGAGGATGACCCTACCATTTTTGCTACTCACTCAACCCATAAATTATTGAATGCGCTGTCTCAAGCCTCGTTCATTCATGTTCGAAATGGCCGGAATGCCATTGATTTTAATCGTTTTAATCAAGCCTATCATATGCATGCAACCACCTCGCCGTTGTATGCCATTTGCGCTTCGAACGATATTGCGGCAGATATGATGGATGGAAATAGTGGGCGCTCATTAACGGATGAAGTGATCCGCGAAGCCATCGACTTTCGTCAATCACTCGGTTATCTGTACAAAGAGTTCCAAAATGATGGCGAATGGTTTTTCAAACCGTGGAATCAGGAAACGGTGAAGGATCCTGCAACCGGTGAGCGCTACGATTTTGAGTTTGCCCCTGTTGAATTGCTGATGAAAGAGCAAAGCTGTTGGGTAATGAACCCTGAAGATACGTGGCATGGTTTCAAAAATATTCCCGCAGATTGGGCGATGTTAGATCCTATCAAAGTGAGTATTTTGGCGCCGGGAATGGGGGACGATGGCAAGCTGCTCGATTCCGGTGTTCCTGCGGCGCTCGTGACCGCATGGCTAAATCATTATGGTATTGTGCCGACCCGTACTACCGATTTCCAAATTATGTTCCTGTTTTCTATGGGGATCACCAAAGGGAAATGGGGCACATTAGTCAATGCATTGCTCTCCTTTAAACGCCACTACGATGCCAACACTCAACTGAAAAAAGTGTTACCTGAAGTGGTGGAAGTAGCGCCTGATATTTATGGTGAGATGGGGCTGAGAGACTTGGGGGATAAGATGTTTGTTTACTTGCAGCGCAATAATCCGGGTAGTCAGCTGAATCAAGCCTATTCAGAGTTACCCAATGTCATGATGAGCCCACGTGATGCCTATCAACAGATTGTTGCGAACCGCGTTGAAGCTGTGCCGTTAGATAAGCTGGCTGGGCGTATTGCAGCGAACTCGATTATTCCTTATCCACCGGGGATCCCAATGTTGTTATCCGGCGAAAGCTTTGGCGAAACCAACAGCCCGCATATTGGTTATTTACGCAGTTTACAAGCGTGGGATAGCGAGTTTCCGGGTTTTGAACATGAAACAGAAGGTACGGAAAAAATTGATGGCGAATACCATGTGATGTGTGTGAAATAGTTATGTGCGTGAAATAGTTACGTGCGATATGGGAAATCGGGAAGGTTGTATGTTAGCCGGTAGAAACCGTGTCGGAAGCGCGTATTAAGATTTAGGAAGGGCGACTTAGTGATAAGTTGCCCTATTTTATTGGGCGGTAGCTATACTTCTCCATATTATTTTTAATATTAAATTTGTCATTGGAAATAGAAATAAATATATTCACTGAACAATTAATGCTTTCTAAAATAAAAAACATTTTTTGTTAAATTTAACTGTGATCTATTATTTTTCACTCTGATTGAAATTCAAACTTATATCGCAAAAAATGCGTTTTATATTTTTATTCTTGCTATGCATGATGAGTTTAAATAGCATATTTATAAGCCACACATACAAAGCTGCCTACGTTATTTATATAACGTTTGGTATGCTTTTATTTGATAATAAAGCATCATCTGATTAAAAATTAATGAGAGTTTGAAATGAATAACATACTGAAAGCTACTTTGGTTGCAGCGGTATTAAGCTCAGTCGGTTTTGTGAGCACGGCGAGCGCAACAGAGAACTCGAAAGAACGACAACAAGCGCGTGATGTACGCCAAGATACCCGTGAAAAAGCACGCGATACTAAGCGTGACTGTATCTCTAATGACAACAAAAGTAACCATGATTGTCGTCAAGATAAACGCCAAACTAAGCAGGATGGTCGCCAGGAAGCTCGTCGAATTAAATACTAGTTTGGTCGCTTAAATAAGTAAAAATCACACAGGCATAATAGATAAATTTATGCCTCTCTGTTTTATATTCTATTAGCGGCGTATTTCTTGAGAAAACTGGTTATCAATAAATTGTATAATAGGAATCTTCTGTTTATTAAAATAATCTTTATCGTCAATAAAGCCTAATTGATGACAATATTGAGAAGCATAGCCACTGACTAACAGTTTCCAGTTAAATTTAAAGTCAGGATAGGTTTTCTTGGCAATTTTATAAATACTGGTTGTGCAGTTATTCCACATAGAATGATATTTTTCATTGGTCTCTTTGAGCTGATTAAGTTTACTCATATAATTGAGAAACAGTTCGGTAATAAGTGGCTTATCTAAATTTAAGGGATAAATATAGACCTGCTCATTGCGTAAATTAACGCGAGTACCAATTAAATCCTGCTCATCAGCGACTACATAGATAATATCGTAGTTATAGAAAAAACCCTTCCAAACCGAAAATTGTTGATGTGTTTTTCGCCTTGTCTCGATAGAGAAAGAGACATAGTCCCCATTGGTAAAACCGAAGCTCAGAAAGACATGGGCGATCATTTTACCAGACCAGTGGGATTGAACTAAGTCTACGCTTTGCAAGTTAGACAGGTTGTAATGCTTTGTATCCCAAGTGTATTCATTCTTATCGGCAAACTGAAAAGAGCGAAAATTATGAATGGCGACGTCCGAAGTTTTGTGATTAAAATCCATATGGGACTTATAGCGATACTCGGTTCTCCACTCATTTTGAGGCAATAGATTGCTCATCTGCACGCTACATTTTTAATAAAACAGACATGGCGCGGGAATAATCTAAAACAATGCCCGGTGTCCACGTCATTATGCTTGCATGTTTTCTGAGTTGGGACATGACCCAAAGCTCAGGGCTAAAGAGCAATTTAAGCAGCAGCATGAAACCGCCTTTTTTCTCAGTAAAATATCCCTCGGTACTTTTTATTAGCGCCAAAGAAACGACGGTTGAACAATTGCGATTCGTTAAATTGTAGGTCGTGTCTTTACTGTATTCTTGCCAGAATGCGTCTAACTTTTCTTTGCTGATCCCTTCAATGGTTAATTTGAAGTTTGATGGCGGCGCAATTTTCATCTCATCAAGATAGCTGATTTGAAAAACGCCCGTGTCATTGTTTTCCTCGGTGGATTTTAATATCTGCAAAAATTGCGCAGTATCGCGATCGATATCTTTCTCTGGGTAGTGGCTGATATAAATTTCATCCAGTTCGAAAGCAACATGCCCTGTACTAATCACGCCCAATGAATTACGGGAAACAATATAACGCTGGATAATTTTAAAAAATAACGGCAGTTGTCCGGTCGTTGTCCATACGTGTAAGGTGCCGCGTTCTCTGTTTGAAGCGTCATTATTGCGTGTAAATACCATCTGGTTAACATTCGAAATTTGGCTGCTCACAACAAAGTAGTAAACAAAGAATGAGTCTAGGGAGAAGATCATAATCAGCGTGCCGACATCCCAATAAACTTGGCGAGAGGAATAGTCAAAAGACCAAGGAATGAAATTCCATAAACCTAATGAAAATTCAATAATGGAGACAGTGAACATCAACTTCCAGCGTTCAAATTTTAAAACCACGCTATTGGACATTTTCCAGATAGCACTGACCATGAGATATAAGCCAGTAATAAACCCAGAGAGAACCGTTTCCCATGCATGTATTTTAGAAAATAAGACAATGTATACCATTAAAAGTAGCACTAACCCGCGGCTGATCCGCAGCCCTCGGGTGGCACCTTGGCAATACATCGCACAGACAAACGAGCGAATGGCTTCCAATAAAATTGGAATACAGAGGAAAATCATAAACTCATGGGGATCAGCAAAAAAAGGTAATAGAAAAAAGCAGGCACCAATCAGAACACCAAATAGTGTGAGCGCCAGAATAAACCAGAAATATTTCTTCGCTGTGTCTCTGCCATAGAGCATCGTAATGATATAAATCATGCTGCACCAACCATAGAATCTTGATAAGTGCTAATGCCTTATCTTTATAGGTTTTTATTATTAATTTGTAGGATTGGCCTCATTATAATGGGGATATTTAAGCGACAAAATAGATGGCAATTCGTGCGTTTTGTTGTGATTTTAATTCATTGAAGAATAAGTGTTATTTCTAGTGTTACACTTTGATTGTGTGGCTGTAACTGCTTTAGGTTAACGGTATGTTAATATTTAATTCTATTAATGACCAGTCAACTCTTCGGATTATGTTTTAAAGAAACCATAAATAAGATTTTTATGTGTAATTAAATTCTTAAACTTAAAATCTCTAATTATGATTATCTCTTTTGGTCATTTATTGAAATAACCCTTTATTAGTCTGATCTTAATAAAGGGTTATTATTGAAGAACGATTACGAATTAACCCGCTTCAAACTCATTGGTCATGGCTTCTAACTGCTCTTGCAGATCCATCCATTCCATTTCAACGTCTTCAAGGGCTGATTTATTCTCAGTCTGCTTTTTCAAACAGTCAGTCAGCTCCGTTTTTTTATCTTGCTCATAAATAGCGGCATCGGATAATTTCGCCTCTAACTCGGCTAAGGATGCAGAGTGTTTTTCCATTTTCTTTTCCAACTCCGTGATTTTTTTACGGATAGGTTGGGTCAGTTGACGGAACTCGGCTTCGCGGCGTTTTTGGTCTTTTCTATCTTGCGCCGTCACGGTTGACGTGCTGGCTGGCTTTTCTTTATCAAGCAGATCGCGGGCTTGCTGTAGCTCCATTTTGTTCTGCTCAGCTAACCATTGTTGGTAATCTTCGAGGTCACCATCAAATTGCTCCACTTTTCCGCCATGAACCAGATACAGCTCATCCGTGGTGGTGCGCAGTAAGTGTCTATCATGGGAAACCACAACCAATGCGCCTTCGAAAGCCATTAACGCTTCGGTTAGTGCTTGGCGCATATCCAAATCTAAGTGGTTGGTTGGCTCATCGAGTAACAGTAAGTTAGGGCGCTGCCAGACAATCAGAGCTAATACTAAGCGAGCTTTTTCCCCACCAGAGAAACGTCCACTAGGATCCGTCACTTGGTCGCCTTTAAAACCAAAGCCGCCAAGGTAATCACGTAATTGCTGCTCGGTTTGCTCTGGCGCAAGACGAGCAAGATGCTGTAGCGGGGATTCATCCGCATGCAAATATTCTAATTGATGCTGGGCGAAGTACCCCAGTTTGATCCCTTTGGCGAGTGAGATTTCACCGTGTAATGGTGGTAAGTCACCTGCTAGCATTTTGATTAGTGTGGATTTACCGGCACCATTTCGTCCCAGTAACCCAATGCGAGAACCCGGAACTAAATTTAATTTGATGGATTCCAACACCACTTTTTCGCCGTAACCTGCACTGACTTTTTCCATTTTTAATAATGGATTCGGCAGGCTTTCCGGTTGACGGAATGAGAAATGGAATGGGTTGTCCACATGCGCAGGGGCGACCATCTCCATGCGTTCGAGCATTTTTATTCGGCTTTGTGCCTGTTTAGCTTTGGTGGCTTGCACTCTAAAGCGGTCAATATAGCTTTGTAAGTGGGCGGCTTTAGCTTGTTGGCTCTCATACAAGGCTTGTTGCTGAGCGAGTTTAGTAGCACGTTGGCGTTCGAATGAGGAGTAGTTGCCCGTGTATTCGAACATGGTTTCTTGTTCGATATGCAGCACTTTGTCGATGATTGGGTCGAGGAAGTCCCTATCATGGGAAATCAAAATCAGTGTGCCAGAATAGCTTTTAAGCCATTTTTCCAACCAAATCACTGCATCTAAATCTAAGTGGTTCGTCGGTTCATCGAGAAGTAATAAATCGGAACGGCACAGTAGGGCTTGCGCAAGGTTCAGGCGCATACGCCATCCACCGGAGAATGATTTTACCGGAGACTGTAGCTGTGCTTGGCTAAAACCAAGACCATGTAGCAAACTCGCTGCACGGGACTGAATTGTCCACGCATCAATGGCATCTAATTGCCCATGAATAACGGCAATAGCATGACCGTCATTTTTTTCGTTCGCCTGTTGGAGTTTATGTTCTAAGGCGCGAAACTCACGATCGCCATCAATCACATATTCAATACAAGGTACATCAAGGGCCGGAGTTTCTTGGTTCACCCACGCCATAGACCAATTGCTTGGAAAGGTTGCTGATCCTGCTTCCGCTTGCAATTCACCCTTTAACAGTGCCAGCAATGTGGATTTTCCGCAGCCGTTTTTACCCACTAACCCGACTTTTTGCCCCGGATTGATAGTCGCAGTTGCATTGTCCAGCAGAACACGTACACCTCGGCGAATTTGTAATGAAGAGAAAACAATCATAGAAACCGTCTATTGAAAATATGTTAAATTATTGAGTTAGATATATTCGAATAATAAAGTTATTACTGAAATATATTAAGCTTAAAGTACATTTAGCAGGCTGCATGGTAACGGAAAATTATCCGCCTGACACGCCTTTGAGGAGGGAAAGATGTCAAATACGCCAAAAGTGCTCGTGGTCTACGCTCACCCAGACCCCCATGAATCTGTTGCTAATCGTCTGTTGTTAAATGCAGTGCGCGATTTTGACAATGTTACTATCCACGATTTATACGCAACATATCCCGATTATTTTATTGATGTCACCGCTGAACAAAAGCTGCTTTGCCAGCATGATGTCATTGTATTTCAGCACCCGCTGTATACTTATAGTTGCCCCGCGCTATTAAAAGAGTGGTTTGACCAAGTTCTGACTCGCCGATTTGCCACAGACCAAGGATACCAAAAACTGAAAGGCAAATATTGGCGCTCGATTATCACCACGGGGGAGCCAGAAGAAGCTTACCAGTATGGCGGCTATAATCGTTATCCATTATCTGAAATCCTTCGTCCATTTGAGTTGACCTCATTGATGTGTGATATGCACTGGATGGAGCCGAACATTATCTATTCTGCCCGTCGGCAGAGCCCGCAACAGTTACATCAAATGGTTGAAGAGTATAAGCAATGGATGAGACAACCCCTCAATACGGGAGACATTTCAAATGGATGAATTAAATCTATTTGAATCGGTGATCATATTTTTATGCGCCGGTGTGGTGATGGTGCCGATTGCCCAAAAAATCCGACTGGGTGCGGTATTAGGCTATTTATTGGCGGGGATTGTGATTGGTCCATTTGTATTGGGCTTTATTCGCAATGTGGATGACATTCTGCATTTCTCGGAGCTGGGTGTTGTCTTCTTAATGTTTTTGATTGGGTTGGAACTGAAACCCTCGAAATTGTGGGAGCTGCGCCGATCGATTTTTGGTGTCGGTACCATTCAAGTGGTTGTAACCGCGGCTTTGATGGCTGGGATCTTGATTCTAGCTCAGTTTTCTTGGCAGGCAGCTGTGGTTGGCGGGCTGGGAATGGCGATGTCCTCAACGGCTATGGCGCTGCAATTAATGAATGAAAAAGGGATGTCCAACCAAGAAAGTGGGCAGCTCGGTTTTTCTGTTTTACTGTTCCAAGATATGGCGGTAATCCCGATTATGGCACTGATTCCGCTGTTGGCAGGGGATACGGGAAGCAGCGATTGGTACAAAATTGGATTGAAAGTGGTGGCGTTTGCGGGATTATGGATTGTCGGACGTTATTTATTACGTCCACTCTTTAGGCTTGCAGCGAAATCGGGCGTTCATGAAATTTTTACCGCAGCGGCGTTGTTAGTCGTACTGGGTTCTGCGTTGATTATGGAAAGCCTTGGCTTCTCAATGGCGTTGGGTACGTTTATGGCGGGGGTGATGCTCGCTGAGACGGAATTTCGTCATGAACTTGAGATTAATATTGAACCGTTTAAAGGCTTGCTGCTAGGGCTGTTTTTCATCTCCGTCGGTATGTCATTAAATTTACAAGTATTGTGGGCTTATCTCCCTCAAGTTTTACTGGCAGTTTTGGTGCTGGTCGCCGTGAAAGCGCTTGTCTTATATGTATTGGGATTTGTGGCGCGTTTACGCACAGGTGCTCGAGCGCAATTCTCTGGGGTGCTTAGCCAAGGTGGTGAGTTCGCCTTTGTAATTTATGCCACGGCATTCGGTGCTAGCGTGATTGATGAGCGACAAATGGATTTATTGTTGGTAGTGGTGACGCTATCGATGATGACAACGCCACTTGTGATGCAGTTGATAGATGCGTATCTCAACCGCCGTTATAATCAGCAAGTAACCTCTACCGAAAAACCGTTTGTGGAAGATACCAATCCTCATGTGATTTTAGTGGGATTTGGGCGAATGGGGCAGGTGGTTGGCCGTCTATTGATGGCGAACAAAGTGAATATTACGGTGCTTGAACAAGATGTTACCGCGATTAGTACCATGCGCCGCTACGGTTACACCGTCTATTATGGGGATGCGCGAGAGCTACAACTTCTGCGCTCAGCGGGAGCGGATAAAGCCAAAGCGATTGTGATCACCAGCAACGTTCCTGAAGAAGTGATGGAAATTGTGCGTATTTGCCAAGAAAACTTCCCGAATTTGCATATTATTGCGCGTGCAAAAGGGCGCTTAGAAGCTCACGAATTACTACACAGCGGCGTGACGGATTTTAGCCGTGAAACCTTCTCAAGCGCATTAGAAATGGGAAGCAAAGCACTGATTAGCACCGGAATGCATCCACACAAAGCTTATCGAGCGAAACAGCATTTCCGTCGGCTTGATATGCGTATGCTGCGGGATATTATTCCTGAAAATGAGAACAGCGACAGCGGGCAAATTTCACGTATTAAAGAGGCACGGCGTGAACTCAACGAACTTTTCGAAAAAGAGATGCAAAGAGAAAATCGCCAACCGCACAGCTGGAATAACGAACAGTAAGGTAGAAAAATGGCAGCAACACGTAAGCGTTTTATTGCTGGGGCAACCTGTCCTAAATGTAAGTCTCAAGACACCTTAATGATGTGGCGAGAAGATAAAATTGATGTGGTTGAATGTGTGAATTGTGGGGATCAACAACGTCAAGCTGAAGGCGATGCAACTGAGCATGTGAGAAAGCAAGAACAAGTTATTGGAATTTTTACGCCAGAATAAGAGAATTTTGTCAATTCTCAATACAGCACAATTGTTTTCCGGTACAATTGGCAAAAATTTTTCCCTTACGGGTCGTAGGAGATGTCATGAAAGTAGCAAAAGACTTGGTTGTAAGCCTAGCTTACCAAGTAAGAACAGAAGACGGTGTTTTAGTTGATGAGTCCCCGGCAAATGCGCCAATGGACTATCTGCATGGCCGTGGTTCTTTAATTTCTGGTCTGGAAAAAGCATTAGAAGGTCGTGCAGTTGGCGAACATTTCGATGTTGAAGTCGCTTCAGACGATGCATATGGTCAATATGATGACAACTTAGTTCAACGCGTACCGAAAGATGTATTCATGGGCGTTGACGAGCTGGAAGTGGGTATGCGTTTCTTAGCGGACACTGACATGGGCCCAGTTCCAGTTGAAATCACTGGCATCGAAGGCGATGAAGTTATCGTTGACGGTAACCATATGCTAGCAGGTCAAAACCTGAAATTTAATGTTGAAGTCATGGCTATCCGTGAAGCAACTGAAGAAGAAATCGCTCATGGCCACGTCCATGGTGCTGATGGTCACGACCACGACCATGACCACGAAGGTGGTTGCTGTGGCGGTGGCGGTCATAGCCACGGTTCAGAAGGCGGTTGCTGTGGTGGTGGTGAAGGTCAAGGCCACGGTCACAAGCATGGCGGTTGTGGTTGCCACTAATCCCTAGCGCCAATGAGTAAAAAAAAGGAAAGCAGATGCTTTCCTTTTTTCGTTGATAGTTTTAGTAATGTGGCGGTGGAGTCTCTTCTTCTGGACGAGCTAGGTGAGATGATTGCGATGCTTTTAATCTCTCCGCCACAATACGTAAATGTTCCTGCATTTTTGACAGCTGCATTTGTTGTTCTGTAATTACTTGGTTAAGCTGTTCAATGGCCAATTCTTGGAAAGCAACTTTGCTTTCTAAAAGTTCTAAACGCTGTTCAAAATTGTCTGATGAATCCATTTTAGACTCTCCTTATGGGTTCTCATCATGAAAAAACATCATAATAACCGAACATTACAAATCAACAGATAAGTTTTATTTAAAGGTGTAGGCGTTGAAACCTCTTTTTGTTAATGTGGTCTAAGATATTCTTATATTTATTGTGTTAACTGACAGCTTGTTTTTTTAAGGTAAGGAACAGCTATCAATAAAAATGAGCCGTATGGCTCGAATAATAGCTATCGGAGATTAGGATGAAATCACTGTTTAAGGCAAGTCTATTAGCAACAACATTAGCATTCGCTTTTACTGCCCCACAAGTTATGGCGGAAGAAGCAAAAACACAAGCGAGCGCTTTCAAAAATGCAGAAGAGCGTAACGCATACGCATTAGGTGCCTCTTTAGGTCGCTATATGCAGAATTCTTTAGAAGAACAAAAATCGATCGGTATTAATCTGGACAAAGCCCAATTACTGGCTGGTGTTCAAGATGCATTCAACGGCAAAAGCAAAATGACTGATGCACAAGTTGAAGAAACATTACGTCAATTCGAAGGACAAGTGAAAAAAGCAGCTGAAGATAAAATCAAAGCTGAATCAGTAGCTAACGTGAAGAAAGGTGACGAATATCGCGAGAAATTTGCAAAAGAAAAGGGCGTAGTGAAAACTAAGTCTGGCCTACTGTACAAAATTGAAAAAGACGGTACTGGCGCCAAACCTAAAGAAGACGAAACCGTTGTTGTTCACTATAAAGGCTCTTTAGTTGATGGCACTGAATTCGATAGCTCTTATTCTCGTAACGAGCCACTGACTATCCCATTAAACTCAGTGATCAAAGGCTGGACTGAAGGTTTATCTAACCTGAAGAAAGGTGGCAAGATGACATTAGTTATCCCACCAGAATTAGCTTACGGTGAAAACGGCGTTCCAGGTATCCCAGCAAATTCAACGCTGATCTTTGATGTTGAATTATTAGACATCAAACCTGCTGCAAAATAAGATTTCACAGCGTTAAAAACAAAAAAGCTCAGATTCGTTCTGGGCTTTTTTCATTGGGTTACGCAATTCAATGCTAAAAAAGCAGAGTTGTGTCATTCTCGATTAAAAATTTACATTTAAAAATCTTATATTCTTTAAAACTTGTGATAAAACATACTCTCTTGCATTCATTCGCTTGACGGCAACGCCTTGGAGTTTTAACTTCAGTAGATTCGTTTTTATTTTTAATCATCACATCCGTTGACTATGTACGATAAAGTGAAGGCAAATGAGTCGAATAATGAATGCCTCATTGGTTGACGTGATGAATTTTATACACTTTAGAAGGATGCCGTTGAAATGTCTGATGCATTACAATCCCAAGACCTCAGTGATATTAATATTCTTGATAACCAGCCGTTTACTGAGACTGACCACGAAATTTTAAAATCATATGAAGCTGCGGTTGACGGGCTCGCTATGCTAATCGGTGAGCATTGTGAAATTGTTCTTCACTCTCTAGAAGACCTCAAATGTTCAGCAGTGAGAATAGCGAATGGTCAGCATACAGGGCGTAAAATTGGCTCCCCTATCACTGACTTAGCATTAAGAATGCTTCATGACATGGCGGATGCGGAATCCAATGTCTCTAAAGCGTATTTTACGAAAGCGAAAAGTGGCGACTTAATGAAGTCCGTGACGATTGCGATTCGTAACCGTAAGCAACGTGTTATTGGCTTACTGTGTATCAACATGAACTTGGATGTACCATTCTCTGAAATCATTAAGTCTTTTGTACCGGAAGAAAAACAAGAAGTGACTTCCGATGTGAACTTTGCATCTTCAGTTGATGACTTAGTTGCACAAACATTGGAATACACCATCGAAGAAGTTAGCAATGACCGTAATGTTTCTAACAACGCGAAAAATAAACAAGTGGTTCTGAACCTGTACGAAAAAGGGATCTTTGATATCAAAGATGCTATCAACCAAGTTGCTGACCGCCTGAATATTTCCAAGCACACTGTCTATTTATATATCCGCCAATTTAAGAGTGGTGAATGAGTAAAACAACCCCGCTAACCTATTGTTTGTTAGTGACAGGTCCCGCATACGGCACTTCACAATCAGCAAGTGCCTATCAATTTGCCAAGGCCCTTCTTCAAGAGGGGCATCTATTGAAGACGGTGTTTTTCTATCAAGATGGCGTTCTGAATGGCAATGCTTTAACTTCCCCTGCGAATGATGAATTTGATCTGGTCAAAGCATGGCGCCAGCTGGCACAAGAGTCGGGCTGTGAAATGAATATCTGCGTTGCAGCAGGGTTACGTCGTGGTATTACAGATGAAGAGCAAGCTAACGCGCTATCGCTATCTGCTTATAATTTATCTGAAAGTTTTACCATGAGAGGTTTAGGAAGTCTGGCTGAATCCATGTTAACCACTGACCGCACAATCCAGTTTTAAACCTGAACATCATGAACCACGTCACTCTATAAGATATAAGATAAGGTCTCTTGTGAAGAAAATAGCCTTTGTTTTTACGACTATGCCACATGGTAGTGCCAGTGGGCGCGAAGGACTGGATGCGTTATTAGCGACCTCAGCACTGACTGAGGAAATCAGTGTATTCTTTCTTTCTGATGGCGTATGCCAATTACTCGCTCATCAGCAGCCTAAAGAAATTTTAGCTCGGGACTATATTGCGACGTTCAAGATTTTACCTCTCTATGACATTGAAAACATTTACCTATGTTCAGAGTCATTAAAGGAAAGAGGCCTTAGCCAGCAAAATGAGTGGATTGTGACGCCTGAATTTTTAACACCCCAGCAGATCCAAGAGCAGTTATCTGTCTGTGATGTTGTGCTGAAATTTTGAGCTTGTGTTCAAAATTTGATCTTGTGTTCGGATTTTGATCTATAGTAGGATCCTGCCTATGTTATACACCCTAGCCACTTCTCCATTTAAATGTGATTTTTCCGCGCTATTGCGTTTAATCACCAATGAAGACGCTATATTGCTTTTCCAAGATGGTGTGATTGCCGCCGTTTCACAATCCAAATATCTTGCGGAACTACAAAATAGCGGTGCCCAAATCTATGCCTTGGATGCAGATATTGACGCCCGAGGGCTACAAGATCAGGTAGCTGATGGCGTTTCTATCATCTCATATCAAGGTTTTGTAAAGCTAACTGAAGCTCATAAGCAACATTTTGCCTTATAAAGTCACTAAAAGTTGTATATTTCTTGACACCTGAGCCAGTCGGCAATAAAATTTCGCGTCCTCGTGTATCGTCATGTTGGCGAACGAGGTCAAAATCCGTGTTTACGAAGCAAAAAAACCAGGAGCTTTTTTAATAATGGCAACTATTAATCAGCTGGTACGCAAATCTCGTAGCTCGAAAGTTGTGAAAAGCAACGTTCCAGCACTGGAAGCTTGCCCGCAAAAACGTGGCGTATGTACTCGTGTATATACTACCACTCCTAAAAAACCAAACTCAGCATTACGTAAAGTATGCCGTGTTCGTTTAACTAACGGTTTCGAAGTATCTTCCTACATCGGTGGTGAAGGCCACAACTTGCAGGAACACTCCGTAATCCTGATCCGTGGCGGTCGTGTTAAAGACTTGCCAGGTGTGCGTTATCACACCGTTCGCGGCGCACTGGACTGTTCTGGTGTTAAAGACCGTAAGCAAGCTCGTTCTAAATACGGCGCGAAGAAACCTAAGGCTTAATGGATTTCCGTTAAGTAAGGCCAAACATTTTTAATCTTAATGTCAAAATACTCTCGTAGAGTTTTGGACAAACCTGAATTAACAACGGAGTCATATCCATGCCACGTCGTCGCGTAATTGGTCAACGTAAAATTCTTCCAGATCCTAAGTTCGGATCAGAATTACTGGCCAAATTTGTAAATATCCTGATGGTAGACGGGAAAAAATCTACTGCTGAAGCAATCGTATATAACGCACTTGAGCTCCTTGCTCAGCGTTCTGGTAAAACTGAACTTGACGCATTCGAATTAGCACTTGATAACGTGCGTCCGACTGTGGAAGTTAAATCCCGCCGTGTTGGTGGTTCAACTTACCAAGTTCCAGTTGAAGTTCGCCCGGTTCGTCGTAATGCCCTGGCAATGCGTTGGATCGTTGATGCTGCTCGTAAACGCGGTGATAAATCTATGGCGCTTCGCCTGGCAAACGAATTATCAGACGCTGCTGAGAACAAAGGTTCATCTGTTAAGAAACGTGAAGACGTTCACCGTATGGCAGAAGCTAACAAGGCGTTCGCACACTACCGTTGGTAATCTCTTACCAATCTTAGTGATGTATCTCAGGGTAGCTTTCAGCTGCCCTTTATATGAAGAATTGAACGCCCACGAGAGAGGAAAAAATGGCTCGTCAAACGCCCATAGCACGCTATCGTAACATCGGTATCAGTGCACACATCGACGCCGGTAAAACCACAACTTCTGAACGTATTCTGTTCTATACTGGTGTAAACCATAAGATCGGTGAAACCCACGAAGGTTCTGCAACAATGGACTGGATGGAGCAGGAGCAAGAGCGTGGTATTACTATCACTTCAGCTGCGACTACTGCATTCTGGTCTGGTATGGCTAAGCAGTATGAACCACACCGTATCAACATCATCGACACCCCGGGACACGTTGACTTCACAATCGAAGTAGAACGTTCTATGCGTGTTCTTGATGGCGCGGTAATGGTTTACTGTGCGGTTGGTGGTGTTCAGCCACAGTCTGAAACCGTATGGCGTCAGGCTAACAAATATAAAGTTCCACGTATCGCGTTCGTTAACAAAATGGACCGTATGGGTGCGAACTTCTTACGCGTTGTTGAGCAGTTAAAAACTCGTTTAGCAGCTACTGCAGTTCCACTGCAATTACCAGTTGGCGCAGAAGAGTCGTTCACTGGTGTTGTTGACTTGCTGAAAATGAAAGCAATCAAATGGAACGATGAAGACCAAGGCGTTACCTTCGAATATGAAGATATCCCTGCGGACATGCAAGAGCTGGCTGAAGAGTGGCACAACAACCTGATCGAATCCGCTGCAGAAGCATCAGAAGAACTGATGGAAAAATATCTGGGCGGTGAAGAACTGACTGAAGCAGAAATCAAAGGTGCTTTACGTCAACGTGTTCTTGCTAGCGAAATTATCCTGGTTACCTGTGGTTCTGCATTTAAGAACAAAGGTGTTCAGGCGATGCTGGATGCGGTCGTGGATTACTTACCAGCTCCTACAGATGTACCGGCAATTAACGGTATTCTGGACGATGGTAAAGATACTCCAGCTGAACGTCATGCAAGTGACGAAGAGCCGTTCTCATCTTTAGCATTTAAAATTGCAACTGACCCATTCGTTGGTAACCTGACATTCTTCCGTGTTTATTCCGGTGTTGTTAACTCAGGTGATACCGTTCTGAACGCTGTTAAAGCGAAGAAAGAGCGTTTTGGTCGTATCGTTCAGATGCACGCTAACAAGCGTGAAGAGATTAAAGAAGTTCGCGCTGGTGACATCGCGGCTGCTATCGGTCTGAAAGACGTAACTACAGGTGATACTTTATGTGCAGTTGATGCACCAATCATCCTGGAGCGTATGGAATTCCCAGAGCCAGTAATCTCTGTTGCAATCGAACCAAAAACTAAAGCTGACCAAGAAAAAATGGGTATCGCATTAGGCCGTCTGGCTCAAGAAGACCCATCATTCCGCGTATCAAGTGATGAAGAGACTAATCAGACTATCATCGCTGGTATGGGTGAATTGCACTTGGACGTTCTGGTTGACCGTATGCGTCGTGAATTCAAAGTTGAAGCGAACGTTGGTAAACCACAAGTAGCTTACCGCGAAGCAATCACTGCTAAAGTGACTGACATCGAAGGTAAACACGCGAAACAGTCTGGTGGTCGTGGTCAGTACGGTCATGTCGTTATCGATATGTACCCACTGGACAAGAAAGACAAAGATGGTCTGCCAATGGACTACGAGTTTGTCAACGAAATCAAAGGTGGTGTAATCCCTACGGAATACATTCCTGCGGTTGACAAAGGTCTGCAAGAGCAGCTTAAGTCTGGTCCATTAGCTGGTTATCCAGTAGTTAACATGGGTGTTCGTCTGCATTTCGGTTCTTACCATGATGTTGACTCCTCTGAATTGGCGTTTAAATTGGCAGCATCGCTGGCATTTAAAGACGGCTTCAAAAAAGCGAAACCAGTTCTGCTTGAGCCAATCATGAAAGTTGAAGTGGAAACTCCAGAAGACTACATGGGCGATGTAATTGGTGACCTGAACCGTCGTCGTGGTATGATTGAAGGTATGGATGACTTACCTACTGGTAAAGTTGTTCGTGCACAAGTACCATTGTCCGAAATGTTCGGTTATGCTACTGACCTGCGTTCTCAGACACAAGGTCGTGCTTCATACTCTATGGAGTTCCTGAAGTACAATGAAGCGCCAAACAACGTTGCACAAGCTGTAATCGAAGCTCGTAACGCTAGATAATCGATTTTTATCGATTTAACTACTTTAATTTAAGTTCCTTCTTTATCGTGAAGAGGGAACTCCATAAGGAATAGAGTCGTGTCTAAAGAAAAATTTGAACGTTCAAAACCGCACGTTAACGTTGGTACAATCGGCCACGTTGACCATGGTAAAACTACCCTGACAGCAGCAATCACTACTGTTCTGGCTAAAACTTACGGCGGTAACGCTCGTGCATTCGACCAAATCGATAACGCACCAGAAGAAAAAGCGCGTGGTATCACCATTTCTACTTCTCACGTAGAATATGACACTCCAACTCGCCACTACGCACACGTAGACTGCCCAGGTCACGCCGACTATGTTAAAAACATGATCACTGGTGCTGCGCAGATGGACGGTGCAATTCTGGTTGTTGCTGCGACTGATGGCCCAATGCCACAAACTCGTGAGCACATCCTGTTAGGTCGCCAAGTAGGTGTTCCTTACATCATCGTTTTCCTGAACAAATGTGACATGGTAGACGACGAAGAACTGTTAGAATTAGTTGAAATGGAAGTTCGTGAACTTCTGTCTCAATACGATTTCCCAGGCGACGACACTCCAGTTGTTCGCGGTTCAGCACTGAAAGCGCTGGAAGGCAACCCAGAGTGGGAAGCGAAAATTGTTGAATTAGCAGGCTACCTGGATTCTTACATCCCAGAACCAGAGCGTGCAATTGACAAGCCATTCCTGCTGCCAATCGAAGACGTATTCTCAATCTCTGGTCGTGGTACAGTAGTAACAGGCCGTGTTGAGCGTGGTATCATCAAAGTTGGTGAAGAAGTTGAAATCGTTGGTATCCAAGCAACGGCTAAAACAACTTGTACTGGCGTTGAAATGTTCCGTAAACTGCTGGACGAAGGTCGTGCGGGTGAGAACGTTGGTGTTCTGCTGCGTGGTACTAAGCGTGAAGAAATTCAACGTGGTCAAGTACTGGCTAAACCAGGTTCAATCAAGCCACACACCCAATTCGAATCAGAAGTTTATATTCTGAGCAAAGATGAAGGTGGTCGTCATACTCCATTCTTCAAAGGCTACCGTCCACAGTTCTACTTCCGTACAACTGACGTAACCGGTACTATCGAACTGCCAGAAGGCGTAGAGATGGTAATGCCAGGCGACAACATCAACATGATCGTGACTCTGATTCACCCAATCGCGATGGATGATGGTTTACGTTTCGCAATCCGTGAAGGTGGTCGTACTGTAGGTGCGGGTGTTGTTGCAAGAATCATTGCATAATACCGCTCTTTCTGAATAAGAAAGAACCAC